>CANGKZ010000006.1 GCA_947454705.1 Verrucomicrobiota bacterium
CCATTCTACCGCATCCAAACGTGCAAAAGGTCATCCGCAAACCCAATGCATCGCACAACGCGGACGCGCCCCCCTGTCGCCTCTGCGACCCATTCGGTTCCGATTGAACTCACCTCAGGTCCGGACACCAATGGGTTGAAGGGTTGAAGAGGCAGCGCCGTAGCGAGCTTTCGTCAAAGTCGGATGAGAATAGCCCAGGCCTTCAGGCCTGGGTTTTGATGCAGTGGGAGGCGTCGAGTCCTGTAGGGACGACAGAGGTGTCCTTCTGCCGTCCCTCTGGGACTCGATCGGAGTTGAGGTCCAATCGCCGGCCTCAAGGCCGGGGCTATTTTCACGATTCAGGGAGATGTTAATTGGAACCCGGCAGATGGCGATCCATGGAAAATGCCTCCCACTTCCGCTCCTGCTTTCATGCTTTCCAAATTCAATCCCTGCTTCGCGCGTTTCGCTGGTTTTGTAGCGTTCGAGTGTCGGGCAGGATTCCCGGTGTCTGGGATTGAGCCCGGGGCCGGGTTCCGCTTCACTCGGTGCGTCCGACTGCAACATCGATCCCACACGTCCCATGCCCAAGAAGCCCACTCGCAAATCCGCTCCGGCCCGTGAAAAGCGGCGTCTCTGGCTGACCTTCGGTGCCGAGAGCACCACCAAGCCCCTGATCTGGGGCATGAGCCGGAAGTTTGATCTCGTGTTCAACATCCGGAATTCCAGTGTGACGAACGAGGTGGGGGTGATCGCGCTCGAACTCGAGGGCGAGGGCAAGACGATCGAGGCCGCCATCAAGTGGTTCCGCAAGCACGGCGTGCAGGTGGATCCGGTCGAGATGAGCACGATCGAAGGCTGAACGTTTCCTGCCGACGCCTTCTCCGGAGTCGAATTTGTCCCGCCTGATCTCAGGCGGGCGAATGCCGGATTGCGTCGGAAAATCCTGCTGTCATGCCCGCCACCGCCACGCGTTTGCAGGGATTCTCGGAATCGGTCATTCGGGGAATGTCCCGTCTGGCCACCCGCTACGGAGCCATCAACCTCGCCCAGGGGTTTCCCGATTTTGATCCACCGGAGCCGCTGCTCGTCGCCCTCGAGCAGGCTACCCGCGGGCCATTCCATCAATACGCGGTGACGTGGGGCGCGCCGGCGTTCCGACAGGCGCTCGCGAAGAAGATCCAGCGGTTCTCCAGGATGACGGTCGATCCCGACCGCGATCTCGTCGTCACCTGCGGAAGCACCGAGGCGATGATGGTGGCGCTGATGACGGCCTGCAATCCGGGCGACAAGGTCATCGTGTTCTCGCCGTTCTACGAGAATTACGCGGCCGATGCGATCCTCTCCGGCGCGGAGCCGATCTTTGTTCCGCTGCGTCCGCCGACGTTTTCCTACGATCCCGCCGAGCTGGAGCGTGCCTTTGCGCAACGGCCCAAGGCGATCATCGTGTGCAATCCGTCGAACCCCACCGGCAAGGTGTTCACGCGGGAAGAGCTCACCCACATCCTCACCCTCGCGGAAAAGTACGATGCCTTTGTGGTGATGGATGAGCCGTATGAACACATCGTGTTTGAGCCGCACCGGCACGTTCACGCGGCGGCACTGCCCGGGGCGGCGAGTCGCACGCTGACCTGCAGTTCGCTTTCGAAGACCTACTCGATCACCGGGTGGCGTTTGGGATACGTGCACGCCGCGCCGGAGGTCATCGCGCAGGCGCGCAAGGTGCATGACTTTCTCACCGTGGGTGCCGCCGCGCCGCTTCAGCAGGCTGCCGTGGCGGGATTGGAACTCCCGGATTCCTACTACGAGGGACTGCTGGCGCAGTACACCGCGAAGCGCGACGTGTTCCTTTCCTACCTGCGCAGGACCGGCCTGCCGTTCACGGAGCCCCAGGGTGCGTATTACGTGCTGGTGGACATCAGTTCGCTCGGCCGTGGCACCGATGTGGAAACGGCGGAATGGATGACCCGCGACATCGGCGTCACGGGCGTTCCAGGTTCGAGTTTCTTCCGCGAACCGGTGAATCACCTCATCCGATTCCACTTCGCCAAAAAGGAGGAAACCCTCCACGCAGCCGGCGAACGATTGCTGAAGTTGAAGTCGGCCTGAACCCGTACCGAAATTGATCCCATGTCCAAGCGTGTAGTTCAGGAACCCCTCGACGGCACGTTGTGGCTGGGCCGCGACGGTTGGACTGTCTGCATTCTCGATCAGACGCGTCTGCCCCACGAAACCGTGGTGCGCCGGTTGACCTCCATGGAGGAAGTGGCCGAGGCCATCGTGACCATGCAGGTGCGGGGCGCGCCGTTGATCGGCGTGAGCGCGGCATTCGGTATCGCATTGGCCATGCGGCGTGATGCGTCGAATGGTTCATTGGAATCCGCCTACGTGCGGCTCATGTCGACGCGTCCTACGGCGGTGAATCTTCGCTGGGCGCTCGATGCCATGCGGGCCCATCTTGCTCCGCTGGCTCCGGCGGATCGCGCATCGGCCGCGTATGCCGAAGCGGTGCGACTGCGCACCGCCGACATCGCGACAAACCGGTCAATCGGCGAGCACGGACTGAAATTGATCCAGGACGTGCTGAAGCGAAAAAAGGGAAAGGGGCCGGTTCAGATTCTCACCCACTGCAACGCCGGTCGATTGGGCACTTTGGGATGGGGCACGGCCACGGCGCCGATGTATTTCGCCCACGAATCCGGCATTCCCATTCATGTGTGGGTGTCCGAAACGCGTCCGCGAAATCAGGGCGCCGCGCTTACGGCGTGGGAGCTTGGTGAAAAAGGAATTCCACTCACCGTGGTGGTCGACAACGAGGCCGGCCACCTGCTTCAGCGCGGATTGGTGGATCTCGTCCTCGTGGGGGCGGATCGCGTGACCTCACGCGGCGATGCGGCGAACAAAATTGGGACGTATTTGAAGGCCGTCGCGGCGAAGGCGCATCGGGTGCCGTTCTATGTCGCGTTCCCGGGGACCACGATTGATTGGACCCTGGAGGACGGAGTTCGCGACATCCCGATCGAGGAGCGGAGCGGACGCGAAGTCACCCACGTTTATGGGGCCGATGCGAAGGGGCGTCCTGCGGAAGTGCGCGTGACTCCTCCGTCTGCGCAGGCGCGTAATGATGCCTTTGATGTCACTCCAGCCTCGTGGATCACCGGGCTGATCACGGAACGGGGCGTGTGCAAGGCCACGGCCGCGGGGATGCGAAAGCTCTATCCCGAATCGGCTCCGCGGAAGAACGCGAAGGCCGCGGTCAGGAAGCCGCGTCGCTGACGGCGTCGAGTTCGTCGAACGACGTGATCACCGGGTGCGCCGGAGCGAGCACCGTCGCATTTCCCGGTCGCACTACGAGACCGGTGGAAAATCCGGCGGATTTCGCGGCATCGAGCTCTTCAGGAATGTCGCTTAAGAAGAGCAATCGCGCTGCGTCCCGATCGAGCGACCGGGCGATGTTGCGATAACTTTCGACCGACCGCTTGGGGCCCGAGGTGGTGTCGAAGAATCGGGAAAACAATGGAGTGAGGTCCCCCGCAATGGAGTGACCAAAAAAGAGGCGCTGCGCGGCGATGCTGCCCGACGAGTAGATGGCCAGCTGAAGCCCGTTTTTTTTCCACCGTTCGAGTGCCGCCGGAACTTCGGGATACACGTGAGCGCGCAGCGTGCCGTCGCGATAGCCGGCTTCCCAGAGCAGACCTTGCAGGGCCTTGAGTCCTGTGGATTTGGAATCCGTGTCCATCAACCGGTGCACCGCGTTGCAGATCCAATCCGCGGCGGCGTCCGACGGAAACGGGTACGGGCACCATGCGGAGAGATCCGCTGCGGCGGCATCCTGGGCCATGCGATCCAGCGCGGCGCGCAGGGAGGGCAGGGAGGCGTTCGATCCGAGGAATGCACGGACTTCGCGTCGGGCGTAGGGGAAGAGGACATCGCGGACGAACGCGATGTCGGACGTGGTGCCTTCGATGTCCAGGAGGACCAACTGCCCGCGGAACGAGATCATGCCCGCAACGCGGCGAGGGTCTCCAGTCGCGCAGTGCCCGGTGGCAGATGCGACGGACCGAAGCACAGCGGCTGAAACTCAGAGGCAATGCCATCGCCGGTGTACAGCGGCGACCATCCGGCCTTTTCCTTGAAGAGCCGGATCGCGCGGATGTTGCGGTCGGCACACAGGTCGAACCAGTGCTTTGTGCCGGCGGGGACGTTGATCAAATCGCCAGCCTCGACCTCGATGGCGAAGACGGGGCCATTGACCGGGTGCACGTGGAAGATGCCGTGTCCGCCCACGATGAAGCGCACCTCGTCCTCGGCGTGCGTGTGCTCCTTGTTGAACTTGTCGAGCATGGCCTGGAGCCCGGGGATGTCGGCGGTGACATCGATCACGTCGGCCGTGATGTAGCCGCCGCGTTCCTGCAGACGGCGAATTTCCGGAGCGTAGGCCGCGAGCACGGCCTCGGCCGGGGCTCCGGCCTCGATGCGTCCCGCCACCGGCCAGCGTTCGTGCCAGATACCGTACGGTGCGAGAAACGCGGAAATTTCCGAGGGCTCGGACAGGTGCCGGTTTTCGGCGGGAATGCGAAGCAGGGCCATATGAAAAATCAGTTCGTTGCCGAAGCAATAAACGGCGCGAAGGGGATCAGCGCAACTGACGTTTGCGTGTCACCACTTCGAAAAGGAATTCGAGGACTTCGATGTGACGTCGCGCCTCGGCGAGGTCGCGTCCCCAAGTGTACAGCCCGTGGCCCGCCATGAGGAATCCGTGCCGGACCTCGGGATTCGGCCCGGCGAGGCGGGGTTCCAATTCTGAGGCGAGGCGGGCGATGTCCTGGGTGTTCGGAACGATGGTGATCCGAACCGTGGACTCGTGGGTGGTGATCCCGGCCAGGCCCTTCAGCATTTCGTATCCGGAAATCTCCAGGAACCCGTCCGAGCAATGCGCTTCGGACAGCACCGTTCCACAAATCGAATGTGTGTGGAGCACCGCGCCCGCGCCGGCGACCCGGGCGAGGAGCGTGTGGAGGAGGGTTTCGGCCGAAGGACGCGGGCCGCCGGGGACCGGGTTCACGTTTTGGCCCTGCGAATCCACTTCCACGAAATCGCGGGAAGTAAGGCGGCCCTTGTCGAAGCCGCTGCCAGTGATGGTCAGCCGGAGCGGATCGCGTCCGGTGACCACACTGTAATTGCTGCTCGTCCCGAGGGACCAACCACGTCCGTGGAACTCCCGCCCGATGCCGATCAACTCGGACACCGGGTCGGGATTGGAACCAGGGACTTCAGTCACGCGTTTGCAGAATGCTGAGAGGTGACTTGGGGGCGGGACGTGAATCGAAGTCGGGCTCAGGCCTTCGACTTGGATTTCACCTGCTTCACCTTTTCCCACTTGCGGGTCTTGGCCGACTTGAGCACGGCGTCGGTGACGTAGTCGGTGGCGAGACCATCCTTGAAGCTCGGCGCGGCAGCCTTGCCGGTTTCGAGGCCCTGGATGAAGTCGGCCACCTGATGGACGAAGCTGTGCTCGTATCCGAGCTGGAGACCGGGCACCCACCAGTTGCTGCAGTAGGGGTGATCGTTGTCGCTGACGTGCAGGTTGCGCCATCCGCGCACCTTGCCCTGATCGCGGTGATCGAAGTACTGCAGGCGGTGCAGATCGTGCAGATCCCAGGAGATCGACGCGTTCTCACCATTGATTTCAAAGGTGTAGAGCGCCTTGTGTCCGCGGGCGTAGCGGGTGGATTCGAAGGTGGCGAGCGAGCCGTTCGAGAAGCGGGCGAGGAATGCGCTGGCGTCATCGATGCCGACCTTCTCGACCTTGCCGGTGAGCTGGTGCTTGCGCTCCTTGACGAAGGTCTCGGTCATGGCGGTGACCGTGTCGATCGGGCCGTTGAGCCAGAGGGCGGTGTCGATGCAATGGGCGAGGAGATCGCCGGTGACGCCGGATCCGGCGGCCTTCACATCGAGACGCCACAGGGCGGCGCCGCCCTGGGGGAGATCGGGATTGATGGTCCAGTCCTGGAGGAACTTGGCGCGGTAGTGGAAAATGCGACCGAGGCGACCCTCTTCAATCAGCTGGCGGGCCAGCGTCACGGCGGGGCAGCGGCGGTAATTGTACCAGACCATGTTGGGCACGCCGGCCTTCTCGATGGCGGCGACCATCTTCTCGGCCTGCGGTCCGTTCAGCGCGAGGGGCTTCTCGCACAACACGGCCTTGCCGGCTTTGGCCGCGGCGATCGCGATCTCGGCGTGGCTGTTGTTCGGCGTGGCGATGTCGATGACGTCGATGTCATCGCGGGCGATGAGTTTGCGCCAGTCGGTCTCGATGGACTCGTAGTTCCACTTGCCGGCGAACTCCTTGAGTTTGGCCTCGTCACGGGCGCAAACCGCCTTGAGCACCACCTGGTGTTCCAGCGGGAAGAAGTGGTTGACCTGTGCGAAGGCGTTGGAATGGGCGCGGCCCATGAATCCGTAGCCAATGAGACCAATGCGAAGCGGTTTCTTTGCCATAAGAATGAATGCGGTGTGCCCCGCAACGGTTTCGGGAACCGCGTTTCCCGGCAAGTGCGAAGTCGCGATCGATGGGATTGAATCTGGAAATCATGAAAGCAGGAGCGGCGAGCCCAGAGAGAGCCAACGACCAAAGCCCCCTTCAACGCTTCAACTTTTCAACCCTTCAACCGCCGCTCCGCGGCTCAACCCCGTGGCCACGCTGCGAGCACCGCGATCAGCACCACGATGGGGCCGATGAGCAGAATCCACGCGGAGTTCTTTCGGGAGAGTTCCCAGGCGGGATTGCCTTCGAGAAGTTCATGGCAGCAACCGCACTTCTTGGGCATGCCCACCACTGGTTCGCTGCAGCGCGGACAGGTGGCGTGAAGGAAATCAAAAACCCCCGCCCCGAACGCGTTCATTCGAACCCGACGACGACGCGTGTTCCGCGCTTCGCGGGCCGTCTCAATGCATGGATGCGGTGCGGGTTGAGCTTCAGTCCGGTCCGGAATCGGAAGTTGTGTGAGGTGGGGACGCACCAGAGTCATGATCAGTCGCGGCTCCGACCGTTGTTCTGAGTCAAGGCACGCAGCCGCTGTCAGGGATATCGGCACTTTTTCCTAGGGACTTGAGGGCGTTCTGCAGTGGACCCGTGAAACCGAGCACGGGACGTGGAAGGGTTGAAAAGTTGAACCTAGAAACGGCAGTTGAAACCACAGATGGACACAGATTCACACAGATAGAGAGGGAGATGGGTGACTCAAGGGGGCTCAAACGGTCTCACCGTCTGGGTGATCCATGAATCCGTCCGTTTCGCGCCTTTGAATCTGCGTCCATCTGCGTCTATCCGCGGTTTAGGTTCGGCTCTCCCATTCTCCGAATCTTTGCACCCCCGATTTCCGGATTGCAGACCGCCGTGCGTCGGGTTGGATCCGTGCATGAAATCCCCACTGCTGCTTCTGCTGTCGCTCGTCGTGACCCTAAGCCTTTCGGCGCAAGATTGGGCCAAGGCCCGGTTGGAGAAATCCCCGCGCCATATGGAATGGGTGAAGATCACCAACGGCACCCGGACCCTCCAATGCTTCGTGGCCTATCCCGAGGTGAAGACCAAGGCCACTGCGGTGGTGGTCATCCATGAAATCTTCGGGCTCACCGATTGGGTCCGCGGTGTCACCGATCAGTTGGCGGAGGCGGGGTACATCGCCATTGCCCCGGATTTGCTGTCGGGAATGGCCCCTGGCGGCGGTGGAACGGCGGAGCTCGGCAGTGGCGACGCGGTGCGCAAGGCGATCTCGAGTTTGCCTCCGGAACAGGTGACCTCGGATCTCAAGGCCGCCATGGCCTACGTGTCGGCATTGCCTGCAGCGAACGGCAAGGCGGCGGTGGCCGGATTCTGCTGGGGTGGGGCGCAGACCTTTCGCTTCGCCACCCAGGAGCCCAAGATTCTCGCGGCCTTTCCATTCTATGGCACCGGCCCCGATCGCGCCGAGGACATCGCCAAGATTTCCGCCCCGGTTTTCGGATTCTACGGCGGCAATGATGCACGGGTGAATGCCACCATTGAGACCTCGAAGACCCTGATGAAGAACGCCGGCAAGCGATACGAACCGGTGGTGTACGACGGCGCCGGTCACGGCTTCATGCGCGCGGGTGAGGCTCCCGATGCCTCGGAAGCGAATCGCAAGGGACGCGACGAAGCGTGGAAGCGCGTGAAGCAGGTGCTTTCCGGGCTGTGACAATCCTGCGAAAAGATTTCCGCGAAAGATCCGTGTTGGAGATCAAGTTCACTTAGGAAGTGCCGATACAGGTAGTGTGATCGTCGGGAAGAGGACGACGGTTGCAAGAGCCCTCCGGTATTTCTTGTGAGCACGGTCGCTGACACCTGGCTCGCGGGTCCTCCTCACCTGCGATGCCTGCCCCTCACGACGTTAGCGGCCGTGTTCACTCCGGAGGGAAGGGGTTGGGACCGGCCGCGGATCTATCGTTCCGTGGCCGGTCGCTTCTTTTTCCCCGGGGCTGATTTCTTTCTTTTCACTCCCGCCCTTCGCGGTTCCCCTTGCCGGGTCTCACTCACCGTCAATCCCTAGCCGCGTTCCCGCATTCCATGAGCTCCAAATTCACATTCCCTCCCTCCGTGCTTCGCATCGCCGCCGCCGCCCTCGCGGTCCAAGCCGTGGTCGCGACCGTCACTGCCGGCGTTGGCGTTGGCGCCAAGCCCGCGCGCGGTGCCGATGTGCTGATCGACGGCACCCGCAAGACGCTCGACTCCAAGTGGACCTACTGGCAGGGGCCGCGTTTCTCCTCCTCGCTGCCGATCAAGTGGAAGATCGTCGAGGATCCCGTGGACAAGGGCACCGTGGTGATGACCGATGATCCTGCCGCGGCCGGTGGCAAGTACGGCGCTGCGGACATCGTCACCAAGAAGGCGTATCGCGACTTCCGTCTGCACGTGGAATTCCTGGTCAACAACCCAGGTGGCAACAGCGGCGTGTATCTTCAGAATCGCTATGAGATCCAGATCATGGACGGCGACAAGACCCCGCACGGCATGGGGGCGGTGATCAACGAAACGCCGTCGCCCTACGCCCAGTACAAGGGCATCGGGAAGTGGAACGCGTACGACATCAACTTCCGCGCCGCGCGTTTCAAGAATGGTCAGAAGGTCGAGCCCGCGCAGGTGACCATGTATTTCAACGGCGTGAAGGTGCACGTGAACCAGCGCATCTCGCAGGTGTGGGGCGGACCGAACTCCGGCATCGATGGCGGCAACGACGGCGGCAAGGGCATCACCGATGTTCCGGGCGGCTTGAAACTCCAATGTGAAGGTCACGACGTCCGGTACCGCAACGTCTGGATCAAGGAGATCGACCTCGGCGACAAGCCGACCGACTTCAACGAAAAGTAATTCGATCGAGCACAGACCGGGATGCGGCCGGAAAAAGTAGAATTCTAAAAACCGCAAAGGCGCAGAGGCGCGGAGGGGACAGTGGTTCCTCTCCGCGTTTTTGTTTTCGTAGCCGCCGAGGGAACGAGGCGGATCAGCCGCCTTTCAGAAACGAACCCGAACCCCGATTGGGCCGGACGTGGGTAAATCAATCGCATTCGGTCAGGGCCGCAGTCCTGAGTCCATCGCGCCGGCTGTTCCTCGGGCACGACTGGGTGACCCGAGACGCCACTTCTCATTCCGGTGCGATCACCCGAAGAAAGGGTTCAGGTGGGGCGCCGTTTTCGAGGTCCACTGTCGAGTGGATGTCAGATGGAACGTGCCACTGCCAATGGTGCCAATCGCGGAGGTCACTGGAGGTCTGAATTTCGTAGATCCGATTCGGCCTGCCTTCCACCAGCAAGGCCGGGCGAATGGCTGGTGTTGTGAGCTTGGGTGGCCCCACCTGCTGACTTCCCAATTGGATTTTTGGTGGTGCCACTGGATCGTAGAGTGGGACACGGCGAATCGTTCCGCGGGATGCGCCGGCCAGCGCGTATCCATCACTTACTGCGAGGATCAATCGTTCCCCCTTCAGCCCTTGGAACCGTTCATCGTGAATGATCGATCCCCGCACAGTTCCCGGAGCCTCCACCGTCCAACTCCTCCGAACGAGCGAGGCAAGAGAGTCTCCTTGGAACACCGCGAGATCGGCGTCGCCTCCCACCGTCACCTGATACGCGCCCGACTCCGGCAGCAGGAACTCAAACCAAACCGAGGCCCCTGGGACGTCCCCACCGCGAGTCAGGGGTTCCTTCGGCTCGGCCGTGCCTGCGATCAACCGGTAGTCGAAGGAAGTCTCTACTCCCGAGAGTGGGATCAAAGCCCGGAATACAAATGCATCATTCGAAGCAGGAAGGTACAGGCCGATGGCCGCCCACGCATTGGCAGGCAGGGCGCCCTGTGCATCCAACCGCAAATGGTACACGACGCCCGCCTTCGCTTGAAATTCGACTGCGCGGAATCGCGGATTCAGCGTGGAATCCAGTCGGCTCAGAGGCACCTCTGACGAAACCAACTGAAGCGCCTGCAGGTTATCCCCGGAGTAAACCGCGAGGAGGGGGCCGTTGGTTCCAGGCGCAAGAGCACCGGAAAATAACACATTCGAATCGAGCGTGGAGCGCCACTTGAACCAAACGCTATGAGAGCCGGAGACTCCGTCGATCAAGGGGGCATCCGGCTCCACGGTCGCTTCCGCGAATTGAGGGATCGTGTACGAGGGGTATTGGGGCCGAGCGGAACTTGTCGACGACGCGGTGTGAATTGCTTCGATGGGCAGGTCTGGTGCGGTTTCAAACGCATCGCCCGCCGGCGGCATGGCCAACGCCGCAAGACCAAAGGTCAGAAACACGATGCTCAGAAACCCAAACCTCATCGCAGCTCTTGAGCACGAGGTGTACCACTCGCAGTCCTGCACAAAGCCTTTTTCCTTGGGATGTTTCGGTTGACCTCACTCGCATTTTTTCGGGCAGCGGCCCTGTGAGCACTGGAGCTGCGCCAGTCTTCGGTCTGGGAAAAGTTTTATCCATTGAACCGCAGAGGCGCAGAGGCGCGGAGGGGACAGTGGTTCCTCTCCGCGTTTTTGTTTTCGTAGCCGCCGAGGGAACGAGGCGGATCAGCCGGCTTTCAGAAACGAACCCGAACCCCGATTGGGCCGGACGAGCACAACGAAGTTGCATTCGGTCTGGGGCCACCTCCGAATCCCTCGGAGTTCGAGGAACTCGTTCCGTCGATACTCTCACGGCTTAGAAACAGCGTGGAGGGCGCGGTTCCACCCGCGCCCCAATCAATCGCGCGCCGCGGTTAAGAAAGGGCACGCCCCATCACAACGCATACCGCCCAACCCCGTTTGGGGAACCCTTGAATTCCAAACCACGCGCCGGGACTTCACACGAGGTCCGCAAACGAAGATGGGGCGTGGGTGGAACCCCGCCCTCCACGGTGGATGGTCTCGCCGTGCGTGAGGATAAAGAACGGCGTGGAGGGCGCGGTTCCACCCGTGCCCCAATTAATCGCGCGCCGCGGTTAAGAAAGGGCACGCCCTATCACAACGCCTACCGCCCAACCCCGTTGGCGTAACCGTTGAATTCCAAACCACGCGCCGGGACTTCACACGAGGTCCGCAAACGAAGATGGGGCGTGGGTGGAACCCCGCCCTCCACGATGGATGGTCTCGCCGTGCGTGAGGATAAAGAACGGCGTGGAGGGCGCGGTTCCACCCGCGCCCCAGTTAATCGCGCGCCGCGGTCGAAAATGGGTACGCCCCATCGCAACGCCTACCGCCCAACCCCGTTCGGCATAACCGTTGAATTCCAAACCACGCGCTGGGACTTCACACGAGGCTCGCAAACGAAGATGGGGCGTGGGTGGAACCCCGTCCTCCACGGTGGATGGGCACGCCGATTCGTGGGCAGGATTCGGCACACAAATCGGGTTGTCGGTTGCCAATTCGGCCTTGGTTTGGTTCGTTTTCTGCAATCCCGTTGAAGCAGCAATGGGTAAAGTGGAAGGGAGTCGAAGAATGGATCCCTGCTCGATGACTCTTCAGCCTTCCGACGACATGGAGCCCAATTTCCCAAACATGTGTAATGCCTTGGAGTCCCGACGCGCCGGCTTGATCGGCCTTCGATCGATACTTTCGCGAGTCTCAAACCGCCTGGTCGAAGTGATTGGTTTTGCTGCTGCGATCACCTGCCTCAATGCCGCGACGGCAACGTTCGATTTCAGCACCGATTTAACTCTCAGCGGATTGGTACAGATGGGCGGGAATGGAGCCAACATCGCACCTTGGGTTCCGTCGGGGGGCAATCCAGGTGGCTTTCTCGCGCTCACCTATCCCCAATTCGCTAACTTCACTTCGTTCGTCTTCTCGGATCTTGACCAGGGAAAACCGGTGGTCGCGTTTACGTTTGAAACCGATCTCCGGATCGGAAACCCGACAGGCAATCGCGCAGCGGATGGTTTCTCGATTAGTTTCGCACGATTGACGGATCCGATCTTCTCGTCACTGCCAGATAGTGCCAGCAACATGTCGAACTGGGCCGGGGGCATTGCAGAAGGAGGGGCGACCACGGGTATCTCCATCGATTTTGATACCTGGAGCGGGAATGCGCTGCCCGATGGGGGCGATGTCGAAGGTATCCTTGTTCGGGTCGAAAACAAGACGGTGCTGAGACACAGCATGCCAACGCGCAATGGAAGCGTTGACGACCCCACTTCGATCCAGACCGGGCCGCGAGCCCAGGAATACTGGGCCAATGGGGGCGATCCGATTGCCCCAGAATCCTGGGCGAGCCTGGGCTGGGCGCACTTGAAAGTGGATCTCGATTCGGCGGGCAAGCTCACCGTGAGTTACAAAAACCAGATCATCCTGGACCAGTACCAGACCACCTACTTTCCGGGACCGGGCCGGCTCGTGCTTGCGGGCCGTACGGGGCTGGCCAATGAGCACACGCATTTCGACAACCTGAAGCTAACGACAACTGCGGTTACCGATGCAGCACTTCCGACCACCCCGGGGCCGATTCACGTTGCCATCGCGGGATCCCGGCTGGTTTCGATCGATTGGCCTGCCTCCACCGATGACTCCGGCCACGTGGCCTACCGGCTGAGCCGCGATGGAACTCCGATTGGTGACCTCGCCTTGATTCCGAGCTTTACGGACTCAACAGTCGCTCCTGGAAAAACCTACCGGTATTCAGTGGTCGCTGTTGACCCATCGGGAAATCGGTCCGACGCCTCCGTGGTTTCTGTGACCACGCCGAATGAGACGCCCGACGTGGGATTCCTTCTGGCTGAAATCTTCGACAAGGATGGTGCGAGCTCATTCTTCCCAGCCGAAGCCACCCGCGGTCGTTATCTCAATGGAATCACGTTCGGGGATCCGGATTTCGGCGATACCTTCGGTGAAAACTTTTTTATCCGGATCACCGGGACCCTCACTCCCACTGAAACCGCCGCGTACGATTTCTTTGTTCGTTCAAACGATTCGGGCCGGTTCTATCTGAATCCAACGGGCCCTTCGTTGCCCAACACCGTGATCGATCGGCCCATCGCGGTGGAAAGCGGCTGTTGCAATTCTTTCCAGGAACCTGGCTTTCAGCAGACCACCGTCGCGCCGATTCCGCTAACTGCCGGAAAATCCTATGGCTTCGCTTTCGAAGTTCTGGAGGGCGGAGGCGGTGACTGGGGACAGGTCGCGTGGCGTAAAGTGGGTGATCCCACCCCGGCGAATCAGCTCAAACCCATTCAAGGGATCGTGCTGACGGGCCGGGCGGATTCCACCGGCGCCAACATCACGGTCACCTCTCCGCCGGCCAGCGTGACGGTGAATAACAACGATCCGGCACAGTTTGACGTCAGCGCGGTCACCTCCTCGCCCTACGATCTCTCCAGCTACACCTCGTCTTCCGTGCTTTACCAGTGGTATCGGAATGGGGCTCCGATTCCCGGGGCCACGACTTCCAGTTATCGAATTCCTGTCGTTTCTGCTGCAGACAATGGGGCCAAATTTAAGCTGTTAATTGCGATTCCCGGACTCGCGACCACGACAAGCGAGGCCACTCTCACAGTTCTTGCGGATACCCAAAAACCCACGGTGGTGAGTGTGACTGCGGATGGTTCGCTCGCGAGTGCCACGATCGTTTTCTCGGAGCCCGTGGTGCCTCCGTCGGCAACCGCGCCCTCCCACTACAAATTCAGCGGCGGCTTGAATGTCCTGTCCGCAACCCAGCTGGATTCCAAGACTGTCAGGTTGACGACTTCCCCGCAGACCGAAGCCGCTTCCTACCGGCTAACGGTGAACAACGTGCAGGACAACGCTGGTAACACTACCTCCGCAGCCACAGGGGTGCTGACCGCCTGGGGGCTAACTCAGGGGAAGGTGAAGTACGAAGCTTGGAGCGGCGTGCAGGGGATCGGTGAGCTTTCCGAGCTGACTTCACTGAGTCGTTACCCGAACCAGCCGGATCTCGTCGAGATTCGTGACGGCCTTGAAGGGCGCTTAAACTGGGCGGACAATTTTGGCGCGAGACTCAGTACCTTCATCACTCCGCCGGCCGATGGAGATTATGTTTTCTTCGTTGCAGCAAACGAGAGCGCCGAGCTCTGGCTGAGCACGGACTCGAATCCGGCGAACAAGAAGCTGATTGCGAAGGATCCTCAATGGCACGATCCGTACCAGTGGCTCGATCCCAACCGACGGAACCCCACGAACCCGGAGAATCGCTCCGACAGGTTTGTCGGAACCCAGTGGCCCACGGGCAACAGAATCAGCCTCAAGGCGAACACGCGCTATTACTTGGAGGCATTGCAAAGGGAAACCGGCGGTGCGGATTGCATTACTTTGACAGTGAAATCCGCCTCCGATCCGGATCCCAGAGATGGCGAGGCCTTCCTCAATACACCCTTTTTCGGAACGCTTGCACCCCCGCTTCCGGGGAATCCGCCGGTCAACTCCCTGGAGCAGTTCATCGCCTTTGGTCCACTCGAAAACCAAACCTTGGGCGGAAGTCCCATATCCCTGACAGCGACTGCGAGTTCCGGTTTGCCGGTGAGCCTGTCGGTGTTGAGTGGGCCTGGTGTGTTGAGCGGAAATCTCTTGAGCCTCACCGGTGTCGGAACCGTTGTTGTGTCGGCGAGCCAGGCGGGAAATGCGATCTACCAAGCTGCCCCGGACGTGACCCAAACGCTCTCCGTGGTTGGCATCGATCGCTCCCTTGTGGTCGCGAGTGTCGCTGCGGTGCAGGAGGGCGAGACCTTGCTGGTGCCGGTGAGCCTTTCGTCTTTTGGGAATGTGGGAAGCCTCTCATTTCGGTTGAACTATGATCCCGCCGATCTCGCCGATGCCCACTTCGACTGGACGGGGGTTGCGGATAATTTTTCGAGCCATGTCGATGCGACGACTTCGGGCCAGGTGACTGCATCCGTTGCGTTCGGCGGAATTACTCTGCCGCCCGGGACGGTCCAGCTTGGAGTCGCGAGTTTTCGAGTCCGGAGTGTCCCGGGGCCGAAAATCACGACCGTCACCCCGGTCCTCACCGCCATCAGCGATGGAATCGGTGCTCCGTGGAAGGTTGGAAATGGAACGGTCCCGGGAGTCGTCAACATCAACCCTCGAAAGGTGACCGGGGACAACAATGCCAACCGGATCCTCGATATCGGAGATGCGGTTGTGATCAGCCGATTGGTGGATGGATTGGAGGAGCGGCGCGCCTGGGACGCGGCGATCAACGATGTCAATGGATCCGGAGAATTGGAAACCGGGGATGTGTCGAAGGTGCTTCGGACGGTGGTGGGACTGGATGCACAACCGCATTCCACGGGCTCGATTCATCCGCAGGGGATCAAGCCTGCTGGACTCAATTCGGGCGATGTGGCGACGCTGGATTTTCCCGACGGCGTGGTGGGCATAGTCGGGCAACCGATTCGCGTCGTTGTGAAGTTGGCGCAAACCGCCATTCCGATTTCCGGTGTAGATTTCACTCTCAGATATCCGGATTCGCTCTCACTGGTGAGCAAGCAGACCGGGCCCGTGGTTCCCGGTGATTCCATCCAGGTCTGGAATGACGAAACAGGGCTCGAACGATTCGCCGCAGTTCGATCGACGGCGTGGACCGATCGATCCGGAGTTCTCGGCGTGTTCACCTTCGTTCCTTTGGCGTCCTTCGCGAATCAGGTGGAGTGGCCGATTTCGATCACCAGCATGAATGTCACCGGGAAAGGGTTCGACCTGCGACCGATGGATGCCGCGCTCGGCTCAATCCGAACTCCGGCTCTCGCTCCGCAAACCATCCTCTTCCGCCCGATCGCCGATCAGTTCTATTCGCCTGGATTGGTTGTGCCTTTGGATGCCACGGCGAGCTCGGGTCTGCCGGTGATTTACAGTGTGATCAGCGGGCCGGGAACCGTTCAGGCGAACCGGCTTTCAGTCACGGGTGTGGGACAGATTGTGATCGCAGCCAGCCAGTTTGGAGATGCCACCTTCGCCCCTTCGTTTCCCGTCACCCAGACTCTCAAGGTGAACTACGGAATTCAAACGTTGAGCTTCGGGGCATTGGAGCCGGTGACTTTCTCGGAAGGGAAAACCGTGGCACTGAACGCCGCTTCGAGTGCCGGACTGCCCGTCTCATTCAGCGTGGTATCGGGTCCGGCAAAAGTGGCTGGAAACGTCCTCGTGTTGACTGGCTCGGGGCCGGTCGTTGTTGCTGCATCTCAAGCCGGGAATGATCTGTACGCGCCGGCAAATCCCGTGACCCAGTCGTTGTTCGTTTTTGAACCGATCCGTCAGGCACAGACGGTGAGTTTTCAATCGCTCGCCCCGGTGAATTATTCGGCGTCACTCAGCGTTCCACTCAGCGCAAGTGCCAGCTCGGGTTTGCCAGTCGCATTTAACGTGGTGAGTGGACCTGGCGTGATCTCCGGGAATTTCCTTTCGGTGACCGGAGCGGGCCAGATTGTCATCTCCGCCGTTCAACCCGGAAATGGTAGCTACAGCCCGGCCACTGCAGTGACCCAGAGCCTGTTGGTAAATCGGGGGACTAATCTGATTCGATTCCAAACGGTTCCTTCGGTCGCGTTTGCGCCCTCTCTCACGGTGGCGCTTTCCGCCACTGCGAGTTCCGGGCTTCCCGTTCAGCTGGAGGTGCTGGAGGGACCTGCATCGATTTTGGGAGGTCAGCTCAACCTCTCCGGAGCCGGAGCGATTCGTATCCAGGCGACCCAACCGGGCGACTCGAATTACGAGCCGGCGGATCCCGTGGTTCAAAGCGTGGTGGTTTCAAAAGGCGTTCAACGGATTGAATTCAACCTTTCGGAGCGGATTCAATATACGCCGAGCTTGGCGATCCCCTTGGCAGCAACTTCGAGCGCTGGATTGCCCGTGAGCTATCGCGTTGAACGTGGTCCCGCGCTCTTGGTCGGTTCCATCCTGGCCATCCGTGGTGCCGGGAGCGTGGTCCTCACCGCAATCCAGGAAGGAAATTCGAACTACCTGCCTGCGGACCCGGTGAGTCGAACGATACAGGTCTTCGGTCGGGATCAGTCGCTTAGTTTTATTCCTCCGGCGAACGTGATCTATTCCCCGGGAAAACAGATCCAGTTGTCGGCATCCAGTTCGAGTGGTCTGCCGGTTTCCTTCACCGTTGATTCCGGATCGGCATCGATTTCCGAAAACGTTCTGAGACTTCAAGGGGCAGGCAGCATTCAAATCACGGCCCGCCAGGACGGCGATACATCCTACTCACCGGCGGAGCCTCAAACCCGAACCGTGACGGTGTCGAAGGCGACTCAGTCCATCACGTTTGAGCCCGAGGGTTCCCTGACGCTCGGATCCGGACCGCTTTTGTTGAAGGCGTCTGCAACCTCAGATCTCCCGGTCCAATTCGCCATTCAGAGCGGACCGGGAATTCTGGACGGAAGTGCCCTGGCACCTTTTGGAGTGGGAAGTGTCGTCATTGCTGCCGATCAACCCGGCGATGGTAACTACCTTCCAGCGACCGCGGTGGTTCGAAGCATCTCGGTAATCCCTGGGGTCGCGGTTCAAAGAACTCAAGGACCGGGTGAGCCGCTTCTGAATCTAGAAGTGTTTGTCGATCGCGGTTCCAGCGCCGTCGTGGAGGAAGCGACGGAATTCGGAACGTGGCTGACCGTTCAAACCATCACCGGCCAGGGGGCGAGCACTCCAGTTGTCGTTCCCCTGAACACAAGCGCAGGCGCATCCTCCCGATTCTGGCGCGTCCGAATCCTCCAGTAGGCCCTGAGCCGCCGTCAGCGTGGAGGGCGCGGTTCCACCCGCGCCCTAATTAATCGCGCGCCGCGGTTAAAAAATGGCACGGCCTTCACAACGCCTACCGCCCAACCCCGTTGGCATAACCGTTGAATTCCAAACCACGCGCCGGGACTTCATACGAGGTCCGCAAACGAAGATGGGGCGTGGGTGGAACCCCGCCCTCCACGGTGGAGGGATCTCGCCTTGCCTCGCTCTTCGGATGCGATTTACCAGGGCAGGCTGAAGGTCTTCACGTAGCTGTAGGCCTTGATGGCTTCGATGACGCCTTCCTTGATTCCAAGGCCGGAGTCGCCGATGCCACCAAAGGGGCTGCTTTCCACCCGGAATCCAGGCACTTCATTGATGTTCACCGTGCCGCAACGCAGCGTGCGGATGGCCTTCAGCGCGGATTCCAAATTGCGCGTCACCACGCCCGAGCTGAGCCCGTACACGGTCGAATTCGCCACGGTCAACGCATCGTCCAGATCGCGAACGGTCACGATCGGCGCCAGCGGACCAAAGCTCTCGCACACGATCATGCGGGCGTCGCGTGGAACATCGGCAATCACGGTCGGCGCCAGCAACGCACCGCGCCGCTCGCCGCCGATCAACACCTTGGCACCGGCCGCGACCGCTTCCTTCACCACGTCTTCCAGGTTCTTCGCGGAGGCCTCGTCGATGACCGTTCCCACCTTGGTCGCTTCTTCCATCGGGTTGCCCGAGATGTATTCGCGCGTGCGTTCCACCAGCCGGCGGGTGAATTCCGGAGCAATGCCGTCTTGAACCAAGATGCGCTTCACCGCGGTGCAGCGTTGCCCCGAATTCCGGTAGCTGCCCTCGGCGGCGAGGGTGACGGCGAGGTCCAGGTCGGCATCGTCGAGCACGATCAACGGATCATTGCCGCCCAACTCCAGCACCAGCTTCTTGTACCCGGCCGTGGCCGCAATGCGCTTGCCCACCGGCACGCTGCCGGTGAAGGCCACGACCTCGACCTTCGGGTGGGTGACGAGAAATTCGGCAACCTCGGAGGTCGGTCCCAGCAGCACGCTGAGCATCGCCGGGGGAAGTCCGGTGGCGTAGAGCAGCTCGGCGAATTTCAACGCCACCAGCGGAGTTTTTTCCGAGGGCTTGAGGATGATCGGCGTGCCGGCGGCGATCGACGGCGCGAGCTTGTGGGCGACCTGGTTCAACGGGTGGTTGAACGGCGTGACCGCCACCGCGCAACGCAGGGGCTCGCGCGTGGTGAAGATCTTGCGGGCCTTGCCCTGCGCGGAGATGTCGCAGGAGAAGATCTGTCCGTCGTCCCGCAGCGATTCCATGGCGGCGAAGCGCAGGACGTCCACGGTGCGACCCACTTCATAGCGCGCCTCACGCAGCGCCAGACCGGCCTCGCTGGTGATGATGCGCGCGAATTCCTCGCGGCGGGCTTCCAGCGCGGTGCGGGTCTTTTCCAAAATCTCCGACCGCTGGTAACGCGTGGGCGTGGCGCGGAAGGCCAACGCCGCCGCGATGGCCGCCTCGGCCTGGGCGCGTCCCACCTGCGTGACAGTACCAGAAATGGAACCGTCGTACGGGCTGCGAATGGTCAGTTGGGGGCCTTCGGTGACCGGGGTGCCGGCGACGAAGCAATGAAGGGCGAGCGGTTGGGACATGGCGGGAAAATGCGGATCGACGATTGGATCAGACGAACGGACTGATTGGATCAACGGGTGGCGACGGTGCCGTTGCAGGTGAAGTCGAAGACGTTGAAGTTGCGGGGGTCGCCCTGCGCGCGGATGAGGTACGCGGGCTTCAACGGTTCGCTCAGGACGAAGGGAACCATTTCCTCGTAGCGGCCACCGTGCGAGCGGAGGCCGCCTTCGAGGGCCTTGAGGTCGTGGTGTTCGGGGGTGCGGCCAACGACAACGTTGCGTCCGGAGCAGACCACCAGGTCGCCCATGCGGTCGGGCGGGAGTTCCATCAGGCGGGCCGCGGTGGCGCGGGGATGCACTTCGCTGATGCCGGGCAGGGAGAGCAGCCAGTTGATCACCGCCTGTACCTGACTTGGTACCGCTGCCATGGCCTCGGGCAGATGGACCTGCGCGAAGGAGCCCAAGGCACCGTGGTGCACCACGTATGGATCGGTGATGGGAAGGATCACGCGGAAGCCGGTGCCGAACTGTTCGACCAGCCGGGTTTCGAGGTAGATCACGTTGGGCGAGCCATCGGTCATTTGCTTGGCGTTCATGCCGTGGTCGGCGGTGATGCCCACGACGGCGCCGAGGCTCAGCAGTTCGCCGATTTCCTCATCCAGCGCGGCGTAGAAATCGAGCGCCTCGGGAGCTTCCGGGGCGTACTTGTGCTGCATGAAGTCGGTGGTGCTGAGGTAGAGGAAATCCGCTCGACCGGCCTCGAGGAGTTTCACGCCGGCGCGGAGCACATAGACCGAGGCGTCGCCGCTGTAGATCGGCGGGGTGGGGCCGACGAGGGCCTCGACGTTTTCAATGCCGTGGGTGGCGAGCTGCGCGTGAACCGCCTTTTCCGAGGAGAAGGCGATGCCGCCAATCCCGATCAACCCGCTGGCGAAGATGTCGCGCAGCTTCTCCTTGGCGGTGACCACGGCGACCTTGCGTCCCGCGTGCTGGGCGGCGGGGAACAGGGTTTCCGCCCGGAGGAAGGAGGCGGAGTTCATCATCACTTCCTTGCCGATGGTGGTGTCGTAAAAGAAGTTGCCGCCGATGCCGTGGATCGAGGGGGGGACGCCGGTGACGATCGAGCTGTTGTTCACGTTGGTGAAGCTCGGCATCGCGCCGCGGGCGAACCCCCGGTAGCCCTCGCGGGCGATCCGGTGCAGGTGCGGCATGCGCCCGCGGGCGAGTGCGGCGTCGAGGTATTCATCGGCCGAACCATCGAGGCAGATCACGGCGATCGGCCGGGCGGGCGGGGTGTAGGTGATGCCGTTGACCGAAAAGGGGACTGCGGCGGGAAATGAATTGGACATGGAAAACCTCGGGTGCGGATTCGGGTTCGAACTTTGAATCGAACTTGGTACGGAGATTAATCTGGGATCGATCGGGGCAACGAGCAGGAAAAGGGGCTCGGGGTTATTTCGTCTGGGTGGCCTTGAGCGCGGCGGTAATGCGGGCGCCGAGTTCGTTCAGGACGGCTTCATCGTGCGAGAGCGAGAGATACAGCTTGGTTCCCATCGGATTCAGGAACACGCCGCGCTTGAGGAGTTCGAGCATGAGGGCGCGTCCGCGGGCGCGGTTGCTGGCGAGCCAGGTGGGCTGGTCCACGATTGGGACAGCGGAGAAGGCAAGCTGCGCCATCGGGCCGTCGCCGAGCACCTGACCGGTTTCGCCGGCATCGACCAAAGCCTGCTGCAGGAGGGAGCGAAGACGATTGCCGGCGGCATGCAGACCGGCGTGAACTCCGGGCTGGGTGAGAATGTCGAGCGTGGCCAGCGCTGCGGCGCAGGAGACCGGGTTGCCGCCTGCGGTGGAGGCCGACCAGGCGTAGTTCGGCCCGGGCAGGCGGTGCTCGTTCACCGCCTCCATCAGTTCACGTCGACCGGCGCAGACGCCGATCGGGAATCCGCCACCGAGGGCTTTTCCGTAGGCCACGAGGTCGGGCTGGACGCCGTAGTATTCCTGCGCGCCGCCGGGGGCGAGGCGGAAGCCGGTGACCACTTCATCAAAGATCAACGCAATGCCCAACCGGCGCGTCACCTCGCGCAATCCTTCGAGGAATCCGGGCAGGGGACGGATGCAGCGGTGGAACGGTTCCACGATCACGGCTGCGATGTCGCTCGCGTTGGCTTCGAGGATTTGGCGGGTGCGTTCGAGATCGTTGTACGGGGCGACGAGGAGGTCGCGCTCCACCCAGGCGGCTCCGGCACCGGCGGGGTCGCAGGCCGGGAGCGTGGTGGGACGGCTGTGGATCATGCCGGCCACGCCGACGGGATGTTGTCCGTGGTAGGCCCCTTCGAACTTGACCACTTTTGGGCGTCCGGTCGCGGCGTGCGCCACGCGCAGGCAGAGCAGGGTGGCCTCGGATCCGGAGGTGACCAGCCGAACGCGTTCCGCGCAGGGCGACAATCCGGCGATCCGCTCCGCGAGCTGAACCGCACGCCGGTTCAAGGCGGCGAAATTCGCCCCGTCTCCCGCGGCGGCGCGGGCGGCTTCCACCACCTTCGGATGCGCGTGCCCCACAAGCGCGGCACCCCAGGCCATGGTGAGGTCGAGGTACTCGCGTCCGTCCGTGTCCCACACGCGGCATCCGCTGCCGCGTTCCAAAACTGGGGCATCCCCGTCGGGAATGCCGTACTCGCCGTTGGATCCGCCGGAGAACAGGGCGAGGGCCCGCTGCGTGTAGGAGAGCGTCGACGCGGTGGTCATTTCGGGATGAGGGGAGAAGGCGTGCGATTCAGCGAATGCCGTTGCGGTGTTCAACCTCGCCGATGCAGACGTCGAGGATGTCGAGAGCTCGGTCCATTTCGGCATCGGTCAGGGTGAGGGCCGGCGTGAGCGTGAGGATGTTGCCCATGGTGACCTTGAAGTTCAGTCCGCGGCTGAGGGCGGCGTACATGACTTGTTCGGCCTCGTTCATGGCGCGCTCGAGCGTGCCGCGGTTGCGCAGCAGTTCGATGCCGAGGAGGAGGCCGCGTCCCCGGATGTCGCCGATGAGCGGATGCTTCTCGGCCATCTTGCGCATGCGGGCCATGGCGCGTTCGCCGAGGGCGGCGGCGTGCTCGGGGAGTTTTTCGTCGCGCAGGATGTCGAGCGTCGCAAGGCCCGCGGCACAGGCTACCGGGTTCTTCTCGTGCGTGTAGTGGCCCAGGGCGGTGCGTGTGGCAACGTTCAATGATTCCCGGGCCAGCAATGCGGCGAGCGGAAACACACCGCCGCCGAGGCCTTTGCCCAGCACGAGCATGTCGGGAACGACGTCGTAATGTTCCGCGGCGAACATCTTGCCGGTGCGGCCGAGGCCGATCGGGATTTCGTCGAGGATCAGCAGCGCGCCATGGCGATCGCAGGCAGCGCGGACTTTTTTCCAGTAATCGGGCGGCGGGATGAACGGGGTGCAGCGGACGGTCTCGCCAATGACGGCGGCGACGTCGCCTTCTTTTTCCAGCACGTATTCGATGTAGTCAGCGCAGGCGAGATTGCACGCGGCGCCGCAGCGGAACGGGCAGTGCCGGTTGTCGGGAGGCGGTACATGTTCGCATCCGGGCAGGAGCGGTCCAATGCCCTGTCGGAACACGGCTTCACCGCCGATGGAAATGGCATCGAGCGAGGCCCCGTGGAAGGAGTCCCACATGGACACGAACTTGAACCGGCCCGTGGCAATGCGCGCGAGCTTGAGCGCCATGCCGATCGCACTCGTACCGCCGGGGGCGAAGAGCACGCGGGACAAATCTCCCGGCGCAATCTCGATCAGGCGTCGCGCGAGTTCCACCGCAGGCTCGCAGGTGTAGCGACGGGTGCAGAAGCTCAGGGTATCGAGCTGCTTGCGAACCGCGTCCAGCACGCGCGGATGCGCGAAGCCGACCTGGTGAACGTTGTTGCCGTGGAAGTCGAGATACTCGCGTCCCTCAACATCCGTGATCGACGCTCCCTTCGCGCCGATGAGCACATTCAGGCACGGCGTGGAGAGCGACTGGTGCAGGAACACCCGCGCATCTTCCTCCAGGATTTCCTGGGCTTTGGGGCCGATATGTCCGGCGGCCCAGGCCTTGCGATTGGGGGAGAGATTGACGTCGCCCTCGGAACGGAGTCGGTCGAGCGATGGAACCGGTTGATTGGGGATCATGGATGCGTCGGCGCGGCGGAACCTTCGGGGGTGCGGAGCAGGGTGGCGAGGTCGGCGAGTTTGTCGGTGTTGATCAGGTCCACGCCGGCGGCGCGGAATTCCTTCCAGACATAGGGCTGGTCCTGGATTCCCCAGAACCGCAACCGACGGCCCTGCGCGTGGGTGCGCTTGACCAGTTCCTGGAGCTTGGATTTGTCCTTCGCGGAAATCGTGCCGTTGGAGAACCACTCAAAGGTGGGACGCCAGCTCTCGCTGATCAGCGGAACCAGATGAACCGGCGGATTCGTGTCGAGGTCGGTGATCAAGCCGTCGAGCGCGCACCAGCGGTCCTTGTCGGCGGCCACGATCGCGCGGGGACGATCGCCCGAGAGAATCACGGTGATCGCGCCCGGCTTGGTGGTGGTGTCGGTGAAATGGGTGAGCATCTCCCGGTACTGCGGTAGCAGCGACTGCAGCTTGGCGTACACGGCGGCACCGTCGGTCTTGATGTCGATCAAGAGCGTGAACTCCACGCGCGGTGCGACCGACGACAGCGGTTGTCCCAACGCGGGTCGAGTGCCGAGTTCGGAATAGATGTGACCGCCGTTGGCCTTGAAGCGTTCGCGGAGCGGATCGAGGTAGAGCGCCTGCAGGGTGCGCTCCGGTTTCACGTCGCTGCGATTGTGGGCGACGAGGAGTTCTCCGTTCACCAGGTACACATCGGCCTCAACGCTGCAAAAGCCCTGATCCAGGGCATCGAGCAACGGGCGTTTGTGTTCGTAATCGTTGTGCGCGTGGGTGCGGGGCAGGGGCACCGGACCGGCGTGGAGCAGCGACGCCGCGGGCAGCGCAGCGGTGGCGAGCAACACGGCGGCGAACGCACCGAGCCTGCGGATCGTGGACGGAGTGGACCTCATCCTCAGGCCTTCGGGGTGAGGTGGATGCCCATTTCATCGAGCGCCTCGCCGATGGCGTACACGACCTGGCGCATGTCGGCCGGGAAGATGCGGCCGATGTTGCCGATGCGGAAGGTGTCGGCCTGGCTGATCTTGCCCGGGTAGAGGATGAATCCCTTTTCCGAGACGCGGCGGTAGAAGGCATCGAAGGTGAAGTTCGGATGCGCCGGGAAGCGGAAGCTGGTAATGATGTGGCTCTGCACCGCGGGTGGCAGGTACGGCTCCAAACCGAGCTTGCGCATGCCGGCAACCAGCGCGGCGTGGTTTGCCTGATACCGCGCGGCGCGGCCGGCCACGCCCCCCTCGGCGTCGTATTCGTTCAACGCCTGCTCAAACGCGAGCAGCGAGTGGGTCGGCGGGGTGTACCGGAATTGGGCATTCTTTTCGAAGCCCTTGAGCTGCGACCCGAGGTCGAGGCTGAGGCTGCGCGCGGTGCCCTCGGGGACGAGGAACTGGGCGCGCTTGCCGATGACGAAGCTGAAACCCGGCACGCCTTCGAGGCACTTGTTGGCGGAGGAAATGAGGAAGTCGATCCCGGCGGCGTTGAAGTCGATCGCGTACGCGGCGAAGGAGCTCATGGCATCGACGATGTAGCGACGGTTGTGTTTCCGGGCCACGGCGCCGAGGGCGGTGATGTCGTTCAGGATGCCGGTGGTGGTCTCGCAGTGGACCGCCGCCACGTGGGTGATGGCGGGATCGGCGGCCAGCAGCGCATCGAGCGCGGCGGGGTCCGACGGAACATCTTCCTGCGTGCGAAGGATCGCGTGATCGATGCGCAGCGCCTGCAGCATGAGGATCATGCGTTCGCCATACGCGCCGTTGCTCAGCACGACGACCTTGCCGTCGCGGGGGACGCAGGTGGCGAAGACGGACTCGACGCCGAAGGTGCCGCTGCCCTGCAGCAGCACGGCCTCCCAGCCGTCTTCCTTGCGAACTCCGGCGATGCCGAGCAGGCGTTGGCGGATCGCGGACACGCGTTCATTGAAGGTCCAGTGCCACGAACCGGCGTCGTGCAGCATCGCCTGTTTGACGGCGAGCGACGTGGTCAGGGGGCCGGGGGTGAAAAGCAGTTGATCCTTGGACGTGGGCAGCATGCGGTGTTGGGGATGACGTGGCGTGAAATGCGAAAAGAACCGAAGAGTCGGTGGGGCTGGATCTGAGAATCTGCGAAATCTTGGGATGAAATGCGAAGTTCGTCCACCGGCGCGTCAGCGACGGGTGAAGGCGGATCGAACCGGCCGGCCGATCCAGACCGCGGGCGGCTTGATGCCGAAGACATAGGCCAGCGTCGCGGCGGTGTCGTAGGTGTTCACCGGTTCGGTGATGACGGTGCCCTTGGCCACACCTGGACCATAAATGATCCATGGGATTTCGAGTTCCTCGATGGTGTTGCCTCCGTGCTTGGTGCCCACGCCGCCATGGTCGGCGGTGATGAGAACGAGCGTCTTGTCCGCCATTCCGGCATCCTTCACCGCCTTGAGCAGATCGCCGATCAGGCCGTCCACCAGCTCCACCGCCTTGTAATAGGTCGGCGACTTCCAGTTGAAGCTGTGGCCGGCGTGGTCCACGTCGTCGAAGTGAACAAAAGTAAACGTGGGCTTGCGCTCCTTGATCGCGGCGATGGCGGCCTCGGTGGTGTTGGGCGAGCCCTTGACCCAGCTGATCAGGTCGGCGGAGCTGCGCTCGAACAGGCGGCCGAAGCCGTCCCAGTCATGGATGCAGACGATGGTGGACTTGGGACGCTGGAGGCGGAGTTGACCAAAAATGGTGGGGAACATTCCCTCCGGTCCGGATTCCAGCGGGGGAATCTCGAACTTGTTGGTCATCCAATCGTTGGAGGTTATGCCGTGCTGGGCGGGACCGGCGCCCATGATCATGGAAGCCCAGTTCGGCGAGCTGACCGTGGGGATGACTCCGCGGGCGCGGAGGGTGTACGCCCCCTCGCGCATGAGGCGGTGCATCACCGGCGCATTGGTGGGGGTGAAGGCCAGCGAGCCCATGCCGTCGCACCCGATCACCAGCACATGCTCCACTCCGCGCACCTGCGCTGCGGCCGGGGTGGCTAGTCCGCAAAGGACCAGCAGCAAACCGGCGAGGTGAAGCAGGGGACGGAAACTCGATCTCATTCGAGGCGATGGTGACGGTAACGGAAGAAGGAACAACTCCCCGAAACCGGTTACGCCTGCGTGGCCCGGAGGTGTCGATTGCGCGACAACCTCCGGGATCCCGACCTCTCTGCCAGCACACGAAAGGGAATCGCGTGCGGCGTGTCACGTCCACTTAGTTGACGGACGCTTCGAGCTGCTTGGCGACCTTCTCGGCCAGATTCTCGCGGGCCTTGAGGTCGATGAGCACGCCCTTCTTGTCCACCAGCCACATGGCGGGAATGCCATTGATGCCGAATTCCTTGGCGTACTTGTTGCCCCAGCCCTCGCCGTCGAAGTACTGCGGCCAGGTCATCTTCTTGTCCTTGGTGAACTGCTCGAGGCCTTCCTTGTCCTGATCGAGGCTGATGCCGATGATTTCAAATCCCTTGTCGTGGTACTTGTCGTAGGCCTCCTTCACGTGGGGCAACTCCGCCACGCAGGGACCGCACCAGGTGGCCCAGAAGTCCACGAGCACGACCTTGCCCTTGAGGGCGGCGAGATCCACGGAGCGTCCATCGACCGCCTTGAACTTGAGGTCCAGCGGCTTGCCGACACGGGCGGCCTGGATCCGGGCGGCTTCGGCCATGGCGCGGATCTGTTTGATGCCCTTCTTGAATTCTCCCGGGGCAATGCCCTTGTCCACCGCGGCCTCCACCTCGGCGAGCAGGGGTTCACCCTTTTCCGGAGGCAGCTGGGAGGCGATCTGGAGCAGGCCGCTGTACGGCTCGGGGGCCTTGGGGAAATCCTTCATCACCAGACGCAGCTGGATCTCGAATTCCGCGAAGACTTTTTCCATGCCTTCGTCGCGGTGCTTCATCGCGGCGGCCACGGCGAGCTGCATGCGCTTGTCGACCGGGGAGGACTCCTGTCCGTCCGGACTTGTGCCGTCGCCGAGGGAGACGAGTTCATCGGTGCGCTCCTTGAGGCCGAGTTCCACGGCGCGGGTGAGCATTTCGCGTCGGAGCGTTTTCGCGGCATCCACCTTTCCGTCCTTCGGGAAACGCGCCACGAACTCCTTCGCCAAGTCGGCGGTGACAGCGGCGTCCTTGCCGATGCGAAGGCGGTAGGCGGCGACTTCGTCCTTCGAAGGGGACTTCTTATTCCATTCGGCCGGGGGCAGGGCGGGCTCGCTCAGTTTCTGGATCTGCTTCCAGGCTGCGGCGGCATCGGATTCCAGAACGGGTGCGGCGGCGGCTGCGGCGTCGGACTTGGTCGCGGCGGGCTCGGCCGCCATGGCCGTGAGGCCGACCAGGATTGAAGCTCCCCAAAGCAGTGGTTTCTGGAATCGCATAGTGGGTGGAACTTGTCGAAACTCCGGCGATTGGCCAGTCGAAATCCGGCGGCAGAATTAAAAATTAGAAATGGGGAATTAGAAATTGGGGATCAGAAGAGGGTCCAAAGTCCCAAGTCCAAGGTCCAAAGTCGTTGAAGGCGGAAGGATTGAAATTGGAACGCAGAAAAGCAGGAGTGGAACCGCGGAGACGTGGAGGATCTTGTCGTTGTAGCCGCCGAGGGAACGAGGCGGATCAGACGGCTAGGAGAAACTCACCCGGACTTGGATTGGGCCGGACGTGCGCGGTTTGATTCCTCCGTCCTCAGCGTCTCTGCGCCTCTGCGGTTCACGATTGGGACGCAGGTTTGAACGCGTCCGGCCCAATAGAGCGAGGCTCCCTTTTGGGCTTGGGGTGATCCGCCTCGTTCCCTCGGCGGCTACGGGGAATACGGCTGCGGCATGGACAGGGGGCGGTCGGGGATCGCATCCTTTCCGACGCAATGCATCCCCCGCTTTCCCAGGTTCGAAGCCCCTGGCTCCCCATCGTCCTCGGCGGTCTCGCCGGAGGAATGGGCTGGGGCATCCGGGGTCAATACGGGCATGAAACTGGGGCGATGATTGCCGGACTGCTCATCGGACTCGTCATGGTGCTGTTGTTCGCACCGGGTTGGAGATGGGCCGATGCCGCACGCGCGGCCGCGCTGGGCACGATCGCCATGGGAGTCGGTGGATGCGAAACCTACGCGCAGTCGATCGGCCTCACCCACGATGCCAACATTGTCGGAAATCACGACGCCTGGCGTTGGGGCATGCTGGGGCTCGCGATCAAGGGCGGCGTGTGGATTGGCTTCGCCGGATTGTTCTTCGGAATCGGTTTCGGCGGCGTTCGGTACCGTCCGCTCGAACTCGTGGTGCTCGTGCTGGCCTTGCTCGGCCTGCACTGGGTGGGGGTCCAGGTGGTGAACCAACCGTTCGATCCCGCGCACCGGCTGCTTCCGAAACTCTATTTCTCGGCCGACTGGCGATGGCTCCCCGAGGCCACGCTGAAGCCGCGTCGGGAGGTGTGGGGCGGACTCGTGCTCGCGCTGGTCGGCGCGTGGACTTGGATCGGTTGGGTTCGTGGGGATGGGCTGGCGCGTCGGCTCGCGGTCTGGGGCGTTGTCGGCGGAGCGTTTGGATTCCCGCTCGGTCAATGCCTGCTGTCGTATCACGCGTGGCATCCCGAGCTGTACCGGAGCGGCGTCTGGACCTGGCTCGATCCCAAGATGAATTGGTGGAACTGGATGGAGACCACGTTTGGTACGGTGATGGGTGCGGCTCTGGGGCTGGGATTGTGGGTGCATCGTCAACGCATTCGCCCGCCGCAAACGGAGTCGGAGCAAACCCATAATTCGCCCGATTCGTTGACGTCGTTTTCCTCGACCATGCTGCTCGCCGTTCACACCGCGCTGGTGGCGTATGCCGAATTCGCCCCCGCGCCGGGACCGATCGGAGGCTACTGCTACGGGTTGCGACTGCTGGTGCTGCCGATCGCTGCGCTGATGTTTGACGCCCGATGCGCCGTCCTCGTTCTGCTTCCCGTGACGCTCATGCCGATTGCGGGCAAGACGTATCATCAGCTGGTGATCGATGAACGCTACACCTCCGCTTCGGTGGGAATGGTGTTCTATCTCGCAATGCCGCTCGTGGCGGCCCTTCTGGTGGCCGTGTGGGCGGGGCGGAAACGGAATCTGGAATCTGCGGCGCAACAATCGGCTTCGGTCGTCCTGGCCGTGGCGGCGCTAGCCTTGTGGGGACTCAATTTTGAGTTTTTCCATCGCCCCTGGCCGTGGATTGAGTGGACCTATCGCACGCCCAACAATCTGTTCTTCACGACGGCGTTGACGGCCCTACTGGGGCTGGCGGGTCGCGGGGTGTTGATGGCGAAGGGTGGGGAGAAATCGGCAGTTGAAGGGTTGAAAAGTTGAAGTGTTGAAGTGTTGAACCTAAAAACGGCAGTTCAAACCGCAGATCGACGCAAATAAACGCTGATGGGGAGTGAGATGAAGCGTTGAATGCACCTCCAATTCATTCATCTGCTGGGTGAGTCTCCATGGTCTCTGCCCCGAGGTGGTTTTCTCTCCCAACGCCGGATTGAGGCGACGGGGTTCCTCACACGTTTGGAGTACCGCGTTTACGCGGCTCGGCTGTTGGACGCGGGACCATCGAACGGTTGGAAAACAACCCGCTGCATCCCTCGAGACGCGCCTCCCCGAACCGTCTGAAGACGGGACTCCAAACGAATGAGACCACGCTCGCCGCAGCGTCGGATTCCCCTTCAACGCTTCAACTTTTTAACCCTTCAACTGCCGTTTCTAGGTTGAAGTGTTGAAGTGGAAATCAGCCCCGGTGGTGCGGTAACGCCGCCGCTTCTCAAGCCGAGGCAACCCCAATACGAGGGCGGTGTGCTTTCCATGTTCGGGTGATCCGCCTCGTCCCCTCGTCGGCTACACAAAGGCTGAGCGTCGACGTTGAGTTGAGAAGAGTGTTACCAAGGCGGTGACCCATCTCCGTGCACCGCACTACCGCCAATTAATCCTGGGTTGGCGCATCCGCACCGCTGTTTCCCCCACCCCTTCAACACTTCAACTTTTCACCCCTTCAACTGCCGTTTCCAGCTTCCACCGCCAGCGTCACGCGACGCGAAACGACACCGGGAATGGACTCGGAGCCCGGGGCCCGGCAGCTTCTCCCCAATGGCCTCTGGTAAGATCCTGATCATTCGCGGCGGCGCGGTTGGGGATTTCATTGTCACGCTTCCGGTGTTCGCCGCGCTGCGGAAACAGTTCCCGTCGACCCAGCTCGAGGTGGTGGGCTACCCCGCCGTCACGTCGCTCGCGCTGCAATCAGGACTTGTGGATGCGATGCGCCCGATTGAGGCGCGTCCGCTGGCCAGCTTTTTTGCGCGACGCGGCGAGCTGGACCCGGCGTGGTCGGAGTACTTCGCCGGCTTTCATGTCATCTTCACCTACCTGTTCGATCCCGATGAATTTTTCCGCACCAATCTGGCCAAGGTGACCAAGGCGCAGGTGATCCAGGGTCCGCACCGACCCGAGGAACCCAGCGCCACCCACGTCACCGCACAATTGCTCGCCCCGTTGCAGCGGTTCGCAATTTTCGATGCCGATCCGGTGCCGCTGCTCGGAACCTCCGTGGGTGGCATCGGTGGGGACGCGCCGGTTGGTTCGCTCCCGCGGATTGCCGTTCATCCCGGGGCGGGGGGACGCCACAAGCTGTGGCCGGTGAGCCATTGGTCGGCGTTGCTTGAATCCATTTTGGAACGTCATCCGGTCCGCCTGCTCGTGGTGGGAGGCGAGGCGGATCAGGAGGTGGTGCAACCCTTGTTGCAGCGTCTGCCGCCGGATCGGGTGGATCTCATGATGAACCGTCCGCTCACCGAAGTGGCGGAGGCCCTGAAGCGCTGCTGCGGATTCGTGGGGCACGACTCCGGAATCACGCACCTGGCCGCCGCGTGTGGTGTTCCAGGATTGGTGCTCTGGGGCCCCACCGATGCGGAGGTGTGGGCTCCGAATGCGCCGTGGATGCCGCGCATTCAGGCCGAGGGCGGCGAGTTGTCGTGCCTCCCGGTGCGCGCGGTGGCGGCGGAATTGGACCGGCGGATACCGTCGTGGCTGACGGCTACTTCGAGTTCGAATCCCCAGCCGGAACCCGGTGGAGGGTGAAGATGCCGTTGTCGAACGCGCTCTGGTAAGTGGCGTTGAACTGGCCGTTGCGCGCCTCGCCCTCGGTCTTGATCTGGAATCCGAGGATCCACTTGCTGCCGGTGAAGTGGACGCCATCGCCCAGCGTTTCCACCTTCAAGGGCGAGGTGAAGCTTCCGTTGTGGGAGCCCCAGACAGCATGGTAGCGGACGGTGCGTTTGGTGGTGGAGGAAGCGCTGGCGGGCGGCACGATGGCGCGAAGGGCACCGCCGTGCGCGTTGTTCGTGTTCTGCCAGGTGCCGATCCAACGGCCGGTGAGCGGGTCCCCGGCGTTGACCGGGAATTTCGCCGCGGCGGCCCAGTCCTTTTCAAAACTCCGGCAGCCGCTTGCCGTGCACAGTGCGGCAGCAAGACCAAGGATTGCGATCGAACGAACAGCGGGGTTTGAGTTCATGAGGCGAGACCTGAAAAACGCACGAGCATTTCACCGGGGGAGTTCGGGATTTCCGCGATGCAGACTCCCCCGTCGGCATCGAACGAGCCCGGGAACGGTGTGCCATTGACGGTGAGTCCGCCGGCGGAGCGGGCTCCCCAAAGGATCAGGCGCCACGTGTTCACGGTGCTGCTCCACGATCCCAATTCGGGTTCAAAGTGCAATTCCAAGGTGCGGCCGCGGGTGCGGGAATGGATCTTCCGTCGGCACACGGCACCGGTGTGATACGCCTCGCTGACGCCGTCGTCCTCGTGCCAGGAAAGCTCCCCGCGTCCGCGCGGCCAGCAATGCAGGCTGACGGTGCCCTTGGGATAGGGGGCGGTGTGCTGGTTCACCGATTCCATCGGGAGAATGGCCCCGGCGCGGACGTACAACGGCACTTGTTCCATCGGCGATTGGGCCACGATGTTGCGTCCGCCGGGCAGCGGCTCGCCGGTCCAGAAATCGAACCAAAGGTCGTTCGGCAGATACACGCACCGAGCCTGCGCGCCGGGCTGCATGACCGGGGCGACAAGCAGATCCGATCCGACCAGGAATTGATCCTCGCAAGTCGCCGCCACCGGATCGTTGGTGTAATGCCAGAACAGCGGACGCATCCAGGGCGCTCCGGAAATTCGGGCATTTGCCACCAGCGAGTAAAAATACGGCAGCAGCTGATAGCGCAGGTGCAGGTACATGCGGCACACCTCCTCGGCCGCCGGACCGAAGGCCCAGGGTTCCTGCGCGGGTGTACCGATATTGGTATGGTTGCGGAAGAACGGGGTGAACGCGGCGAACTGGAACCAGCGGGTGAAGAGTTCCGCCGTGGGGACGCCGAGGAATCCGCCGACGTCTGCGCCGCACAGCGCGACGCCACTGAGCGAAAGGTTCAGCAGGGTCGGGACCGCATCGCGCAGGTGCTCCCAGTGCGAGGAATTGTCGCCGGTCCAGACGATGGCATGACGCTGGATCCCGGCGTAACCCGCGCGCGTGACGACGAACGGACGCGGGATCGCCGCGGCGGTACCGGATTTGGTTCCCGCGCGACGCCCGGGCAGACGCGCGTGCGCGAGCAATCCGTCGCGCGACGCCTGCGCCATGGCCTGACCGTAGAGGTTGTGAACCTCGTCATGTCGACGTGGTCCTGCGGCCGTGTCGTGCAACGCATCTGCGGCAAGCGTCTTGTCGGGCCGGGCGAAATTCGCCGGCTCGTTCATGTCGTTCCAGATCCCGGCAATTCCAAGTTTGGATAAGTGCGCCTGCTCGCGTCCCCACCACTCGCGGGTCTTCGCGTTCAGAAAATCGGGAAACCTCGATTCGCCCGGCCAGACTTCCCCGAGGTAATCGGCGGAACCGTCGGCCGTCTTCACAAACGCATCGGCCGCCACGCCGCGCTGGAGCACGCCGAAACGGGGATCGTTCTTCACCCCGGGATCCACGATGGCCACGGTTTTGAATCCCTTTTTCCGCAATCCTTCGAGCATCTCCGCGGGCTTGGGAAAGGCCTTCCCAAAAGTGAACACGCGGTAGCCATCGAGATGGTGGATGTCGAGGTACAGGACATCGCAGGGCAGCTGACGTCGGCGGAGTTCGCGGGCGACGGTCTCCAGTTGCTCGCGCGTTTCGTAGCTGTAGCGGCACTGCTGATATCCCAGCGCCCAGCGCGGGGGGAGGGGAACGCGTCCGGTGAGCGCGGTGAAATCCTCCACCACTCCGGCGACGGTCGGGCCGAGGAACACGTAGAGATCGAGCTCCGGGGTCTCGGCGGAAAGCAGCGCGGCGTCGCGGTCGGACTGTCCGAGGTCCCATTTTTGACGCGCCGCAGAATCCCAGAACCATCCGGCTGCGCGGCCGTGTTGCAGCGTGACGGCGAATGGAATCGAGACGTACAGCGACTGCAGCCCGGGGTGAATCGCCGGGGCGTGCCCGAGGACATCGATGTTCCAAAACTCGCGGACCAATCCGCGTCGATTCAACGGCCCCGTTCCTTCGCCGAGACCGAAGACCGCCTCGTGCGCGGCGAGGTCGAGACGGACTGACGTGTGCGTGACAGCTCCCGAGGAATCAAATTCGATCGGCCGGGAGGATCCGGTCACGCGGAGTCCGCTCGAGTCGGTGATCTCCCACGCGCCGGTCTCCAGATCGAAGGAGCATTGTCCGGCGGCGGTGGCCAGCGTGGCGATGCGTGGCGATTGGGACTCCGTCTCGGAGACCTCGGCCGGGGTGACCACCAGCGTCTCGGGCAGAGCGGCGGCCGACGGGTTCTGGGAAAACGCTTCGGCCGAGGTGGCTCGAATTCGGTACACCTGATCCCCGAGGGCCTCGATGCGGAGGCGTCCGTTGCGCGAGACGAGTTCGAGGGTGCCATCCGCGGAATCGACCCTCCGGAGTCGGGCCAGGGGCCGGGGGCGGGAAGGGGGGCTGGATCGCGGGCGTTGGGACATGTCGCGTGGGGAAAGCTACGTCCCGGCGGGGAGGGGTGGAAGCTCCAAGCCGTTGTCACGGCGGGCTTCGCGGCGGTGGCGGGATCCGACAGAACTGGTTTCCGACATTGCCCCCGGGCCTCCCGACCCTGTACAACGCCCCGATGCCAACCGCCGGTGACCAACTTCGCATGGAACGTGAGCGTCGAAAGCTCACGGTCCATCAGGTTGCCGATGCCACGAATATCAAGACGGACCACGTCCGCGCGCTTGAGGCGAGCGATTGGAAGGCCTTTGCCGCTCCGGTTTACATTCGTGGTTTTGCCCGCACCTATGCGCGTCACCTGCAGCTCGACGACAAGGCGTTGGTGCAGGCGCTCGATGCCGAGCTGGATCAGACCGAGGATTACTCCGCCCCGCCGAGTCTCTCGAAGACTCCGAAAGGTCCGCTGGACACCCTCACCTTGGTGTTGTCGCGCGTGCGGTGGGAGTGGATCTTCCCGCTGCTGGTGGGGGCGTTGGTTCTTGGTCTCGGGGCCTACGGTTTCCGTGCCTGGCAGCGCAATGCGGCCGCGGCGCGCAAGGGCCCGACGCTTGGATCCGGATTGCGTCCGGTGATTCGTCCCGCGCCCGGCATGTTGCCGATTCCCACGAATTCGCCTGCGGGGCGTCGCTAGGTTTGATTGCTCCCGCCATAAGCCGGGAAACGGTCGTGGAATGGAGTGAATCCGCACCACCTTGCGCGAACGCAGTGAATCGGATTTTTGCCGCGATGCGGGGAACAAAGCGATTGCCCCGGGTCGGTCTGCCGACTAGGTTTCGCGCCTCTCGGTTCTGCACGGGTAGCTCAATTGGATAGAGCGTCGGTCTCCGAAGCCGAAGGTTGTGGGTTCGACCCCCGCCCCGTGCACCATCGCCCGAGCGATTACCGCCAGGAGGCCAAATTTTTCAACAAATCCCACCCTGACACCAGAGACGCGTCTTTCCCCGGTGGGTGTCTCTCAACCGCTGTTCTTCGGTATGCGACGGAGTGAGCGAACGAATCGGAATGAAAACGCCGGTTGCAATCAGGCCCAGGGGCCGAAGGAGCCTGAGGGACCGGGAAGAATACACGTTTGAGCATTGTTTAAGCATGAAAAGAGGAAATCAGATTCCCGCGAGCCGTCGGCCGACCCCTTCGATCACACAGGTCATTTTCGCCGCGGTTCGCCTTATTTTCGAACATCGGGCGACACGTTCCCGCGGTCTGCTTTCCTCCTTCTTCCTGTTGCTGGCCCAGGTGTCGTTTGCTGCGGCGGGAAACGAATCTTTGGGCGCAGCCCCGATTGGATCCTCATTTGATCCGATTCCCTTTGATCAGGTCGCGACGAAATTGGCGGGGCAGTATCAGGGCAATGAACTCGGGATCCAGGCGACGGAACAGGGCGCCGTGCTGAAGTGCGTCTTCCAAAAGCTCAACGGCGTCGTGGCCGGAGACGGATTATGGGTGCAGTCCACGGTGACCAATGCTCCGCGGGGGCAGTTTCGTGTAATTGCGGATCGGATCGGACGCGAGGGCGCTCCGCTTCTGTCGATCCAGGGAGCGGCCACCGTTACGGTGGGCTCCGAGGAGGTCCAATTCTCCCGCCCGCGCGTGACCGAGGTTTATGCGGTGAGCGGGGATGGGATTCGGCAGGACTTCGTGCTGCAGCAGCGACCGGAAGGGGCGGGCTCTGCGGTGATCGAATTGGATGTGCAGGGTGCGCAGGCCGAACCGGCAAACGGGGGGGCTGCACTTCAGCTCGCCGACGGAGGCCGCAGGCTGGCGTATAATCGACTTCGGGTGTCGGACGCGAAGGGGCGTTCGTTGGGGGCCCGAATGGAGGTGATCTCGCCGGATCGGATTCGAATCGTTGTCGAAGATCTCGGGGCCGAATACCCGGTCACGGTGGATCCGACCTTCAGCGACGCGAATTGGACGGGGCTGAATCCAAGCATTGCCGGGGTAAATGACATCGTGGTGACGGCGACAGTTGACGCTGCGGGAAACCTTTATCTCGGGGGCGGATTCACCTTCGCCGGAAACACCGCAGCGGCGCGTATTGCCAAATGGGACGGCACCAGCTGGTCGGGGCTCGGAGCCAACATGGACCTCGCGGTTCGCTCCCTGCTGGCAGTGGGAACCGATCTTTATGTCGGCGGCGATTTCTTTGTGGCGGGAAACCAGCTGGTGAATCACATCGCCAAGTGGGACGGCACCCAGTGGTCGCCTTTGGGAAGCGGTACCGATTCCAGCGTCCTCTCGTTGACCCGAATTGGAACCGATATTTATGCGAGTGGACGCTTCAAGCACGCGGGGGGGCTGGCTGCGAGTGGTGTCGCCCGGTGGGACGGTACGAACTGGCATCCGGTCGGAAACGGAGACGAATGGTTTTATGTCAATGCTTCAGCAGCCGTGGGCAACTTTCTGTACACGGCGGGATGGCAGTTCAATTCAGACGGAAATCCGGTACCGGCCTTTGAAGTTTGGAACGGGCTTACTTGGAGCCCGGTGGGGGCAGCGTTCGATGGCGAAGTGTCCAGCTTGGTCGGCAACAGTCGTGACCTCTATGTCTGGGGACCCTTTACGCACGTTGGCGAGTTGACGGTTAATCATCTGGCGAAATGGGATGGAACCAGCTGGTCGGCCCTTGGTGGCGGATTTCCCGCCACGATTCCAAATGTCGCGGTAACCGAAACCGATGTTTATGCCAACGCATCGAGGGTCGTTTATAAGTGGAATGGAACCTCCTGGATTCCCTTGGGAACCGAGTTGGGACTGAACGGAACCGGGCCAGGATCCTCCGCGTTCGGTTCGTGCCTCGCGGTTCATGGCTCCACCGTTTATGTTGGGGGGCTCTTCAACTCGGCCGGCCAAGGTGCTGCCAACAATGTCGCAAAATGGGACGGCACTGCCTGGTCGTCCGTGAGTCCTGGCTTCAGTGGGGGAATCAACACGGTGTTGGTTCACGGTTCTGATCTCTATGTCGGCGGAACCTTTATGAGCACCCCGGGAATTCCGGCATCGCGCATCGCGAAATGGGACGGCACGGCGTGGTCGGCGCTGGGAGGCGGGATTGGTTCTGCTGTGACGGATGCCAGCCATCCGTTTCTTAACGACGCAGTGAATGGAATGGTGATGGTGGGGAACGATCTGTATATCGCTGGCTTTTTCCACAAGGCGGGAGGGGTTGATGCTTTCAACGTGGCAAAATGGGATGGCACTTCCTGGTCGGCGCTTGGCGCGGGCGTTGGGGACTACGCGACCACCATTCTTGCGGTGGGATCCGATTTATATGTCGGAGGCTGGTTCAATTCGGCAGGCGGCGCGGCCGCGAATCGGATTGCGAAATGGAATGGCGTCTCCTGGTCGCCATTGTCGTCCGGAATCGGCGGCGGAGGCGCACCGCAGGCGATGGTTGCCGTCGGAAGCGACTTGTACGTGGGAGGCTGGTTCACGACCGCCGGAGGGAGTCCGGCGAACTACATTGCCAAATGGAATGGAACTGCATGGAGCCCGCTGGGGAGCGGGATGGACGGCATTGTTTACTCGCTGGCCTACCGGAACGGGGAGCTGTTTGCCGGGGGTACGATGAGAACTGCCGGCGGAGTGTCAGTCGGTCACGTTGCGAAATGGGATGGGAGCAGTTGGACCGGCTTGGGAAGCGGTGTTTCCACGAGTTCGAATCCGAATCTGACGGCAAACGTGAGCGCGCTTCGATTTGTCGGATCCGATTTGTATGCGGGCGGCATTTTCAACACCGCGGGTGGCATATCCGCCAACGGGATCGCGAAGTGGGATGGAACCTCCTGGTCGGCGCTGGGCAGCGGGACGGTGGGGGCGGTCAACACGATCGAAGTCGATGCCGGGGGCGCGCTGGTGCTGGGTGGCACCTTTACCAGCGCGGGATCCGTCGCTTCGCCCTACCTTGCGCGGGCCGATCTCCCGATTCAAATCACGAGCTTCACCCCGCCTGCCAATGGCCTTTACGGGATCGGAGACTCTCTGACCTTCAGCGTCGGCTTCCCGGTCGCAGTCACGGTGACCGGCGCGCCTCAGCTTTCGATTCAGATCGGGGCCAACGCGCGGGCTGCTTCGCTCATTGCCGGGGGCGGAACCCCAACGCTGACCTTCCGGTACACCGTTCAATCCGGAGATCAGGACCTGGATGGAATCGGACTCCCGTCGGCCGTGGGGCTCAACGGAGGGCTCGTTCGAAACGCGAACGGAAAGGACGTGGATCTTTCATTCACGGCGGCCGACACGTCCCTGGTCCGGGTGGTGAACGACCACGCGCCGACCGGAATTTCCGTGAGCTCGCTGACCCTCAACGAGAATCAACCGATCGGATCCGCAATTGGAACCTTGAGCGCCATCGACGCCGATGCGGGGGATGGCGCTACGTTCAGCCTCGTGTCGGGGGTTGGGGCGGATGACAACGGGAGTTTTCAGATCACAGGTGCGACGTTGAAGAGTGCGGTGAGTTTCGATTTTGAATCGAAGAACTCCTATTCCATCCGGGTGCGGGTCACGGACGATGCGGGACTTTTCTTTGAAAGGGGATTCGCCGTCCTGATTGGAAATGTCAACGAGCCACCGACCTTCGTTGGATACTCGGTGTCGACCCTCAAGGACACGCCCGTCACGGTTCTTCTTTCGAAGTTTCTGGCGCGTTCCGCGGATCCCGACGGGGGGACAACCTCCATCGCGTCCGTCGATGCCACCACGGCTCAAGGAGGTACGGCACAGCTGATTTCGTCCGCCATTCTTTATACCCCGCCGGCCGGTTACGCGGGCAGCGACAGTTTCGGAATTGTGGTTTCGGACGGCGTCTTGACCACTCCAGGAACGGTTCAGGTGACGGTGAAGCAGGAAGCCTCAGGCAATGGTGCCGCACTGCTTGGAGCCACCGCTACCGGACCGGATGTAAACCTCCGTTTCGCCGGAATCCCGGGGAAGAGTTATCTCGTCCAGAGATCCCAGAGTCTTACCCCGCCGGTGACCTGGACCACGATTGCGACCGTCGCGGCGAACTCGAGCGGCTTCGTGCTCTACACCGATTCAAATCCGCCGTCGCCCTCTTATTGGCGGACCATCAATGCTCCTTGATTCGGGAGGAAAGGTCGCCCCGACTTTAAAGCGTCGAAGTGAGCTTTCCTGCGCTTCCCTCGCATCCTTGGTAAAAGCAGGCGACTCGCGGAGGTTATGAAAGGGGCTTGGTTTTAGGGCCTTCCTTGTAGTTTCCTCTTGATAAAGCGCTTACGTGTTTCGATCTTGGTGAGGTCAAAGGAAGTTCAAGGAATTCCACTCACCCTCCCAGCTACTATGAATCTTCGTCTTTGTTCCGCTTACTCGGCTGCGATCCTGACCTGCTTTGATGCTTGGGCACCGCATGCTACCGCGCAGATCACGGTGTTTGATACACTCTCCGCCGCCAACGACACCGTCTCTGTCAACGTGGCCCCACCCGGTTGGTTGGCGCAGTCGTTTACGACCGATGCGACGGCGAATCAGATTTCATCCATCACCATTAAATTCTCCTCCTCCGGCTCGGTGGGGAACTACTTCTTCTCCCTTCGAAGCAACGGGGCGAACTATCCCGGCACCGATCTCGGAACGTTCGGGTCGGGGCTTAACTCGACGGTCTTCGGCGGTGACTCGCTCTCGCTGTCCCCGATCTTCTTCAATATCGCCTTCTCCAGTCTTTCAATTCCGGTGACACCGAACACCCGCTACTGGGTGGTTGCGAGCACGGATGGCTCCGGACTGCGATGGGGCAGCCATCTGGGCAATCTTGTAGAAGGTGAGAGCATCGCAACGAACCTCAGTCCGTCCTCTACGGCGAGAAACAACCTGATGAGCGTGGTGGTGACTCCGGTTCCTGAACCCGCCACCGAAGCGGCGGTCGCTGCCGGTGCCTTGCTCCTCCTCGGGGTGTATCGATGGGCGAGCCGTCGATCTGTTTAACGGGATGCCCGTTCCTTCGCTTCGGTGGACAGGGGAAGTGACGGATCTGAGAATCCGGACGGGGCTGCAAACAACTGGATTACGGACGCGCTGACCAAGGGAAGACCGGGGCAGATTGGATACTCCGGCGGATCCGCCTCGTTCTCTCGGCGGCTACGAAGAAGCACTCGAACTGCGCGACGACGCTCAGCGGTGCGGGCATCCGGGCCAGCAGCAGGGACGGCGCATGCCTCCCTGCATTTTGTCGATGCCCACCACGATTCGACGCGCCCGGGTCGCGGCTTGCTTCGGCGAGGTGACCCAGCAAATCCACTCATTCCGCGCCAGCGGGGTGATCTCTTGCCAAAGCTTGGCGACCTTGGCGTTCGACTCAATCGCCTTGCGGAAGTCGTCCGGTAGTAAATGGACCGTGCCGTCGGAGAGTGTGAGAGCAGTCATTCTTCGAGGAAACGTTGGTTGTGGAACCTTTCCATGAGCCCGGACTTCGCACCAACGAATTGACGCGGCCGAAACCTTCACTTGGTTCAATCACGCTGAGGTGTTCCGCGTGAAATGAATTTCAACTTCCCGATCAACGAACTGCCACTCCTCCGTCGCACGCAATTCCTTGAGGAGGCGCTCGAAAGCGGGGAGATCGGTTCTGGCGAATTCGAACCACGTCAGGAAATCGAAGGGTTGTGCTTCGCCCAGATCGCGGCAGTGATGCAGACGACGGGCCACAGCAGGGAGGTATCGAAGGCCGGTCGCGGTGTGATGGGATTGTTCCTCGAAAATTTTGCGCCGTTCTTCCGGCGTCAGACCCCACCACTTCGCGTTCTTTCGGATCGGAATCAGTGCAGCGCATTCCGCCTCCGGCCGTCCGAGAGCCGGTTGTATCGCCACGAGTTCATCCTTTTCGGTGCGCGTCACATATCGCTCGTTGCTGGTGACTCCTTGAAGAATCCAACGCGCACTTCCCGGAATTGAGGGAGCCGCCCCGTTGAGGATTTCCAACTTCGGGGCGATCGGAAGCCCTTCGCCGGTGACGACGGTGGACTTGGAGGTCGTCCAGGGGCCGGTATCCCCGGCGATGAATGAAAAGAGGCGTGGATTCATGGCGCTTAAGATTGGCAGGGACCGATCAGCCCGGTTCGCGCAGGTGCCGGGACAAGCCTCTTCCAGAGCTCAGAAAGAGGGAAGCTCTCAAACGGATTCTGCCTGAGGAGCTTCGCGGCGCCCCTGACCGCCGGCTTCGTTGGCCGAGATTCGGTGATTTAAAACCCATGAAGGGCTGACCGGTTGCTGCACGCCCGGAGCGCCGCGTCAGGGGCCGCGTTGATCAAGATCTGCGCTGATGAACCACGTTTACAAGTCGGGCAGACGAGGGGTAGGGTTCGAAAAACCCCGAATTGTTCGCGTTCGCAACCACCGCTTGCCAGCCCATGGTCGGTTTCATTCGACAGCGCATCTGCTTCGTACTCGCACCCACGGTCTGTGGAGGAGTTGCATCGTGGCTACTCGCTCTGGCCGGTGTGATTTTGTCCGCCACGGCCGCTGAACCACGGACCGGATTCTCCGCCGAACAGCGCGGGCTTTGGTCGATTCAGCCGCTTCGTCCCGTTGCGCCGCCGGCGGCACCTGCGGGATCGGAAACTCTTTCGTCCTGGGGCCATTCGCCGGTGGATTCCTTCATCGCAGCTTCGCTTCGACAGCAGGGGCTTTCTCCGGCACCGGCGGCTTCCCGAGCCACGCTGCTTCGGCGGGTGAGTCTGGATCTCACCGGGATTCCGCCCACCCCGGAGGAGATTGCAGCGTTTGAATCCGATGTGTCTCCCGATGCCTACCGTCGCGTCGTGGATCGTTTGCTCGGTTCGATTCACTATGGCGAACGCTGGGCGCGGCACTGGCTCGATCTCGCACGGTATGCCGAAAGCGAAGGCTTCAAGGCCGACGAAACGCGACCCAACGCGTGGCGGTATCGCGATTACGTCATTCGTTCGTTCAACGCCGACAAACCCTACGATCGCTTTCTCTCCGAGCAGATCGCCGGCGATGAACTCTGGCCGCAGGATCCCGATGCGTTGATTGCCACCGGGTTCAATCGTCATTACCCTGACGAGTCGAACGCGCGGAATCTCATGCAGCGTCGGCAGGAGATTCTCAACGACGTCACCGACACGACCGGGGCGGTGTTCTGCGGGCTGACCTTCGCCTGCGCGCGGTGCCATGACCACAAATGGGACCCTATTTCGCAGGCCGATTATTTCCGCCTGCAGGCCTACTTCGCGAACACCGCGGCGGAGGATCGCATCGTGCTGTTGTCGGCGGCTGAGCGAAGCCGGTACGAATCCCGTCTATCAGTCTGGCAGGAGAAGACGCGCTCCATCCGCGAGGAAATGGCCCGTCTTGAAGCACCGCATCGCGAGGCGATCCTGCGCGATTACATCGAGAAGTATCCCGACAACATCCAGACCGCCCTGAACAAGCCGGCCGCGCAGCGCACCGCGTTTGAGCATCAGATGGTGGCCAAGGCGAAGTTGTACCTGGATCCGGAATCGCACCAATACCTGGCTCCCGCCTCAGCCTGCGCAGGACGGATGAAGGGAGCGGAAAAGGCCCGGTGGACTGAATTGCGAAAGCAGATGGATTCCCTGGCGTCGCTCCATCCGGGCCCGTTGCCTGTCGCTTCGGGAATGACCGAAGTGGCCGACAACGCCCCGGCCACGCACGTGTTGAAGCGGGGCATGTGGGATGCGCCGATGGACGAAGTTCAGCCCGGAATTCCCAGTGTTCTCGCGCAGAAGGATGAATTCAGTGCGTGGCGGTCGGATCGACGGGCCGGAGTTTCCGCAGACCGCGCGGACTCGGCGCCGCGCGGCACGGGACGTCGAAGCGAACTCGCCCGGTGGCTTTCGGATCCGGCGAATCCGCTCACCGCGCGGGTGATGGTGAATCGGATTTGGCTGCATCATTTCGGACGCGGACTGGTGGGAACCCCGGGCGACTTCGGGCTCAAGGGCGATCGTCCGTCCCACCCGGAACTGCTCGACTGGCTGGCCGGTGAATTCATGCGGAGCGGTTGGAGCGTGAAGCATCTCCATCGGCTGATCGTGACTTCGGCGGTGTATCAGACCGATTCGCGCGCAGGGGAAGCCGCGACCAAGGATCCGGAGAATCGATGGCTCAGTCATTACCCCCGGACGCGTCTGGAAGGGGAAGCGATTCGCGATGCGGCGCTCGCCGTTTCCGGTCGGCTCAACCCCCAGTCGGGCGGTCCGAGCGTGTTCCCAGCCCTCCCGCCGGGCATGGAATCGCGCGGGGGCTGGCCGGTGAGCGCGGCGGCAGAGGCGCGCGAGCGTCGAAGCGTGTACGTGTTCGTCCGGCGCAACACGCGGTATCCCTTGTTTGAATCGTTCGACATGCCCGACACGCACGAGAGCTGCCCGCGTCGATCCGTCACCACGAGCCCGATTCAGGCGCTGAATTTGTTGAACAGCCCGGTGACCCAGGATTGGGCGCGTTCCTTCGCTGGACGCGTCCTCGCCAGCGGAAGCGCTTCGGAGTCGGATCTGATTCACACTGCCTGGCGTCTCGCTTATGGCCGTCCTGCCGATGCTTCGGAGCTTGGACTTGCCCGGTCATTCCTCGCGCGCCAGTCCGCCCTGCTTTCGGCATCGCGGCCGCAGAACAAACCGGCGCCAGTTCCTGACCCAATGCCCCGGGATCTGGAGGCGGGACGTGCAGCGGCCTGGGTGGATCTCTGCCACGCGCTGCTCAACTCGAACGAGTTTGTGTACCAGAATTGATCCATGCGCCCTCCCTGTCAGAAAGTGGATGACACTCCGTCCCGGCGGCAGTTCCTGCTGCGGTCCGGTGGTGGACTGGGGGCGCTGGCGCTGCGGTTTTTGTTGGCGAAGGACGGACTGGGGGCGGGCTCGATTGTGCAGGCTGCGGGGGTTCCTTCCACCGCGTATTTGCCGACCGCGCCCCTGGCCTCGCGTGCGCCGCATTTCGCTCCGAAGGCCAAGTCAGTGATCTTCCTCTTCATGGAGGGCGGACCGAGCCACATCGATCTCTTCGATCCTAAGCCGGAACTGCTCCGGTTGGCCGGACAACCCATGCCGGCTTCGTTCGGACGTCCCATCACCGCGATGGGCACGGCCGGCAACACGCTCATGCCCAGCCAGCGCACCTGGAAGCGGCATGGTGAGAGCGGCATCTGGATCAGCGACTGGTATCGTGAAATGGCCGAGCATGCGGATTCGTTGTGCGTGCTGCGGTCGTGTCATGCCGATGGATTGAACCACGTGGGGTCCGTCTGCCAGATGTGCACCGGGGATATTCTGGCGGGACGCCCCGCGCTGGGATCGTGGGCCATGTACGGACTCGGCGCGGCGAATCAGGACATGCCGGCGTTTGTGGTGTTGACCGATGCGGCGGAGGTCAACGGTGGGCCGAAGAATTGGAGCAGTGGGTTTCTTCCCGCGGTATTCCAGGGGACGCAGTTCCGGAACGATGGCGCGCCGATTTTCCATCTCGCACCGCCGGCGGGAGTCGGAGCGGATCAGCAGCGGTCGAAGCTGGATCTGATCTCGGGGCTCAACTCTCATTTTGCCGCGGACAAACCGGAGGACTCGGAGCTCGCCGCGCGGCTGAACAGCTACGAGCTCGCCTGGCGCATGCAGTCGGCCGCGCCCGAAGCGGTGGATCTCACCCGCGAAACCGCCGCAACGCGCCGGATGTACGGGCTCGACGACGAACCCACGCGGAAGTTCGGAACCAACTGCCTCCTGGCACGTCGTCTGGTGGAACGCGGGGTGCGGTTTGTTCAGTGCTTCAGCGGGAGCGGGAGCGGATGGGACGCGCATGAGGACATGGAGTCGAACCACAGCCGTCGATGCCGCGAAACCGACCGTCCGATCGCAGGTTTGCTGGCGGATTTGAAATCGCGCGGGTTGCTCGATGAAACCCTGGTGGTGTGGGGCGGGGAATTCGGTCGCACGCCGTTCAACGAAAAGGGCAAGGGGCGCGACCACAATCCGTGGGGATTCACCATGTGGATGGCCGGTGGCGGATCCAAGCCCGGGACCGTGGTGGGATCGACCGATGAGATCGGTCTGCGCGCGGTGGATCATCCGATTCACGTTCATGACCTGCACGCGACGATCCTGCACCTGATGGGACTGGATCATCTGCGGCTCACCTATCCGCACAACGGTCGAGATGAGCGTCCGACCATCAACGACGGGGACGTCATCCGACGCGCCCTGGCTTGAGAAGGGAACCGCGGCAGTCGTGGTTTTCTTGGGGGATGACGGTTAGAACGCCCCTTGCATTCTTGGACCAATCCATGCGGCATGGCGCGGGGGAATTCAGATCTCGACCCTTCCATGAAGCTTTTTGGGATGTTGCCACTCGCATTCGTTGAACGCACCGCCGTGTCGCGATTGGCTGGCGGTTTGATGTGGCTGCTGACGGCCTTCTGCCGCGCTCCCGGTTGTCTTCGCGTCAGGACGGAGTCCATGCCGTGGTCGAGTCCGCCCGCGAGGTTGCGTCGATGGGCGGTGACCTCGGCGGTGGCGATCGGGGCGGTTCACGCGGTGTCGGGAGCGACGGCCCCCAGCATCTCCAGCGCGCTCGATGTTCAAGTGCAGGTGTCCACGCCGTTCACGTATCGCATCACCATCAACCAGGCCTGGACCCTCAATAGCTTCGATGCAAAACCGCTTCCTGCGGGACTCAGCCTGAACAAACGGCTGGGAATCATTTCTGGTAAACCCACGGCGGTGGGGACCAATCAGATCACGATCTCCGCCTCGCAGGACAACCTTCCGGACCGGACCCTGACCGACACGCTGACCCTGCGGGTGACTGCAGCCCCGGCCCCGCCGCTGTTCAGCCTCGACCCGATGAGCACCAACGTGCTGGACGGCACGCTCGTCACGCTCACCTCGGAGGCGATCGGGACCGGAACGATCGGATACCAGTGGTTCACCGGGTTCCAATTCCGGGGCAACACGTTTGTGGGAGATCCGATCCCCGGGGCGACGAATTCCTCGCTGACGGTCCGTGCGGGAAGCGATGCCGATACGGGACTGTATTTCTCATCGGCCCACAACTTGGCCGGCACCAATTTCAGTGCGGCGGCGACCATCGGCGTGGTGCTGAAGCCAACGATTGACTACCAGCCCACGCTTCTGCGGCTGCACGCGGGAATGAGTTCCCAGATTTATGTGAGCGGGTACGGCGGGGCGGAATTGAATTTCCAGTGGCAGAAGGACGGCAAGGTGCTGACCGGGGAGACGAACAACTTCATCGAGTTGTCACCGGTCAAACCGGAGGATGCGGGCAAATACGTCGCGGTGCTGAGCAATTTAGCGGGGCAGATCACCAGCGATCCGATCGTGGTTCAGATCTTTGACCCGATCCGCCTCCAGATGACCCACACGGCGCCCGGCAATGCCGTGCTCAATTTCAATACGATCCCGAAGAGCGACTACAGCATCTATTACCTGGATCAATTGTCCGGGGGCGATTTGTTCTGGAACTACCTCAGCACGGTCACTGCCGCGTCCACCAATGTTTCGCGCAATGTGATTTCGTCGAAGCCCACCCGGGTGTTCACCGTGTTTCCGAATTTCTAGCCGAGGTCAGTCGGCCTGCTCATAGGTCGCGAACTGGGCGGCGGCGCTGCGCCACGTGCGAAGGATTTCCATCGGCGCCATCGGCTTCAGTCCCTGCCGGCGATGCGCCGCGGAGATTTCGAACACGAGGGACCATTGTTGGAACAGGGTGCGGTAGGCGGTCCAAAGGGAAGTTCGCGCGTCGTAGATGTGGGTGGCCTCCGCGCCTGCACCATTGAGTTCGAGGATGGTGAAGGAGCCCGGCAAACCCGAGCGCAGGGCTTCGGCATCGGTGTAGCGCACGTCGTAGCGGCCGATGGAGAATCCCGGAATTCGTTGAGAGATTCGGTCGATGGCTTCTTCGAGCGCAGCGGTTTTCAGCGTGGCTCCGTCTTGAAAAATGCAGCCCTGGGCGTGGTTGCCTGCTTCGACGAGTCGGATCTTTTCACCGGCCTTGGGAATCGAGTGAGCCCGATCGCCCAACCGTTGCAGGTATCGGTCGGCGATGCAGCGTGCGCGATCGTCGGCCCAGATCAACGCCTCCACGCTTCGAACCCCGTCGCCCGTGACGAAAGGAAACACCTTTTCGGTGATCGAAAAGATCCGCCCGCGAGCCTCTCCAGGAAGTCGGTAGTAGAAGATCCCCGCTTCGTGCGGTCCCGGGGCGTAACGCTGGACCACAATCGGTACAGCTGTGGTTTCCAGGCAGCGAAGGATGTCGGACTCGGTTCGGACAAGCTTCACGCCCTGTCCGCGCTGGCCGAGGTCGGGTTTGAGGATGAAAGGAAGGTTAAGCCCGTGCTGGTGTCGAAGCGTGTCGAGTGCGGTCGTGCGAGCGGGAATCGATCCGGGTGAGAGCAACCAGGCCTCGGCGGTGAACTCAGGGCTGGTGGCGTGGAGCGATTGCAGGATAGAGAACTTGGATTCCCCGACCAGTCCCGCGGCGTAAATGCCCGGATTGGCGATCGTGGGAAGGGTGAAGCTCCGGTGCCGGAGGCCGAGGCGAATGTAGTTCGCCACCACCGGAAAATAGAACAGGGAGGCGGGCCAGAATTCCCAGCGGGACCAACGTTGGTACGCGGCGGAGATTCGACGGAACCCGTCTCTGCGGTGGCGCAGGAGCGAGCGGACGCCCGCCAGGACTGCGAAAGCTCCGAACAGGCACACGGCGAGTCCGGCCCGGTGGTGGGTGATGAAGTGGGAGAGCTGCGGGCCGAAGCTCCAGGCGAGGAGAAACAGGAGTGCGGTCCAAACGAGGACCGCGGCACCGGTAACGCCGAGGAAGCGCATCAATGGAACCTTGAGGAATCCGGCGGCGAGATAGGTGGGAAGTCGCGTACCCGGAACGAACCGACTGCCGGCCAGCAGCCAGGTGCCGCGTTCGGCGAACCAACGTTCGCTCTGCGCCACGGAGCCTGAGGTGGCGAGGCGCTGGAGGATTCTAAACTGGAGCAGGGGACGTCCCAGACCGCGCGCTGCGAAGTAGAGCAGGGCGTCGCCCATCCAGATTCCGAGGAAACATCCCCAGAATGCCGTGGCCCAGGAGAGTTGTCCCGCCGCGGCCAGGAGGGCTGCAGTGATGGTGGGAAGGTCTTCCTGGACGAACGTCGCGAGGCCGAGGGTGATCGCCTGCCCGACCGGCGTAAGTCCTGCCAAGGAGGTTGCGCCAAACGAGCCCTGCGCCTGAGTGAGAACGATTGCGGCATTCACGCGGCGATCCCTTCGGTTGCAGTGCGGGTGCGAAGATGAGCGAGGGTGGATGGGGCCATCCCGAAACCATCGGGCAGGGCCACGCCTTGAAGGGTGGCCATCACCGAAATCAACGCGAAGTGATGGATCCCGTGGGCGATGGCGTACATGAGTTCGCGTCCGAGACTGGAACGGGCGATCGGGGCATCGCCGCGTCGGTAGCTGACTTCGCACCGGGCCGCGATCGGCGCATCGAGCAGATCTGGGTGGAGGCGGTTAAGATCGGCACGAAGCGCGCGGGTGAGTTCCAGGGCGAACGATGGGTCGCGTTCCACGCGCGGATCACGCTCGCGGTGATCGTAGTCAATGAGCCCGATGTCGAACCCGTTCAGAAGGCTCGTAAAATGATCGAGGCAGTGGCGGATGTGCCCGCCAATCGAGGCATTGAAGACGGCAGGAACCGGGGTGCTGTAGGTCGACGGTTGAATCTGCGCGAGGAGTAGCTCGGCCTGTCGCAGGAGGTCGCCCGCGCCGTTGAGAATTCGCTCCCCGTCCACGAAGTCGCCGCGTGGATCGCGGGCGGTGTCCGATTCCGAAACAAGGGCGAATGAGGCATTCATGTCCCCCTTACGTCGGACCCGCGGCGGGATCCTTACAGAATTGTTCAACCGTAAATCGGTAGTTCGTACCGCAGAAAGACGCAGATGAACGCGGATGGGGAGGGAGATGCAGAGCGAGTGAATGGATTGGTGTGATCCCCAAACTAGCTGCGACCGTCAGGCCGGGGTTAGATCTAGACACGGATCGGGTGCCGCGGGGGGCGGCAGAAGGGCTCCTCTGTCGCCCCTCCGGGACTCGGTGACGCCACCGCCTTTGAACCCAGGCCTCAAGGCCTGGGCTATTATCATTCCAACGGGCGAAGGGTGGGTGAAATGGTGCCTTGCAGCTGGTTCACTCAGCCCCCTTCAACGCTTCAACTTTTCAACCCTTCAACTTTCTCCGCACAGCGCCCCACCACAAACCACTCTGGCCCTTGGACGCGGACTCTGCCTTCATCGCGGGGTGTTCCCCGCATCTTCACTCCGCATTCCTCGATTCATGTGCCGCATCGGCGTTTTGCTGGCGGCGAGTTTGACGTGGTCGGTCGCCACCGGCGCCGATTATTTCCCGCCTCCGGACAGCCAGGGGGGATGGCGAACTTTGGAAGGGGCGAAGGCGATCCGGCAAAGAGCCGGCATGGATCTCGAACGTCTGGAGCGGGCGTGGGAGTTCACGCAACGCTGCAGCCAGAATGCCGGCCTGCTGGTGGTGCGGCACGGGTATCTGGTGCTGGAACGCTACGCCGGACGCGCCCAACGGAACGTGAATCCCGACATGGCCTCCACCGGCAAGGCCTACACCAGCGTGGCCTGTGGCGTCATGCTGTCGGAGTTCAAGGACCGCTTTCCCCAGGGGCTCGGCACCAAGGTCTTCACGCCCGAGTTTCTTCCCGAGGCCTTTCCGCTCGATGATTCACGCCGTGCCGACATCACGCTCGGACAGTTGTTGTGCATGAGCGCTGGATACCACGGCGAAGGCACCAGCCCGGGCGTGGTTCAGGGCCGGGTGGTTCCGCTGACCCCGGTTCCGGGACAGGACATCCGCGACCTCGATCGCTCGTCCTTGCGCACCGCCATGTGGACCAATGCTGGGGCGGGCTATTCCTATTCGTCCCCAGCGCCGCACATCGCATCGATGGTGCTGCGTCGCGTCACCGGCATGGATTTGCAGGAGTACATCGACAAGCGACTGGCTCAGCCGATGGGCTGGGGGCCGTGGGGCTATTGCCTGCATCGGGGCGACATCGTGATGCCGCACGCCAACGGGGCGGGAAGCATTGCGGTTCACGCCACGGATGCGTTGCGTTTCGGCTACTGCCTCTTGCACGGCGGTCGGTGGGGAAATCGACAGCTTGTCCCATCGGAATACGTGAAGCTCTGCGGTCAGCCGTCGCCCTGGAATCCCCACACGCCGTTCAGCCTCCAGTTCGAAAACAACGCCGACGGGCACGTCGCCGGTGCGCCGAAGGATGCGTATTACAAATCCGGCGCGGGCGGTTTCGGCATCTTCGTGGTGCCGTCGCTCGATGTGGTGATCTACAAAATGGGCGGCAACAACGGTCAATACGACCCGAAGTTCACCGGAATTCCCCAGCCGGAAATCAAGGACCTCTCGCGCGAGGACTGGAAGCCGATCGCTCGGACTCCGTTCAACGAAGGAAGCCAGGGCGGAGATGACGGATTGCGTCGCGTGTTGGAGCTGGTGACCGCAGCGGTGCGGGACTGAGCGAACTCAGGCTGCGACGATGGCGGGGGCGCCGTGCTCGCCGAACAGCGGACGGCCGGACCGGGGAACCCGTCCGAGGATTCGGCGCAGTTCGTCGATTCGGATGGGCTTGGTGAGGAAATCGTTCATGCCGGCTTCGCGGCAGGCCGAATGGGCGACGCTGTCGTCGTGGCCGGTGAGGGCGATGATGTGGGCCGCGCGCTCGCGTGAACCGTTGCTGCTGCTGCGTTCCAAGCCGCGCAGGCGTCGGGTGGTTTCCAGACCGTCGACGCCGGTCAGGTTCCAGTCCATGAAGATTACATCGTGCCGGTCTCCGCGGACCCATCCGGCAATCGTGCTCTCGCCGGAGTCGGTGACGAAGACTTCGTGTCCGAGCTTCTCCAGCACGTGTCGGGCGAACTGCTGGGACGGGACGTTGTCATCGACCACGAGGATACGCAGTGGGCGCTGGGCACCGAGGTGGCGCGCCTGGATGTCGACGGCCGACTCCTCGACTTCCGAGGTGGCAAGGCTGACTTCGATCCAAAAGCTGGAACCACGGCCGGGCGAGCTGTTGACGCCGATGGAGCCGCCCATGAGTCCGACGAGCTGACGGCAGATCGCGAGCCCGAGTCCGGTGCCGCCGTAGCGACGGGTGGTGGAGGCGTCGGCCTGCTGGAAGGCTTCGAACAGGCGGTTGCTCTGCGCGCCATCCATGCCGATGCCGGTGTCCTCGACCTCGCATCGCACCTGCACGGCCGACCCGGTCCGGCTCAGCATGCGGATGCGGAGCTCCACGTGTCCCTTTTCGGTGAACTTCAGCGCGTTGCTGATGAAATTGCTGAGAATCTGCCGGATGCGGCCGGGATCTCCGGTGAGCATTTTCGGTAGCTTGGCATCGTACTGGAATTTCAGTTCGAGGTGCTTCTGGTGGGCCTGGCCTTTGAAGAGCTTCACCACGGAATCGGCAATCCCGCGGAAATCAAACTCCACGGATTCCAGCTCGAGCCGGCCTGCTTCAATTTTGGAAAAATCCAGGATGTCGTTCAGCACCGTCAGGAGCGCATCGGCACTCGAGGCGATGGTTTGGGTCATCTCCTTCTGCTCGGAATTCAGCGGAGTGTCCTCAAGGAGCTGGAGCATGCCGAGCACGCCGTTCATCGGGGTGCGGATCTCGTGGCTCATGTTGGCCAGGAACGCGCTCTTGGCCTGGGTGGCGGCTTCCGCGCGCTTGCGGGCTTCGGCGAGCTCCTTGGTTCGATGATCGACGGTTTCGTCGAGCGTACGGACCATGTTCTGAAGTTCCTCGTTCGCCGCGTTGCGCTCGGCGAGGGCGGACTTCATGCCCTGATACGACTCGTGGACGCGCGTCGCCATGGCCTCGAAGCTGGCCTGCAGTTCCGCGACTTCCTCCGGCGTGCCGGGGGCGGAATTAAGATTCAGACGCGGGGCGAGATCGGGATTCAACGCACGCACTTCCTCCACCAAGGCTTCAAGGGGACGGGTCAACCGGGCCGCCGTGCTGCGGGAGATGAGCACGCAGAGGGCGATGATCACCAGGCTCATAGCCAGGCTGCAAACCACGTAGGTCTGGGCGTTGTGCTGCACCACGGTGACCGGCTGCCAGAGGTAGAGATGCCAGCCGTGGCCGGCACCTGGAAGAAGCGTCTCGGTGTGAGCGGCGAGATACGGGCCCGATGCGGATTCGGAGCGCTGGGTGTCCTGAAATTGATACGTGCCGTTGGCCCCGGTCTTGTCCGCGAATCGGACCGGCAGTGCGGCGGAGGCGTCGGAAAGAATCCCACCCATCCGGGGATCGGTGGAGTAGATCAACCGGCCCATGTGATCGGTCACGAGCAGGGTTGCGCTCTGCAGTCCCTCGAAGGTTTTCTTCAGCGCCGAGAGGCCTTCCAGCGTGAGCGATCCCGAGACCACGCCGCCGATTCCGCCGCCCGGTTTGCGGAAGCGCACGTGGATGCCGATGCTGGGCGCGCCCCCCATGACGGTAGGAGGCGTGACGTCGGCGATCTGCGGACCTTCCTCGGCGAGGGCGCGGCGGAATGCTTCGGTGTCTTCGCCCGGGGCGGTCGGATTCCTGACGCTGCCGTTTTGCAGGAGCGCGCGTCCGCTCGGGTCCAGGGCCGCCATGTGCGAAAAGGCGCGGTACTGGGAGTGGGTGACATTCAGGGCCGACTTGCTGGCGGGAGCGGAGGGATCGAATTCCACTTCGTAGTGTCGGGCGAGGGTGGACAGCGCGAGCGAGTGCTGTCGCAGGAAATCCTCGATCATGTTCCGCGCCCCAACGGCGGACTTGGACAGGTTTTCGGCGGCGTCGGCGGATTGCTGGCGTCCCATGGTGCGACCGAACAGAAGGCACAGCGCGAGCAGCGGAATGGCTCCGACGAGCGTCAGCGTTCGCAGCAACATGTGGCGAAGCGGCTGGAGGGGCTCGGGTTGGTCCGGACGGATCCAACGGCAGACGCGTGGGGAAAGAGTGAGGGCGTCGGCAATCGCAGCACCGAGGATTCCATTGAAGGGAAGCTCCAGTCCGGAGATCCAGGGACTCGCGCTTGTGGATGGGATTACGTGGTACGCGGCCCAGGAAACCGGAAGTCCAGCAAGGGCCCAGAAGACGGTGTCGGTGATGACCGGGATGCGGTCGCGGCGGCTGTACAATCCGAGAATCGTGCCCTCGGCTGCGAGCAGGGCGATCGGGGGAAGGAGTCCTGTGCTGAGGGCGAGTCCGAGTCCGGCAACGAGGCCGGCAACCCCGCCGAGCACGGGCCCGAAGAAGAGTGCAGTGAGTGCGACGGTGATTCCGCCAAGCCAAAGGTGCAGGCCCGCCAGAATCGAGACCGGGATCAAGTTGACCGCAAAGCCCACCGAAATCAGCGCGATGGGGAGCAGTTTTTGACGGTTGATGGATCCCGAGTTCACAAGGTCTGTCCGACACCTGACACGCGTGGACGACTGTCTCTCGTCCGATGTGGCATCACGGATGCCGACACGCCCTGCAGGTCACCATTGGGCATCGGCACCCCTCCCGGAAAACTTAAGGGCCCGCCCCGCGGATCGCGGAGCGGGCCCTTGTATCAAACTGGATATACCTGCGCGGAAGCAGGAGCGGAGGGTGGGATTACTTCTTGGCCGGCACGCGTTCGAGGAAGCGGTCGAGTTCCTTCTCGGAAACCGAGTTGGTGATCAAACCGGCCTGATGGGTTTCCGGTCCCGTGAGGGCGGCCATTTGCTGCGGGGCCTTGATGATGTGCGGGGTGAGGAAGATCAGCAGCTCGGTCTTGGCGTCGCTCTTGGCCTTCGACTTGAACAGGTTTCCGAGCAGCGGGATGTCACCGAGAATGGGGACCTTTTTGTCGGTGGTGGACTGGTTGTTGGAGATCAATCCGCCGATGACCACGGTCTGCGCATCCGGCGTCACCACCACGGTGTCGGCCGAGCGGACATTCACGTACGGCGCGGAGACATCGGCCGAGAGCGACTGACGTTCGGTCGGGGAGACCGAGGAGATCTGCGGCTGCACGATCATTTCCACCAAGCCGTTGGCACCGATGAACGGAGTGACGTTCAGGATGATGCCCACGTCGTTGTAGCTGACGTTGATGATGGGGATGGTGTTGCCGCCGGAGGTGGCGTAGGAGACGCCGCTGGGGAGCGGGACCTGCTGTCCGACGACGATGCGCGCGAGCTGGCCGTCGCGGGCGATGATCGAAGGACGTGAGAGCACCTGTGCCTTGCCGGAGGTGGCGATGGCGCGGAGCGTCGCTTGGAAGTCAGAGCCTGCGATCTGGTAAATTCCACCCGTGCCCGAGCCGCTGCTGGAAGGAGTGAGGGCGGTGCCGAGCGGTTGTCCGAGGCCATTGAGGTTGGTCGCAACCCCGTTGACTCCGGCGAGGCCGAACACGGAACCGGCGCTGGTTCCCATGCCGTTTCCGATGTTGTTCTTGGCGAAGGAACCTTCGACACCAACGTCGGACGAATTGTTCCGCTGCACTTCCATGAACACGACCTTGATCAACACCTGCGGCTTGGGAACGTCGAGACTCGCGATGACGTTGCTGATTTGCTGGCTGGTCTGGGCGTCGGTGATCACCACCAGGTTGTGGGTCTGGGGGTCGACCGAGATGAGGGCGCTGCCGACGGTGCCGTTCAGGTTGTAGTTGCCGGAGCTGGAGTTGCCGCCGCGGTTGTTTCCACCGCCGCCGCCGCCGCCAAATCCGCCACCCCCGAAGCCACCGCCGCCAAAGCCACCACCTCCACCACCGCCGCCGCCCCGTTGTTGGGCGACGAGCTGGGAGCTGGCGACGCCGGACAGAATCAGCAGAAGCGCCAGGGTTCGCTTGAAGAGAGAGAAATCCGTTTTCATGGGAATGATCCGTTCGTGGGTCGGTTCGATCAGAACAAGTTTCCGCCGCCCGTCCGTCCGCCGGAGCTTCCGCTGCCGAAGGAACCGGAAGTGGTGGTGCCGGTGGTTGTGGTATTGTTCTGCTGACGTTGCATCAGCGCGCTGTTCTGCGAGGAAGTGGTCGATCCGCTGCGGCTGGTCGTGCTCGTCTGGAACATGTTCTGGAGCACTTGCAGCGCCTGCTGGGCGTCGCCGTTGGTCATGTGAAACACATAGACCTGCTGGTCGCGCACGGCCGGCACGTCGAGTTCCTTCACCATGCCTTCGATCTGGGACATCAAGTCCTTGGAGGCCGTGACGATCACCGAAGAGGTTCGGGGATCGGAGACGGCGAGCACCTGGCTGGCGCGCTGGATGCGTGCGTTCTGCGCCGCTGATCCGCCTGCAGCAGCTCCACCTCCACCCCCGCCGCCGCCCGCACCACCACCGCGGCCGCCGCCGCCAAATCCACCAAAGCCGCCAAACCCACCGAAACCGCCAAAGCGAACCGGGGCCTGGCTGTTGTTCGCTCCTCCCCCGCTGGTGTTGCTCGGGAAGACGCTCGACAGCGCGCTGGCGACATCGGCCGGGCTCGCGTGCTTGAGACGGAAGACGCGGATCTGGGTTTCAGCTTCAGCGCTGGTATCGATCGCTTTGATGATCTCCACCATGTGCCGGATGTTGGCCTGGGTGTCCGTCATCACGATGGAATTTCCCGCGGTGTTGGCCACGAAGGTCGCCTGCGGGGAAATGAAGGTGTTGAGGTCCTTCACCAACTGATCGGCCTCGACGAACCGGATCGGAATGATCTGGGTGACGATCTCGTCGTTCTTGGGAATGGAGGCCGGGTTGTTGTTGACCTTGACCGGGATGTCGCGGGTTTTGGCCGTGACGCGGTCCACAATGGTGAGCGTCTTGCCGTCGCGAATCGCCGCGAGTCCGTTCTTGTTCAACACCGAGTTCAGCAGGTCCACGGCCTCATCACTGCTGACCGGCCGGCTGCTGATGATGTTGACGGTGCCCTTGGCCGGGGCATCGAGGACGATGATGAATCCCGCGGCCTCGCTCAGGTATTCGAGCACGAGCTCGAGGGGGGCGTTGCGGAAGTTGAGGCGAATCTCGTTGGGAGAAAAAGGGGCCGGGGACCTCGGGGTCTCGGCAGCTTTCGCGGCGGGTGCCGACGTTGCAGCGGGTGCCGCTTCCTGGGCCGCGGCCGAGGTCAGCCAACCGACGGCGCAAACCGCCGTCATGGTTCGGGTGATCGTATGCTTCATTTCATCTCCTGTTCTCGTTTTTTCAACAGCCGCTTCAAAATCTCATCTTCAGCCGGGGAACTTCCCGAGCTGCTGGCTCCCGATCCGGATCCCTCGGAGCTCGAACCACTGTCGCTGGACTTCACCGGATTAAAGGCCGTGGTGCTGCCGGTTGCCGATTCCCAGACGCCGTCGGAGTTCTTGCGAATCCGACTGCCGATCTTGAGTTCGATCGGCGCGTTGGTGCCGGCGGAAAGCTTCACCGAGTTCTGATGAATCTCGGTGACGGTGTGGCCTGCGATTGTGCCATTGGCCTGGATGGCCTTGCGGTAGTCCGAGGTGTTGCCGTCGAAGAACGCAAACGCACCGCGCGAGTAGTTCATCACGCCGACAAGTCCGAATTCCGGTGCATCGGCCCGAACCGAAGGCTTCGGGGCGACCCGGCGCGGCGCTCCGGGAGTCCGGGGCTGGCGTTCGGGATCGAAAATGTTGCGATCCGAAATGGTCCGCGCCACGGCGTTGAAATCGGTGGGGCCTCCGCGGGAAGGACCCGCGTTGGTGGACGAACCGCCACTGGAATTGGTGTCTCCGCGCTCGGAGGACCGGGAAGACCGCGGGCGATCCTCGCCGCGTCGGCGGGAGTCCTGCGCAAGGCTGGCCAGCACGCCGATCGCAAGCGCCGCCACGGTGCCGCCGACGAACCAGCCGATGCGACGGCTCGGACCGCGTGATGGGGAGGGCGTCGAGTTCATGGTTTCGGGGAGGCGGCGAGCACGAGTCCGTTCAACTGAACCCCGAGGGTCAATTGCTGGCCCGAGGTGTCGCGGGTGCCGATCTGGACGGAATCCAACTTCAGCGTCATGGGGCCCTTTTCGATGCGGTAGAGAAGCTGCGTGAGGCTGGCCAGCGTGCCGGTGGCTTCCACGCGGCAGGCGAGGGTCTGGTGGTCATCGGCATCGCCCTTCCATTGCGGGATGCGATCCACGATTTCAGCTCCGGCCTCGCGCGACCAGGAATCGAGCGCGCGCAGAACCTTCTGTTCGGCGAGTGAGGGATCGGCGGGAAGCGAATTGGTGCGGATTCGATCCCAGTTGCTTCGCAGGGCGGGTTCGCGCTTGAGCAGTTGTTCGCCTTCGGTGACTTGCTTTCGAAGGACGGCGATCCGCGCGGAGCGGGAGGACCACCAGGCACCGAGCGGTTCGAAAATGGCCAGATCGGCCACGTAGAGTCCCGCGGCGGCGACGGTCAGGATGACCAGGAAGCGTTGTCGGTTTTCAATCTTCATGGCTTGGATCCTCCGTTCCACCGGAAGCTGAAATTGAACTGCAACGGAGCCTTGCCGCGAATTTGATCGCGGTGAAGACCGGTGACTCCGGGCGCTGCGTTGAGGCGGTCCATCATTTGCAAAATCGATGCGCTGTCGGTCGCAGTGCCGGTGCAGACCACTTCGCCGGATTCGCGGATCTCGATGAGCTTGGCGGTGACATTCCCGTTTTCCGGAAACGCCAGGGACATCGCCTGGAGAATTTGCAGGCTGCGGAAGGATTCGCTGGCCCACGGGCGGAACTGGCGGATCTGCTGCTGGGTCAGCTCCATTTGTCGGACCTTCGCCGACATCTTCGACCAGCGGGATTCGAGCAGGGAGAGCTGGATCTGCTGAATGAGGAAGGCGAGCACCACCACGGCGGTGACCGCGCCGGCGATGACCCAAGTGGTGCGGAGACGGCCGGAGGTGTGTTTGGCGAGGAACTGTTCGAGCGCAGAGGGCCGGGGCGGCAGGAATTCCAAGCGAGCGGGGCTTCCGCTCAGGAATCGGACCGCCGCGGCAGCCGAAGGGGTGAACGGGGCGTTGGAGGGAAGGGCGGATCCGGCGTCGGGCGTCAGGACGGCTTCCACTGAGAATCCGCCGCTGGCGAGTCGGCTGCGCAATCCTGCGGCGAGCGCTTCGGCAAGGTCCCGGGGACCGAACACGCGGATCTTGCGAACGCGGCCTTCCAAGGCTTCGGGAAGCTGTCCGAGGGTGATCCGCAGCTCGCGGGCGACCGGTTCGGGACGGGCGGTGGTCGCATCGGGAGTGATTTCGAGCACTCCTTCGATCGAGCGCAGGGCGGCAATGCCTCCCCCGGCGGTGATTTGAAACGCGGCCTGGCTGGAGCCGGGCGTGAGCAGGATGGCTGCGACACCTTCCTGTTCCTGCGTGCCGGGAGCCTGGAGTTCGGTGATCGCGGGCGAGTAACCCACGGGCTTCAGCTTCGCCGCGGCGAGGATCGGATCGAACGCCGCCGAGCGGGCCAGGGGCAGTGCGGCGAGGGTTACGAAGCGTCCGCCGTTCGGGAGCACGCAGCGGGAATCGGCCACGCGGAGGCCGGCGATGTCGCTGTGGAATCCGCGTTCGGCCTCCAGTTGAAGCAGGCTGGCGGCATCGGCCTCGGGAAGATCAGGGAGCTCGGTCTGGGTGACCAGCAATCCCGCGCAGGGAACGGTCACCACGCAGTAGCGTTCGCGGATGCCGGCAGCGTCGAGCTGTTCGCGCAACGCACGGCCGGTGGCGACGGGATCTGCGGTTTCCGCGCCGGCGGGTAGCGTAAAACTCAGCGTCGGGCCGAGCTCCAGAGCGCCGTTGGTGAGCCGAAAGACCGCACCTTCGACCCGGGTGCCGTCGAACGACAGTCCCAGGACCGATTTTGGTTTCCGGCGTTGGCCGCTGCCCAGTTTCAAGAAATCGATCATGGTGTGTTCATGGCCAGCGTCTGAGTGCGGACGCGCTCTCCCAGCGCCCAGCCGAGGCGGGTGAGGTCCTGTCGATGTATGATTTTCGGCGTACCATCACTGAGATCGAAAACGAATTTCACCCTCGCGTATCCCCGCCCGAACGGCCCCACGGCGGCCAGATCGGCGGAATACTGAAAGCTGCGTGTGGTAATGAGATCGCGCGCAGCCAAAGTGGTTACGACAGGATGTGTTGGACCGAGCGCCGTCACAATCCAGGCCACCGTGGAAAGCGAATTGGGATTCTGTTGCCGGAAGCTAATCAGGGTGGAGACGGCACTGTCCACGGATTGTGCGTTCTGCCCCGCGCCCACCAGCAGGGCGGTCAACACCTCGCGGCTGGCCGTGTTGATGTTCACGCGGCCGTAGGTGTAGGTGTTGGTCGTGGTGCTGAGATTCGGATAGATCCGCGAAAAATCATCGGCGCTAAGCCCTGAGCTCAAATAAAACCGGAGCAGCGTGGGAAAATTCGGGTTCGCATTCGGACGGAACCCGAGCTGGTTCATGATCTGCGTCGTGCGGGAGGATCCAAACGCGGTGTTGAGCAGCGCCTGGATTTGAGCGCGCGTGTTGACGTTCGTAAGCGATGAACCGTCGGAATGAAAATTGGGTTCGCGCGTGAACACCGTGGTGGTTTCGAGCAGGCCTGGCGTGGGTTCGCGGGAACCGGAGAAGCTGCGTTCCTCCGGATCGAGCACGCCGTTGCGGTTGAGGTCGTCGCCCGTGAGGTAGTCGAGCGTCAGACCGCTGATCAGCCGGAGTTCCTCCACCGATTCAAACGGTGCGTGTTTGGCGGTGTAGCCCAGGCTGGTGTAGCCGAGCTCCATGGTGCCGTTGGTGCTGCGCCAGTCCACAATGGCCGCGGCGAGATCACTGGTCATGCCCGGCAGCGAGGCCAGGGCGTTGGAATTCGCGCGGTTCAGATTCAATCGCCCGCCTTCATCGCGAAGGCCAAACACGGGCTCGGTCACTGCGTTGGCCGTGGTGTTGCGGCCGAGGAGCCAGACCTTGGATTCCCCAATCTGCAACGCTTCGCCGAGGTAGGTGTTGTTGGTCACCAGCACGCCATTGGTGACGGAATTGGAGAGCACCCAGCTCACGTATCGGGCGGCGCCCTGGATGGCTTGTTCGGCTGCGATTCGGGAGGCGTGATTGCCCGAGGCCCGCAGCTCCAGGCTCATGGAACCCGCGAAATACAGGGTGAGGCTGATCAATCCCACCGTGACCCACAGGACAATGATCAGCACCGATCCGGACACACGCGGAGAGGGGCGTCGTGTATTTGCCGGGGGCAGGGACTGGATTGGAGAGGCGATGCGCATCTTCAGCCTCCCGCGGTGCTGGTGGAATTGGTGCGCGATTGCGAATCAATCGGCACGAGCAGTTCGATCGGATCCGTGCGAACGGCGCCGGGTTGACCCAGAAGGACCCGGACCCGCACCGCGATCGGCAGATTCGTGTTCACCGACGAGGTGTCGGTGGTGTCCCAATTTTGGATCCACTGGGTGCCGTCGAAGCACTCGACTTCGATTCGCGAGACATTGCGGACGAGCAGCTGATCCTCGACTTCCGGGGTGGAGAGCGAGAGCAGGTTGCGGCAGACCCCGCGGTAGAGGTCCAGGGATTGACTGCCGGATTCGGTGGAATTGCGAAGGCCGTAGCTGACGCGCTGGATATCGCCCCAGGGTTCCTGGGCCTTCAGCTGTCCGGTCGATGTGAAGAGCTCAAGATTGACCGTTTGCGCGGTACCGACGCTGTTGACGGTGCCGGCGCGAAAACTGCCGGAGAGGACGCCGGAGGACTTCGGTGTGACCGCGCATTGAAGATCACGCTTGAGGGTATCGAGGGCGAGTTCGAGCGGGGCGGCGGTATCGACGGCATCCGAAACGGTGTTGCGAAGCCGGAGTGCGGAGAAGAAGGCGGCCTGGGTCACCCCGAGGATCAGCGCGGCGGCTCCGATCGCGAGCAGCAGTTCGATCAGCGTGAAGGCGGATCGTTCGCGTCGGCTTGTGCGCTGATGGGGGAAGCGCGTCATCGACTTGTGGACGAAGAGGAGGACGTGGAAGAGCCCGTGGAGGTAACGGGCGGATTTCCGAGAGTGCTGATTTTCACCGACGCGGGCTGGCCCTGGGCCTGGAAGCGAACTTCGGCGGTGAGCAGGGGAAGGTCGTTCTGGATCCAGTTTTCGCGGGTGATGGTCCACTGGTACTCGACCGAATTCTCCGTGACGGTGCCATTCTGCGAACCGGAGGCGGTGTTGGTGTAGATGATCGATTCGTTGAGCACGCGATCGGCGATTCGAGCGGCTACGCCGCGTCGTGCGGCGACGGTTCCGGCCCGGGCCGCGATGTGCAGGGCCTCGACTGCCGAGGGAATCACGATCGCCAAAAACAGCAGCGCCGCCAGCGTCTCCGCCAGCGTGAACGCATCGCACTGCCGCGTGCGGCGTGGATTACGGGGTGCTGGTGCGAACTTCATAATGCCTCCGGTCGGAGCCTTCGACGATCCACAGGCTGCCACCGACTTCATCGACCAGCTGAATAGCTTCCGGGCTGTCCTCATCCACCGACCCATCCGGCAGCATCCGGATGGCCGGCATATTGCGCTGGTTCTGCGGTTTCACGCCGGGAAGCTTCACCTTCTTGGGGCTGTTCGGCGTTTGGCCGATGAGCTTGTTTACCGTGGTGAAGGACACCTGAATTCCAGGATCGGTACTGAACTCGATCGCGTTGGAATCGCCGTCCTTGCCGGGCGTTTCGCGTTCCACGCCGTAGCGCCCGTTGGAGGTGTCGAGCCAGAGGATCATGGTCATGCCCTCGGAAATGGCCCGCGAGCGCGCGGCGTGGGTGAGCGCGAGGATCCGGCGGGCCTCGGCTTCGAGAGCCCGGGCCCGGATGAATCCGCCGAGCTTCGGCGACACCATACTGACCGCGACGACCAGCAGCGCCAGAACGAGAACCATCTCGATCAGGCTGAACCCGCGCCGGTCGGAGCGGCGGGGGTTACTTGGTTGACCAGTTCCCAAAATCATCCTCGGTGCCGGCCTTGCCGTCGGGTCCGACGGACGACAGGTCATAGGAGTTGGCGTTGTGCCGGCCGGGCTGGGCGTAAACGTAGTCGAATCCCCAGGGATCCTGCGGGAGCTTGTCGAGGTACGGTCCGCGCCAGTTGCGCGCATCGCGCGGCTGCTGGATCAGGTCGCCGAGATTCTTGGGGTAAAACCCGTTGTCCACCTCGTAGGCGTCAAGCGAGGTCTTGATGGCGGCGATGTCGGCCTTGGCGGCGGCCTGGCGGGCCTGTTCGGAGCGGCCCATCATTTTTGGTACCACCAGCGCGGCGAGAATGCCGATGATGGTGATCACCAGGAGCATTTCAACGAGCGTGAAGGCGCGTCGAAGCAGGCGCTGGCGGCGGAGGGAGGCCACGGGGGAGGAAATCGGAAGGCGGGTGCGTTGGGCGGGGATGGAGCTCATGGGGCGCGGTGGGTCATTTGATATGGTCCTGCAATGAGAAGATGGGCAGCAGCATGCCGATGAAAATGAATCCGATGAAGCCTGCAATGAGGAACAACATCAGGGGTTCGGCCAGGGCGACGGCGGCCTTCAGGTTTCGGTCGAGTTCGCTCTCGGTGACGTTCGCAATGCGGATCAATTCGATGTCGAGTCGTCCGCTTTCCTCGGCCACGGAGATCATTTCCATCACCGATCCGCTGAAGAGCGTGCGGCACTCGGCGAGGCTTTGGCCGAGGCGTCCGCCCTGCTGAACTTGGTCGATGGATTTCGACACGGCATCGACGAGGATCTGATTTCCGATCGAACGGCGCGAAACGTTGAGCGCCTGCACCAGCGGGACGTCGGCCCCGATGAGCGTGCCGAGCATGCGGCAGAAGCGGGCCATGGCGAAGCGGGCGCTGAGCGGTCCGACGATCGGAGCCTTGAGCGTGAGCCCCTCCCACACGCGGCGTCCATCGGCCGAAATGAACCACGTGCGAAGCAAAAACCCGGCGAGAACAAATCCGCCGAACACCAGGAGTCCGTACGAACGGAGAATATCACTGGCCCCAATAATGATCTGGGTGATGAGGGGCAGGGAACCGTGGGCGGTGGCGAAGACCTTCTGGAACTTCGGAATGAAAAACACCAACAGCACGGTGAGTACGACGAGCGCGAGCACCAGCAGCACGCACGGATAGATCATGGCCGTGGAGACCTTGGATCGAAGGTCCTTTTCCCGGGTTTGGAAGTCCGCGATCTGCGCGAGCACGACGTCGAGGAATCCGCCGGCTTCACCGGCTTCCACCATGGCGACGTACACCTTCGGAAACGTTTCCGGCGACCGCGCCATGGCGTTGGCGAGCGACATGCCATCGACCACGAGCCCGTGGACTTCCTTCCACTTCGCGGCGGCCGCCGGGGTGGAGGCTTCCTTGTAAAGAATGACCAGCGCGCGGGACAGCGGAACGCCCGCGGCGAGGAGGCTGGAAAGAAGTCGGGTGAAATTCTCCAGATCGGCAGAAGTGACGCGGTCGGGCCTCAGCGAGAATCCAGCCGAGGCGGCTGCGGACTTGTCCTGCGACTGCGGTTTGCCTGAAGCGGAGGGCTTGCCCTTGGCTCCCTTGGCACCGCCTTCCACCACGCGAACGGGGCGGAGTCCGCGTTGCTCCAGTTGTTTCAGGGCATCGGGACGACTGCCGGCATCGAGGTTGCCCTCGGAAATGCGTCCGTCGGTCTGAAGCGCGCGGTATTGAAAGGTCGGCATGGCGGGGATCAGCTCCGGGTCCGATCCTTCGCGGCTTCACGTTCGCCCGCGGCTTTTTCTTCGGATTCGGCGCCTTCCGGAGCAGTTTCGGGAGTGGCGCGTGCGGCTTCCTTGGCGGTGGTGACGCCGAGCACTTCTTCGACCGTCGTGATGCCCATGGCCACGAGACGCCAGCCGTCCTCGGCCAGCGTGCGCATGCCGGCACGGCGGGCTGCTGCCCGAATTTGGTCCGTGGAGGCGCTGTCGAGAATCAGGCTGCGGATTTCTTCATCCACGTCCATCCACTCGAACAAGGCGTGTCGGCCATGGAATCCGGTGTTTCGGCATTCGCGGCAGCCGACACCGCGATAGAGCGGGGTGGCGGCGGAGATGCCGAGGCGGGTCTTGAAGGATTGCGCGGTGGGCGAGGTGTCGAGCTCCTTGCAGTGCTTGCAGAGCACGCGGACGAGGCGTTGCGCGAGGACGGCTTCGAGGGAGGAGGCGACGAGGTACGGTTCGACGCCCATGTCCACAAGACGTGTGACCGAACCCGGGGCGTCGTTGGTGTGAAGGGTCGAGAAGACAAGATGGCCGGTCAGCGAGGCCTGCACGGCGATCTGCGCCGTTTCGCGGTCGCGGATTTCGCCGATGAGCACGACGTCGGGATCGTGACGGAGGATCGATCGAAGTCCCCGCGCGAAGGTGAGACCGGCCTTTTCCGAGACCTGGATCTGGTTGACGCCCTTGAGCTGATATTCGACGGGGTCCTCGATGGTGATGATCTTACGGACGGCGTCGTTGATCTCGTTGAGCGCGGTGTAAAGCGTGGAGGTTTTGCCCGAGCCGGTGGGACCGGTGACGAGGACAATGCCGTGGGGCAGGGCCAGCACGCGTCGGAAACAGTCCAGTTCGCGCTTGGCGAGCCCGATGTCGTTCAACCCGCGCAGCGTGGAGTTCTGCCGCAGAAGACGCATGACCACGGCCTCGCCATGGAGCATCGGGATGATCGAGACACGGATGTCCACCTCGTTCTCATCGATGCGGACCTTGATGCGTCCGTCCTGGGGAAGGCGCTTTTCCGCGATGTTGAGGTGGCTGAGAATCTTGACGCGCGAAACGATGGCCGGCTGGAACTGCTTGAGCTGCGGGGGAACGGGGATTTCCTGCAGTTCGCCGTCGATGCGGTAGCGGATCCGGAATTCGTCCTCGAACGGTTCGAGGTGGATGTCGGAGGCGCGAAGCTCGATGGCGTCCTTCAACACCTGGTTGACGAAGCGGATGATCGACGCCTCGTCTTCGGCTCCTGCATCAAGATTGGTATCCTCGGCGTTTTCATCGACGACCTGGATGGCCTTTTCCTCGTCGAGCGTGCCGATGGTGTCGGCGCCGACGCCGAGGTTTTTCTTCATCTCCCGCTGGATCGCCTCGCGGGGGGCGAGGACCGGCTGGAGCTTCAGCCCGGTGAGGGCGCGGAGTGCATCCAGACCGCGGGTGGCGAATAGTCGGCAGGTGGCGATTTCTACCACGCCGTTTTCGCGGCGGAGGGGGAGCAGTTCTTCCTTGAGGAGGATGCGCGCCGGGAAAAGCGCGAGGACGCCGCGGTCGGTGACCACTTCGTCGAGCGGATGAAACGGAACGTCGTATTCCTGCGCGAGCCACCGGAGGACATCGCCCTCCGTGGCTGCGGCGTTGCTCCCCGCCGAAGTCCGAAAGCGCCGAAACGAGGCAGCGTCGGCGGTTGAAAGCTGACGGTCGGCGACCATCTGTTCCAACAGCGAATCCGGGGTGACGGCTTCAGACATGAGCAAAAGGGGGCGCGAGAAAGTGTTGGGGCGGAATCCTGGGATCCCGCCCGATTGCAGACGATGGAACCGTCCGGCTTACTTGAGCAGCCCGAGCAGCACGGCGGAGGCCTCCTGCTTCACGGAGAGGAGGGCGCGGAGATCATCCTGGGCCTTGGTGAGCTCGGCTTCCTTCTTCTTGAGCGAGTCGCGGTAGGCGGCGAGCTTGGCCTTGATTTCGTCGGACGAGGCCCCGCCGTCGAGCGCGGCCTGGAGGGCTTCGGCATCCGGGTTGGGCTGCTGGCCGAATGGGCCGCCGCCGCGATTTCCCTGACCCTGGTTTCCACCGGGGCCGCCGGCAGTGCCGCCCGGTCCGCGACCGCCAAAGCCGCCGAATCCGCGCATCATGGACGCACGGCGAAGTTCATCAATTTTGGTAATGCGGCCTTCGATCACGCCCCATTCGGCGTCGTCCTTCACGCCGAGCTGTTCGCGATAGCGCTCCATCATGCGCTGGCGCATCTGGGCCGGATCGAAGCCGCCACGGCGTCCACCGCCAGGTCCGCCCTGACCGCCGCCGTTGCCGCCCTGGCCACCGGCCGGGGGCGTTGCAGGAGCGGTGTCCTGAGCGAAAGCCGTGATGGCCGCCGGGGAAAGAAGCACCGCGGCACCTGCCACGAGCGACAGAAGGGAAGAGCGATTCATGAGGGGTAGGTGGATGTTGTTACTGGGGTGAATGTTGTTCAGAGCCATAGACACAACGACGCGGGGTCTGGTTACGTCGAATGCCGTGGAACTTGGGAACTCTCAGGGGCGGGCCAGTCTGCAGTCCAAGAGAAAACAAGATTTTGCGGGAAATCGCACGCGTGGTAGTCTTGCCAGCCATTCCCGCCACGGCGGCGTGGCGCGAACCGATCTCTCACTTTCCTGATGACAATCACCCCGGCTTCCACGACCCCGATCTCGCTGAGCGACAAGCAGAGCGAGCCCGACCATCGAAACCTCAAAATTGATAAGGTCGGCGTCCGTGGTCTCCGTTTTCCAGTCCAAGTGCGGGACAAGGATCGTGACACCCTCCAGAACACGGTGGCGACGGTGGGCCTGTTCGTGGATCTTCCCCGCGAGTTCAAGGGCACCCACATGAGCCGCTTCGTGGAGGTGTTGAATGCGCATGGATCGGTGATCCACGTGGAGAACATCCCCGATATTCTGAAGGCCATGCAGGCGCGTCTTCATGCGCAGGATGCGCACCTGGAGATGGAGTTCCCTTTTTTCCTGGTGAAGAAGGCGCCGGTCACCGGCCGGGAGGGCGTGATGGACTACACAGTCCGTTTCGATGCCACGATGAGCGGCGATGCTTTGGATTTCCTGCTCACGGTGAAGGTCAACGTCACCACGCTTTGCCCTTGTTCCAAGGCGATTGCCCGCTACGGGGCCCACAATCAGCGGGGAGAAGTGACGGTGGTGGTGCGTTCGGCCACGATTGTCTGGATCGAGGACCTGATCGCCCTGATCGAGGCCTCCGGAAGCAGCGAGATGTATTCCCTGTTGAAGCGTGAGGATGAGAAGGCCGTGACCGAGCGGGCGTACGAGAATCCGGTGTTTGTGGAGGATCTGGTCCGAAATGTGGCCCTGAGGCTGAATCAGCGTCCGGAGATCACCTGGTACCGCGTCGAGGCGGAGAACCAGGAGAGCATTCACAATCACAACGCCTACGCCTGTATCGAAAAAGAGTAGTCTGCGGTCCGAATGCGGGAGGTGCCTGCCACGTCCCCTCTGGGCAACAGGGGCATTGCATTGAACGTGATTCCCTGTCTTATCCTCAATGCCCGGGGGCTCACCCCGTCCTTGTCTGCTTTGCCGTATGTCTGAAATCCGACCTCTCACCCGCCGTTCCCGCAAGACCAAGCTCAAATTCCTGGGCATCGTTGGCTGCGCCCTGATTGTTGCCTACTTCGTCCTGACCAGCGGGATGTTCCTGAAGGCGGTGGTCCTGCCGATCGCGGCCGGGAAGTTGAACGCGGATTTGTCGGTCTCAGATATTTCGCTTAGTCCCTTTTCCAAGGTGGAGCTGCGTCAGCTGGTGTTGAAGCCCCGCGGGGCCGAGCCGCTGGTATCGATCGGTCACGCCCGGATTCGCTACGGCCTGTTCGCCATTCTTTCCGGTGAAATCCGGCTCGACGAGGTGCTGGTGGAGGGACCGGAGTTCGATCTGGTGACCCATCCCGACGGGACGAGCAACTTGTCCCGATGGTTGGCGAGTCTTCCCAAGTCGCCCGACAAACCCGAGGGCGTGGTGACGCCGGTTCCCCGGCTGCGGATTTCAAATGTGCAGGTCACTGGGGGACGCGTGCGGGTCACCCGCAATGCGGTCAAAGGCGACGCAGCTGCGATGGAGATTTCGGGACTCCAGGTTGCCTTGAGCCGCCTTGAGAATGGAGCAGCCGGAAAGCTGGTCATTTCGGCCGACGGAAGTGAATCGCGCGGCGCGACCAACCAACTTCGTTTCAAGGCGTCCGGGTCGCTGGATCTCGCGCTGGATCCCTCCTTGATGCCGGCCGCCGCGCTGGGCTCCATCGCTGCGTCGGTATCGACCGCCACCGGAAGTTTTGCGGAGCTCGCCGATGCCGCTCTCGCCCTCGATGTGGACGTCAAATCCCCGGAGATCCGCCAAGTGCGTCTCTCGGTCCGTCGCAAGAATGACGAACTCGCCCGGTTGATGCTGTCCGGTCCCTACGACGCGTCCCGTCAGGAAGCGCGCATCGGGTACGAACTCTCCGGGGTGGATCGCAAGGTCCTCGGTCTGGTAGGGGCCATCGCAGGAATCGATTTTGGTGCGAGCAATCTTGGGGCGACGGGCCGCGTGGATGTGTCCCCGGGCGCATCCAAGATCACGATTTCGACCAAGGTTGCGGCTCGTTCCGTATCCCTTCGCATGCCGGCGGTCAAAGGATCGGGGCTTCCCGACCGGGTGACGCCAACCATCGAGGCGGACATCGATTTCCAATCCACGGTCAATCTGGCCGACTCCACCGCGCTGGTGGACCGGGCCAATCTTTCGGTGCGTCAAAATGGCGTCCGGGTGATCGAAGGCGCGATGGATCGTCCCATGAATCTTTCCTGGGGCGGGGGACGGCAGGGGTTCCGCGAAGCGACCTACACCGTGTCCGTCGGTGGACTGGAGTTGGACCCGTGGAAATCCTTCCAGGGGCCGAATTCCCTTTCCGGCGCCGTGGAGGCCAACCTCTCGTTGACCGCGAAGAACGACGGCCAGCAGCTGGCTCTGCTGGGAACGCTTGGCATGAACCGGGCGAAGATTTCGGGCAACGCCCCGGGGCTCGACCGCCTGTCGGTTCAGGGGAAAATCTCAGGAGCCCTGGATCGGTTCCGCGTGGCGGACATCGACTCCCTGGTGTTCGACGTTCGACGCGATGGTGATCCCCTGGTGCGGCTCTCCGCCTCGGGACGATTTGATTCCGAGACCGAGCACATTGCGGCCCAGTTGAACACGGAGCTGGAACTGCCGCTGCTTCTCGCGATCGCACCGGTTCAAGGCACGCAGTTGAAGTCCGGCACCCTGAAGGCGACCGCGCAATACCGGGTGCAGCCGGATTCAAAGCTCCTGACCGCCGAGATCGGAGTGCTCGGCGTGACTGGGAATCTCAATGCGGTTTCGTTGACCGATTATCAGGCCCGCTGGGATGGAACGATTGAGCTCGGCACCGACGTCATTCGAATCAAGCGTTCCGCCGTCACCCTCCAATCTGGTTTCAAGCCCGGTGGAAGCGTGGAAATGGATGGCGAAATTGAGGCGCGTCTCCCGTGGGCGCACGCCGGCGAATTCAGCCTTCAGCGCGGCAAATTCAGCGCCCGCCTTTCCAATCTGAATGAGGCGGGCCTCGGACCTTGGATGGCGGCTTCGATCGCCCCCAACCGGCTCCTCTCGATCCTGGTGGAGGGTGCTGCCACGGCGCAATTCGACGTGGCCACGGAATCCAAGATCCAGTCCTCCGTGAAGGTTTCGAATCTGCGGGTGAGCGATCCGCAGTCGCCCGATGGACGCAAGCCGATCCAGCTCGGACTGGCCGCAGAGGCGACCGCCAAGGGCACGACATTCGACATCCAGCGCGTGTTGCTGCAGCTCGGCCCCACCAGCAATGCGATCAATGAGCTGCTCATTGCAGGCCGGCTGGATCTGGGCGGCACCAACGCAGCCGCGCGAAGCGGCACGATTTCGGTCACCAGTGAAGGACTGGATCTGACCCCGCTCGCCTCCGTGTTCGGAGCCGCGACCGGAACCAATGCCCCCGCGGCTGCGGCAAAACCCAAACCCGCCGCCAATTCCGATACGGCTCCCGAGGTGGAGCCCGCGCCGGTAACGCTGCCCTTTGGGAAGTTCGATGCCGACGTAAAGATCGGTCGCATTTTCCTCCGAGATCTCGCCGTCACCAATCTGAACGCCCACGTTGCAATCAAGGATGGCAAGGTGACCGCCGATCCCTTCGCCCTGTCGGTCAATGGAGCCCCGATTTCCGCCAAGGCGGCGCTCAATCTCGGCGTGCCCGGATTCACCTACGATGTGGCCTTCGACGCGACCAAGATCCCTGTGAAGCCGGTCGCCTCCAGCGTGCTCTCCGGCGAGTTGGTAAACCTGCACGGCGAAGTTTCCGCCGGAATGAAGCTGAGCGGCGCTGGCATCACCGGTGCCGGACTTCGTAAAAATTTGGCGGGAACCGTTTCCTTCGACGCCAAGGGCCTCGATTACCAGATCACCGCGCTGCAAACCCCGCTGCTCCGCACGCTGACCACCGTGTTGGCCACGGTGCTCCAGATGCCGAACATCGGAAAGTCACCCCTGGATGCGATCTCCCTGAAATCGGTCGCCACCAACGGCGTGGTGAATGTGGAGGCGGCCAAAGTGTCCAGCCCGGCGTTCCTCGCCGAGGCGCGAGGGCAGGTGGCCCTCGCGGATCGTTTGCCGCAATCCACGTTGAACCTGCCCATCTCGGTTTCGATTCCCAAAAATGGTCAGTACGATCGACTGCCGGACTTCCTCACCATGAAGGGAACCCTCGCCAAGCCGGATCCCTCCTACGACGCCCGCGCGATTCCCGCCATCCTCACCCGTCTCCCAGGCGGCGTGGGCACCGCGGTGAGCTCGGGACTCAACAAGCTGAGCGACACCGTGAACAAGGCGACCAGCGGGCTCCTCAGCCCCGGCACCGCGGCTCCGGTCAACACCAACGCCCCGGCCGGTGCCAAACCGGCGAATGCACTCGGTGGATTGATCAACTCACTGGGCAACGCGTTGAACGGGGCGGCGACCGGTGCCAAACCCGCCGCTGCGCCCAGCACCAACGCTCCGGCTCCCAAGAAGTAACCGCCGCGTTTTTCGCTCTCCGAATCGAACCGCGATCTCACGTCATGGATTCCATCCTCGCCTACCTCGCCGACAACGAACGCCGCTACGTCGATGACCTGTTCGCCTACGCGCGCATCCCGAGCGTGTCGGCCCAGCCAAAGCATGCACCGGATTTGAAACGGTGCGCCGACTGGATCGCCGACCGTTGCCGCGCCATCGGCCTGACCACCGAGGTGCATCCGACCGCGAGCTATCCGATCGTCGTCGCCAAGACGCCGAAGCACGACAAGGACAAGCCCACGTTCCTTGTTTACGGTCACTACGACGTCCAGCCGCCCGAGCCGTTTGAATTGTGGGATTCCCCGCCGTTCGAACCCGTGCAGAAGGGGCGCGACGTCTTTGCCCGCGGCATCAGCGACAACAAGGGCCAGCACCTCGCCCACCTCAACGCGGTCGAGGCCTGGCTCAAGTCCGGACAGGAACTGCCCTGCAACATCACCTTCCTGATCGAGGGCGAGGAAGAGGTTGGATCCACCGCGCTCTACGACTTCCTTCCCAAGCACAAGGCGCTGCTCGCGTGCAATGCGGTGGTGATTTCCGACAACGGCATTCCCACCCTCAAGCATCCTGCGCTCACCTACGCGCTGCGCGGCATCGCCGCGATGGAAGTGCGGATCGATGGACCGTCCCGCGATCTCCATTCCGGCATCTACGGCGGATCGATCGAGAACCCCGCCATGGCCTTGTGCCAGTTGCTCGGGAAGCTCCGCGATGCCCGCGGCAAGATCACCATTCCGGGATTCTACGACGAGGTGGTGAAGCTCACCGCCTACGAGCGACGCCAGCTCGCGAAGCTCCCCACGAAGCCGAATGCGTACCGGAAATTTCTCGGCGTGCCCGAGCTGTTTGGCGAAAAGGGATTCACTGCCGACGAGCAACGGACCGCGCGTCCGACTTTGGAAATCAACGGCCTCACCAGCGGTTATCAGGGCGATGGCAGCAAGACGATCATCCCGTCCTGGGCGAAGGCGAAGCTGACGCTGCGACTGGTGCCGAACCAGACCCCGAAGCAGATCATCGCGCAGGTCACGCGGCATCTGAAGAAGCTCTGCCCGCCGACCGTGAAGCTCACCGTCACGCCCGGACATGGCGGAACCCCGTACTTGGTTTCCCCCACGAGTCAACTCGCGCAGGGCGCCCTTCGCGCTCTCGAAGCAGGCTTTGGCCACGAAGCGATTCTCACGCGCGAAGGGGGAAGCATTCCCATCGTGTCGGCGTTCAAGAAGCACCTCGATGCCGACACGCTCCTGCTCGGCATGGCGCTGCCGGACGACAATCCCCATTCGCCGAATGAGAAGTTCTCGCTCGATGCCTACGCCGCCGGAATGCGCATGAGCGCGCATCTGTGGCCGGAGCTGTCGTGCGCCGCCTTCGCCTGCGATTGCGGATCCGACCACTGCTGATCCCGGATCCCGCATCGGCAGTTTTCGATTCCCGATTTTCGTGGAACGTCTTCCCGTCATTTTGCTGACCGGCTTTCTCGGCGCGGGAAAGACCACCCTGTTGCTGCGCTGGTTGTCGGAAGCCCCGGCCACCGGGCGTCGACTCGGCGTGATCATGAACGAGTTCGGAGCCGACAGCGTGGACAGCCAGTTGATCGGGCGTCCGGGACTGGCGCTGGAGCAGGTGAGCGGGGGATGCGTCTGCTGCGCTCCGGACAACGATTTGGGAAATGCCGTCGCCCGCATGGTGGCCGAAGGTCGATGCGATGATCTCGTCCTGGAGACCAGCGGACTCGCGGATCCGGACAACGTCATCGATGTCCTCACCGATGCGGAACTGCTGCCCCAAGTGCGATTGCAGGCCGTGGTGACGCTGCTCGATGCCCGGTGGCACGGGGATCCGGCAATGGATCCGGCAGAGCGAATCCTCGCGCGACGCCAGGTGCAGTTCGCCCATGTGGTTTGTCTTTCCAAGTGCGACCTGGTTCCTGAGGCGAGGGTGCTCGCGGTGGAGGCGGAGGTTCGCGCCATGAATCCATCGGCGCGCATCGTGAGGCTTCCATTCGGATTGCCGGATCTGGCGGAAATCCTCAAAGGCGTTTCTGCCGAAGTGACTCTTGACCCGCAACTCCAGAGCGACGCAACGCCCGCCGGGGAGCATCTGCATTCGCGCTACCACAGTCTCTCGTGGCGCGTCCCGGTGGCGTTGGATCGATCCCGGTTCGAGGCTTTTCTCTCGGGGTTAAATCCGCGCGAAGTGGTCCGGGCGAAGGGATTCGTTCGATTTCAGCGACAGCCGGAGCAGTTGTTCGTGTTCCAGTCGGTGTTTGGCCACGCCTTCATCGAAGAATTCCGCGCGCGGGCCACGCCCGATCCGGTGATCGTTTTGATCGGTCCCAATCTGGATTCCGCCACGCACCGCGAGCGTCTGCGAGCCCTCGCGTTCGGCGATTCAGTCCGCAAAGTCGCGCTCGGTTAAGCGCCTTCCGCAAGCAGGAAGCCGGACCCTTTGGAGTGCGGTGGCAGAGCGCAGCGTCGACACCGCTTTCGAAACCGTCCGTGGTGTCGCACCGACCGGTGGCCTCGGTCTTCGTGCCGATTCAGCAGGCGTAAAGTTTCGAAAAGCGGCGACCCAAAAGAGTGGGGGACGTGGCAGCGTCGGGATCGCGATTGAATGGGGCGCGGGTGGAACCGCGCCCTCCACGGTGGGCTGCGGCCACGGCAAAACTCGAAACGAGAGCGGATGCGCGCGATTTTGGAGTGCGGTGGCAAAGCGGAGCGTCGACACCGCTTTCGAGATCGGGCGTGGTGAAAAACCGACCGGCGGCCTCGGTCTTCGTGCCGATTCAGCAGGCGTAAAGTTTCGAAAAGGGGCGACCCAAGCGAGTGGGTGACGTGGCGGCGTCGGGATCGCGATTGAATGGGGCGCGGGTGGAACCGCGCCCTCCACGGTGGGCTGCGGCCACGGCAAAACTAGAAACGAGAGCGAATGCGCGCGATTTTGGAGTGCGGTGGCAAAGCGCAGCGTCGACACCGCTTTCGAGATCGCCCGTCGTGTCGCACCGACCGGTCCCATCGCCTCAACGCAAGAGAGCGCTTCCCCCTTTGCCTTTTACCTTTATCCTTTTGCCTTCCGGCCCCGGGCCTCCGGCCGGATTTCCTCTTATAGATTCGCTTGTTCTCGCGCCGGGCTAGGACATGCTTGCCCCGGAACTCTTTCTCCCCCCGTGAACGCCTTATTGCCGCCTGAGTTGCTGCGTCGGTTGGAGCAGTTGCAACTGCTGGCGGCCCGCCGTGCCAAGAGCTCGCTGAAGGGCGAACGCCGCAGTCGTGCCCGCGGCTTGAGCGTCGAGTTTGCCGACCACCGCAATTACGTCCTCGGCGACGATCTCCGGTATCTCGACTGGAATCTCTTCGGCCGGCTCGACCGCCTGTTCCTCAAGCTTTACGAGGAGGAACGCGAACTCCCGCTCCGGATCTTTCTCGATTGCAGCGAGAGCATGAATTTTGGATCCCCGTCGAAGTTCGACTTCGCACGTCGGGTGGCGGCGTCGGTGGGGTATGTGGCGTTGTGCGGATTCGATCGCGTGTCGATCCAGTGCTTTCCCCAGCCCCCCGCCACTCTTCCCCAGGCCGAGGTGGTGGCGCGCGGCGCGTTGCGATCCGTCCGGGGCAAGACGTCGTCGATGACCTTCTTCAATGCCCTGTCGCAGCTCAGCGCCGGCGGGGCGGCCGACTTCAACGAATCCCTCCGTCGTGGTGCCATGGAAGCCAAGCAAACCGGGGCGGCGCTGGTGTTGTCCGACTTCCTGGATCCCGCCGGATACGAAGCGGGCCTCACCGCGCTCATCGGACGCGGATTCCAGGTCACCGCCATTCAGATCCTTGCTCCCGAGGAAGTGGATCCCACCACGTTTGGCGATCTTCGCCTGATCGACTCCGAATCCGGCGCGGAGACCGAAGTCACCTTTGGCAAATACCGCATGGCGGCGTATCGGCAAACGGTGGCCAATTACCTCGAACGGCTTCGTGAGTACTGCACCGGCCGCGGCATCCGCTTCGCCACCGTGACCAGCAACACCGATCTCGGCGACCTCCTCCTCAAGCAGCTCCGGGCTGCGGAGGTGTGGGTGTGAATTTGAACGACGTGACCTCCCAATCTTCGAATGATTCCGCGCGCCGGTCGCGACGCGAATTCCTCCACGACTCCGCACGCTGGGCAGGGGCCCTTTCGCTCGGAGCTGCTGGAGTCGGCCGCCTCGTCGGCGCCGAGGAATATCAACACCCGTTCGCCAACGGCACCCGTCCGCTGGTGAAGTACCCGCAGAAGCGTCCGCTCATCCGGTTGACCACGCGTCCGCCGCAGTTGGAAACGCCGATGTCGGTGTTCCACGAGAGCCTGCTCACGCCCAACGACGCCTTCTTCGTTCGATACCATCTCTCGCAATCCCCGCCGCGGCGCGAATTGCTCGAGCCCGGGCAATTCCGCGTGTCCATCGCGGGCAAGGTGCAGACGCCGGTTTCCTTTTCTGTCGAGGAATTGAAGGCGCGGTTTGAGCACGCCGAAGTCGTCGCGGTGAACCAATGCGCCGGCAACGGTCGCGGATTCTTCCAGCCGCGCGTTGCCGGTGGTCAGCTCGGCAACGGGGCCATGGGATGCGCCCGGTGGCGCGGCGTTCGCCTAGCCGATGTCCTCAAGGCCGCCGCTCCGCAGGCGGGCGCGCGTCAGGTGTTGTTCAACGGCCTCGACGCTCCGTTCGTTCCTCAGACGCCCGATTTCATCAAGGCCATCGAACTCGACCACGCCCTCGATCCCGAGTTGCTGCTCGCCTTCGAAATGAACGGCGAGCCGCTCCCATGGATGAACGGATTCCCGCTGCGCCTCGTGGTGCCCGGTCATTACGGCACCTACTGGGTGAAGCATGTTCACGACATCAAGGTGGTGGACGACGAATTCAAGGGCTTCTGGATGACCCCGGGCTACCGCATTCCCGATGAGCCCTGCGCGGCCATCGAACCGGGAACCACGCCGAAGAAGACCGTGCCGATCACCCGCTTCAACGTGCGCTCCTTCATCACCGGGTTCGAATCCGGTCAGACCGTTCCCGCAGGACGCGACCTCGCGCTTCGTGGCATCGCATTTGACGGCGGTGCGGGCATCACGGAAGTGCTGGTGTCGTCCGACGGCGGACGCACCTGGTCCGCAGCCGAGCTTTCCCCGCAGGTGGGTCGATACGCCTTCCGCGAATGGACCACCTCCATCCGCGTGAAATCTGCCGGTCCGCTGACCCTGATGTGCAAGGCCACCAACCGGCTGGGTGAATCTCAACCCATGAAGCCGCTGTGGAACCCGTCCGGTTACATGCGCAATTGCGTCGAATCCCTTTCCCTCAACGCGGCATGAATCCCGTCACGTTTACCAAAATTGGGGCGGGTGCCGTTTGCTCCGCTGCCGCGGTCGTCCTGGCTCTCGCGGGACAGCCGGTTGAACCCGCGCGCAACGCCTTCGCCGGCGAAGCGTGGCAGCTCCCCGTGGAAGCCCCGGCGGCCCGTCCGGTCGCCGCCCCGCTGCAGTCGAACTGCCTGCTGTGCCACTCCATGGACTACGTGACCACGCAGCCGCCGCTCACGCGTCCGCAGTGGACTGCCATCGTGGAAAAGATGCGCGGCAAGTTCGGAGCCGTGATTCCGACGAATCAGGTTGCGGGGCTTGTGGACGCCCTGTTGATTGCGCCCGGGCCCGGAGGTCCTCCCAAGTAATTTTGCACCGCGACGCGCATGAGTTTTCTCGCCCCCATCGCGTTTTTCTTCGCCGCCACGCTTCCCGTGGTGGTGGTCTTTTACCTGTTGAAGCGGAAGCGCGTGGTGCGTCTCGTGCCCTCCACGGTGCTCTGGCAGAAGTTCCTCGCGGAGAATCAGGCCAGCGCCCCGTTTCAAAAACTGCGGCGGAACTGGCTGCTGCTGCTCCAGCTCCTGCTGATGGCGTTGATCGTCCTCGCCCTCGCGCGTCCGTACTTCTCCGGCAAGACCAACGAGGCCGCGCTGCAGGTGGTGGTGCTCGATGCCAGCGCCTCGATGCAATCCACCGACGTGTCGCCCAGCCGGTTCGATCGGGCACGGTCGGAGGTTCTGGCGATGGTCGACGGCCTTCACGGCGGCAACCAACAGATGCTCGTGCTGGTGGCCGGCGCCGCTGCCGAGGTGCGGCAATCCGCCACTTCAGAAAAGTCCGCGCTCCGACGCGCCATACAGGCCGCCGAAGTGACCGATTCCACCACGCGTCTCACCGAGGCCCTGCGGGTCGCGGAGACCCTCACCCGCGATAAACCCGGTTCGGAAATTCATCTGTTTTCCGACGGGGCAGGGGTGGATCTGAGCGAGTTTGAGAACAAGGATCTCCGTCTGGTTTATCACCCGGTTGGTGTGCGATCGAAGAACCTCGGAGTCGTGTCGCTCGATGTGAAGGCCAACCCGGAGGACCCCGCCCGCCGCGCCGTCTTTGCGAGCGTGGTCAACACTTCGGGGGAATCTTTCGACACCACGCTGGAGTTGCTCTTCGACGGTCAGGTCGTGGAATCCAAGGCCATCACCGTGGGGCCGACCAATTCGACCCCGGTCGTGTTTTCCGCCGCGCAAGCGCGCAAGGGCATCTTCACGGTTCGGCTCGGCCTCACCGACGACCTGGCCGCGGACAACCAGGCCAGCGTGCCGAGCGCCTTGCCGGAACCGATTCGCGTGATCCTGGTGACCCGTGGCAATCGCTTCCTCGAGCGCGCCGTCGCCGCCTCGGGTCCGAATGTGGAGGTGTCCACCACCACCGATCTCGCCGAGCCGCTGCCCAAGGCCGATGTGTTCGTGCTCGACGACGTGGTCCCCGGTGTGTGGCCCACGGGCAATGTCCTCGCCATCCACACCGGCAACACCAATTGGTTCCCCGCCGGCATGGGCCAAATGGAGGCCCCCCAGGTGGTGGACTGGAAGAACACGCATCCGCTCCTCCGCTTTGTCAGCCTCGACAACGTCCAGATCGCATCGAGCCTCGCCGTGAAGACCCCCACGTGGGCCGTGTCGCTGGTGGATTCTCCGTCCGCCCCGCTCGTGCTCGCCGGTGACTTTGGGCGTCAGCGCGTGGTGTGGATCGGATTTGATACACTCCAGAGCACCTGGCCGCTGCGCGTGAGTTTTCCGATCTTCATCGCCAACGCCATGGAGTGGTTGAACCCGGTCACCGCAAAAACGGAGCTCTTCCAGATCCACGCCGGCGAAGCCTTCCGGATGCCGCTCGGCGAGGGACTGGCCCAGATCAAAGAGGCCACCGTGGTCTCCCCGGGCAACCGCACGCGGACCATTCCGCTCGGGACCGAGGCGCGTGAATTCGTGTTTGGCGAGACCCCGCGTCAGGGCGTGTACCAAGTTCGATTCGGCACCAACACCCTCGATTTCTGCGCCAACCTGCTCGATGCGCGGGAGAGCAACCTGACCCCGCAGCGCGCGCTGAGCCTGGGCCGGCGCGGCTCGATTTCCGGAACCAAATCGCAGGTGGCCAATCTCGAATACTGGCGCGCCTTTGCCCTGGCCGGGCTCGCGATCCTGATGCTCGAGTGGTGGTGGTTTCACCGGAGGACCGCTTGAATTTCCATTCCCACGCCTTCACCGCGACCGCCCCGTTCTGGTACCGGGTGGTGGTTGCCTTGTGGTATCTCGCGGGTGCGGGAATGATCGGATTTTTCCTCGCGGGATTGTTCGCGGGCCAGATGCAGAGCACCACGTTTCGACGCATCTGCGGCTGGGGTTGGGGCGTCTCGACCCTGTTGTTCCTGGTGCCCATGGTGGTCAACTCGTGCAACTACGATCCGAGACTATGAGCCGCCCCGGGTCGTCTTCATGCCTTTCGATCCGCGCTCAAACCGGATTCAGTCGGTGGCTTTGCGGAGTCGGCGCGTTGCTCGTTGCGTTGTTTGGATTCGGAAGCCAGCCCATGCGCGCGGATTCCACGCGGGTGGTGCACGTGTACTGCGCGCAGGACCAGGTGTACGCCGAGCCCATTTTTGAGGCGTTTCATCGGTCCACGGGCATCCGCGTGCTTCCGGTGTTCGACAGCGAGGCGGTCAAGACGGTCGGACTCGCCAATCGGTTGATCGCCGAGCGACGCCACCCGGTGGCCGATGTGTACTGGGGCAACGAGGAACTCCGCGCGCGTCAGCTCGCGGCGATGGTGATCTTTCGCGAGACCAATGGCTGGACCGGATTTGGTCAACGCTCCCGCCGGATCGTTTACAACCCGCAACGTCTCGCATCGGCCCGCGTCCCCAAATCGGTTTCCGAACTCACCAATTCCGCGTGGAACGGACGTCTGTCCCTGGCCTTTCCCGGATTCGGCAGTACTGCGACGCACTTTCTCGCGCTGCGTCAGGCCTGGGGCGAGGCGCGATGGCAGACTTGGTGTCGCGCCCTGGCTGCGAACAAGCCGTACCTGGAGGAGGGGAATTCCCAAGTGGTACGGCGTGTGGCCCGCGGTGAGGCGTGGATTGGTTTGACCGATTCCGACGACATCGCCGCCGGCATCCGCGAGGGTCTGAGCGTGGCCATGGCGACCTCGGTGGACGAATTGATGGTGCTGCCCAACACCGTCGCCGTGGTGCGGGAATGCCCGCACGAGGAAGCTGCGCAGGCGTTGTACATGTACCTTCAGCAGCGTGCGGTGACCGGGAAGTTGGTCGAGGTCGGTGCGTTGGAATCGACCCTGCCTGACGGACAATTGCTGCAGCCCGACTGGCCCGCGATCCTGCGGGATCTGGATCGGGGCGCGTCGCAGATTCGGAGGATTTTCCGGCCGTGAATCCGACGCTTCTCTTCAATTCCGTCGGCGTGGCGCTCGTGGCCACGGTGCTGTCGCTCGTGGCTGGAGTGGCCGCGGCGCTGGTGGCCACCGCGTATCCTGCCTGGCGTCGGACGGTGCTGGTGTCGGGCGTGTTGTGTCTCGCGCTGCCACCCTTCCTGCCGGCCAATGCGTGGCTCGAGGTCACCGCGGGGCCACGGGCCAGCGGCGCACCGGAATGGGTCGCCGTCTGGACGCTTCCCTTCGTGGCCTTCGTGCTGGCTTCCGGACTCTGGCCCATCTCGTTGTTTTTGACGTTGTCGGGATGGAGCCGTCTGCAACCGGGCCACCTCGAAGCGGCCGTGGGAGGTGCAGGATGGAATGCCCTCCGTCGCGTGATGCTCCCCGGAATCGCGACGGAACTCCGGGTTGCCGCCACGATCACGCTTGCCCTTTCGCTGGCCAATTTCACGGTGCCCACGCTGTTCCAGGTCCGCGTGTTCACGGAGGAGTTTTGGATCCGGTTCAACACGCAGTTCGATCTTCCCGGCGCAATCGCCGGATCTTGGCCGCTGCTGTTGTTGCCGCCGCTGGTGCTGGTGTGGATCGCGCGGCATCCGGTGTCGTGGATCCGACAGACTGCTTCCCTCGACTCGCGCGTGGTGCGATCAGTGATCGGAGCCTGGGGCACCGCCGCGTTGGTTTTTACGGCGATCTGGATTGCGCTTTCGCTGCTGTTTCCTCTGGTTCAGTTGGCCACCTCGCCGCGCACTTGGTCGGAACTCTCCGGCGCGGTTGCAGCGGGCGGAAGTGCGCTGCGTCAGTCGGTGATGACCGCCGCCGCAGCGGCCACGGCGATTGTGGGCGTGGGACTTCTCCTCACCCGATCGCATCTGCATCGGCAGCCGGTGGTAAAATCGGTCCGCGTGTTGGGCTGGATTTTGTTTCTGCTGCCCGGGGTGTTTGAAGGCGTGCTGCTGTTGCATGCGTTCACCCTGGATTGGCTGCGTCCGCTGTCGCTCGGCGCGGGGGGAATCATTCTCGCTGTGACCTTGCGATACGCCGTGCCGGCGTGGCTGATTTTGTCGGAAGCCGCTCGCACGCTCGATCGGGATCAGACCGATGCCGCGCGCTCCAGCGGGGCTTCCGCGTGGACGGTGTTTCGATCGGTCGAGTGGCGTCAGATGCGCATTCCCGTCTTTGCGGCGTGGTACGCCGTGTACCTGCTGGCGTTGTGGGATGTCGAGACCGTGGTGCTGATCCAACCGCCCGGCGGTGAGACCCTCGCGCTGCGGGTCTTCAATCTCCTCCACTACGGCCATGGCACGCAGGTGAATGCGCTGTGCGTGGTGCTGCTGGGGCTGGCCTTGTTGCCGGGCGTGTTGGTGGGACTCGCGGGTTCGCTGCGTCGATGGACTGGCGGGAATGGCCGACTGGGAATGAGCGGTTGGATCGGGCTTCTGGCGGTGGGATTGATGGCCGGGGGATGCGGCGAATCTTCCACCGGATCCGGGGCGCTGGAGTCCGACGCGCGGGCAGGACTTGGACCTGAACAGCCGCTGAAGTCGCAGACCTTCCGTGCGGTGCAGGTGCTGGGATCGCGCGGAGTCGCTCCGGGGCAGTTCAACAAGCCCCGGTCGCTCGTGTGTGATCGGGATGACAATTTGTTCGTGGCCGACATGACCGGTCGGATCCAGAAGTTCGATGCGCAGGGCCGCTGGGTGTTGCAGTGGCAGATGCCGCAAACCGATCTCGGCAAACCCAAGGGCATGTGCCTCGACCCCGAAGGCCACGTGGTGGTGGTGGAACCGCATTATCAGCGGGTGAATGTGTTTTCCACCGAGGGAAAACTCATTCGCCAATGGGGCGTGAAGGGCACCGCGCCTGGGGAATTGATCCTGCCGCGATCGATTGTGTGTGCGCCGGATGGACGTTTTTTTCTGACCGAGTACACGGTGGTGGATCGTCTCCAGCGGTTTTCGGCCGCGGGAAAGTTCGAACGCACCTGGGGCGCGCCCGGCGGGGAGCCGGGGCGGTTCAATCGGGCCGAGGGCATTTGCATGGATGCAGCCGGACGCCTGTTGGTGGCCGATTCGTGCAATCACCGCATTCAGGTATTTACCGCCGATGGGGATTTCGTCCGGACCTACGGAACCGCCGGCGCCGAGCCGGGCAAATTGAGTTACCCGTACGACATCCGGGTGGACGCCCAGGGACGCCAGTTCATCTGTGAATTCGGGAATTCCCGGGTGAGTGTGTTTGGGGCGAAGGATGAATTAATCGAAGTGGTGGGCGGCGCCGGCGCGGGCCCCGGGCAGTTTGCCAATCCGTGGGCGATTGCCTTTGATTCGCACGGCAGCCTGTACGTGGCGGATTCGCAGAATCACCGGGTGCAAAAACTGATCGCCCGCGGGGCGGTGGCTGGGCGAGGCTTGGCCGCGACCCCCGCTGTCGCTGCATCGGGGCCAAGGTCATGAGCTTCCAATTCACCCATCCTGGATGGCTGTTCCTCCTGATTCCGGTGGGACTCTGGACGCTCCTGCTTGCCTGGAAGTCGGACACCTCGCTGGTGGCGTGGCGTCGGACCACCTCCACCGCGCTTCGCGTGCTGGTCGTGCTGCTGCTCGTGCTGGGCATCGCCGGCATTCAATGGAAGAAGCCGCAGGAGGGCATGAACGCGTTTTTCCTGCTCGATCGTTCCGACTCCATTCCATCGGCCCAACAGGAACAGGCGCGCGACTGGGCCAACCGCTGGGCCAAGGGGAAGGAACCTCAGGACAAGGCGGGGTTCCTCGTTTTTGGTACGGATGCCGCGCTCGAGACCACCGCGACCTCGGTGGCCGAGGCGGAGAAGATCCAGGCCGTGGTGGGCGGGGAGCGGACCGATCTGGCCGGGGCGGTGCGCCTGGGCACGGCCGCGTTTCCGGAATCGGGACAAAAGCGGATGGTGCTGCTTTCCGACGGCAATGAGAACGTGGGCGATGCCATGGCCGCCTTGCTCGCCGCCAAGCCGCTCGGTGTGACGCTTGATGTCGTGCCCCTCGGAGTCACTCGCGGGGAGGATGTGGCGGTGCAGAAGATCGGACTGCCTTCGAACATCAAAAAGGGGCAGACCTTCGACGCCAAAATTTTCGCCACCTCGGACCGTCCCCGCGACGCGCGGGTGAGGTTGTATCGAAACGACCAATTGCTCGGGGAGCAGAAGGTTCACCTCGATGCCGGCAAGAACCTGTTCACCTTTCCGCAAACCCTGCCCGAGGCCGGTTTCTACGGCTATCAGGTGCAGGTGGAGGCCGATGGCGACACGGTGCCGCAAAACAACAAGGCCGCAGGATTCGTCAATGTTCGCGGGGATCCGCGGGTGCTGCTGCTGTCGTCGGATCCCGCACTCGATCGCACGCTCGCCGCCGCCTTGCGAAGCGGGAAGCTGGATGTCCAACTTGCCGGACTCGACCGCACTCCGTCCACGCTGGCGGAGATGCAGAGCTACGATGAGATCCTGCTGAGCAACGTGTCGGCCGGCGACCTGGGACGCGACCGCATGGCGCTGCTGCAAAGCGCGGTGCGTGATTTCGGAATTGGTCTTGTGGTGGTCGGCGGTGACCAGGCCTTTGGTGCCGGTGGGTACCGCGGTACGGCGTTGGAAGAAGCGCTGCCGGTGGACATGGAATTGAGCTCCAAAAAAGTGCTGCCCAAGGGCGCGCTCGCGCTGGTGATGCACGGCATGGAATTCGCCAACGGCAATCAGGTGGCGCGCGAGATCGGCGTGGCCGCGCTCGATGCGCTGGGGCCGCAGGATGAGCTCGGGGTGTGGCTGTGGGATGGCACGGAGCACGCGTTGTTCGACCTTCAGGCGGTGGGCGACAAGAAGCGGCTCGCCGGACTGATCATGGGAATGAACCAGGGCGACCTCCCGAATTTCCAGGGCCTGATGAGCCAGGCCAACGCGTCGCTGCAGAAATCGTCGGCGAACCTGAAACACATGATCGTGTTCAGCGACGGGGATCCGAATGCGCCGACGGCTGCGCTGCTGCAGGACATCGTGTCACACAAGATCACCATCAGCACGGTGATGATCGGCGGACACGTCCAGCCGACCACCATGATCCAGATGGCGGAGCAGGGGAAGGGACGCTTCTACGACGTGCGTTCGGCCGCCGAGCTGCCGCAGATTTTCATCAAGGAAGCGTCGGTGATTCTGAAGTCCGCCATCATCGAGGAGCCCTTCATCCCGCAGCTCGCCGCATCGAGCGAATTGATCCGTGGCATCGGCGGCGGCGAGATGCCCCAGCTCCAGGGGTACGTCGCGACCACCAGCCGTCCGCGAGCGGAAACCCCGCTGGTGACCGACAAGGGCGATCCGTTGCTCGCGCACTGGCAGTACGGACTCGGCCGTTCCGTGGCGTTCACCAGCGATGCCCGCGGGAAGTGGGGGCGGGACTGGATTGGCTGGAGCCGCTATCAGCAGTTTTGGTCCCAGACCGCCAACTGGGCCCTGCGTCGCGTGGACACGGCGGAGTACAACACCGAGGTGTCGGTGGACAACGGGCAGGGCGTGCTCTCGGTCGAGGCGCTCGATCCGCAGGGCAACTTCCGCAACTTCCTCAATCTTCAGGCCGCCGTGGTGAGCCCGCGCGGGCAGCGCGTGAATGTGGCCCTCGAGCAAACCGGTCCGGGACGCTACGAGGCGAAATTCCCCACGCGGGAAGTCGGCGCGTATCTGCTCAACTTGATGGAATTCCGCGATGGCAAGCCGGTGGGATCCCAAGTGGTGGGCGCCAGTGTGAACTATTCGCCGGAGTTCTCCGCATCGGAGCCCAACCTGAACCTGCTGCGCCGTCTCGCCGAGGCCGGGGGCGGCCGGATTCTCGATCCGCTGGTGGACAATCCGTTCAAGTTGAACCGGATCAAAACGTATCAGCCCCGGGATTTGTGGGAGTCGCTGCTCAAGCTCTTCTTGATCCTGTTCGTGCTGGATGTGGCCGTGCGTCGCGTGGACATCGACCGGGAGGAATGGCGCAAGGCGTGGATCAAGGTCCGGGCCGCGTTTGGATTGGGGGATGTGCGTCGTGCCGTGGCCGGTCAGGAGTCGCTGGGTGCGCTGTTGCAGCGACGCGACCAGGTTCGCGAGACCCGTCCCCAATCCCAACAGGCCCCGGTGGCCGACGAGCGCCTGTTCCAGCCGCGCAACGCCCCGGTGGTGTCCGCGGCACCGGTTCCATCTTCCGGCGAAAGTTCATCGCAGGCTGCAACTCCTCCGCCGGCCCCAGCGGACGACGCATCCGCTGGCGGCGGTGAAAAATCCGGCACCACGAGCCGGCTTTTGGAGGCAAAACGGCGTGCGCGCCGGCAATGAATTCACCCCATGGCCCGCAAGTCCGCGCAGAAAAAGATCGCCCGGCCGCGTGTTCTCTGGCAGGTCAACCCGTCCACGCGGGTCAAGGGCTCGGCCAGGGTTTACTCCCGGGCCAAGATTCGCGGGGAGAACCGTACCATTTCGAACGATGAGCAGAACCCCAGTTGAAAAGAAGCAGCCGAAGCTGAAGCTCGGTCTGCCGAAAGGTTCGTTGCAGGACGCCACGCTGGAGAAGATGGCGAAGGCCGGCTGGAACATCACGGTTTCCTCCCGCAGCTACGAGCCGTACGTGGACGATGCCGAGCTTCAGATCCGCCTGATCCGCGCGCAGGAGATCAGCCGCTATGTCGAGCTGGGTTATCTTGATGCCGGCATCACCGGTCTCGACTGGATTCAGGAGAATCACAGCGACGTCCATGAAGTGGGCGAATTCCTTTTCAGCAAGTCCACCCGCCAGCCCACCCGCTGGGTGCTCGCGGTGCCCGAGGAGTCCTCGATCCACTCCGTGAAGGATCTGGAAGGCAAGCGCGTGGCCACCGAAGTCGTGGGCCTCACCAAGCGCTGGCTCAAGAAGAACGGCGTGAAGGCCGAAGTGGAATTTTCCTGGGGCGCGACCGAGGTGAAGGCGCGTGAACTCGTGGATGCGATTGTCGAAGTCACCGAGACCGGATCGTCGCTCCGCGCCAACAAACTCCGCATCGTCGAGACGCTGCTCGTCTCCACTCCGCGGCTCATCGCCAACCACGACGCGTGGAAGGACAAGTGGAAGCGAACCAAGATCGAAACGCTCTCCCTGCTGCTCCGCGGGGCGATCGAGGCCGAGGCCAAGGTCGGTCTGAAGATGAATATTCGTGAAGCGGATTTGCCGAAGTTGTTGCAATCGCTTCCCGCATTGCGTAATCCCACGGTGTCCAGTTTGAGTCTCTCCGGCTGGGTGGCTGTGGAAACCATCATCGATGAATCGGTGGTGCGTGAATTTATCCCGCAACTAAAAGCCGCCGGTGCGGAGGGAATCATCGAGTACCCACTCAATAAGGTGGTGTACTGATCCGGACGGCACAGCAGAAACACACGAGCTATGGGTTCACTTAAGAAGCGTCGGAAGGCGAAGATCAACAAGCACAAGCGGCGGAAGAAGCTCCGTCAGAACCGCCACAAGAAGCGTACCTGGCAGAAGTAGCCAGTAGGCGTTTCAACGCCGCCTTCCGGGCATGGTCTTTTTTTCAAGGCGCGGCTCCGTCCCTGCGGAGCCGCGTTGTCTTTTGCCCGCGTCCCCAGTTTCTCCCAATCTTGCGATTCACCCGCCAGGGGGATCGTTTTCACCGCAGTTTGGAGCTCTGCTCCTGGCCGCGGCTTGCCTGATCGCCGGATGCGTTCATCCGTCGACGGGATCCGGGAAGAAATCGGGGGTGGTTCCAAAATTATCGACGACGAATTCGCCAGCGGGTGCGACAATGCAACCTTCTGCCCGCACCACGGGAACCAAGGCGAAATCGAAATCAACGTCCAAGCCAGTCCCGACCGCCAAAGCGGTGAAAGCGGGAGGCGGGGATAAGCGTCGTACCGATCCGCTGGCCGCCGAGTCCGACGCCGTTATTGAGCGCCGGGCCGCGGCCCATGCGGCGTTTGCGGCTGCCATGATTCAGCAGGAGGAGTCGGGGATCACCTCGGCCTTGGAGCTGTTTCGCAAGTCGTTGGAGAACGATCCCGACAACATCACGTTGGCGATCGATCTCTCTCGACGCCTTATCGAGCGCAAGGAACGCGAGGCCGCCCTCGAAGTCCTGAAACGGTCCGCTCCCAAGGCGGCCGGGACCGAGCTGGCATCGACCTTTCAGTCGTTGCTCGGAGTGGTGTACGCGCAGTTGGGGAAGCGGGAGGAGTCGATGGCCGCGTATCGCGAAGCCATCCGGCTCGCGCCCGATGAACTGATCAATTACCAGGCGCTGGCCGATCTTCAGGGCGCCAGCGGGCGTCGCGTCGAGGTGGGGACCACGCTGGACCTCGCCGCCCGGTCGAACTCGACCGATGCCATGTACTGGATCGAGCTCGCGGAGCTTTATCGTCAGTATGGCAAGCGCGAGACCAATTCCGCCCCCCGTTCGCTGGCTGCAGCGCGCACCGCGTTGGAAAAGGCTGCGGCCCTCAAGCCGGTGGAACCCGGAATCCTTCAGCGCCTGGGCGAGCGATACGAATCGGTCGGTCAGCCGGAGAAGGCCGAATCGGTGTACCGCGAACTTCGGACCCGGTTTCCCAAGGACCCGCGTCCCACCGGAAAGCTGGCCGAGCTTTACCTTCGTCTCGGACGCAACAAGGAGGCGGGGGAACAGCTGGAATCGCTCAAGAAGGACAATCCGTCCAACCCGGTTCCGTTCTATTATCTCGGTCTTCTGGCCTTCGAGTCGCGCGACTTCGAACGCGCCGTGTCGCACTTCGAGCGGTCGCTGCTGCTCAATCCGGAGTTCGAACCGATTTATGCCGATCTTGCCGCCGCCTGGCTGAGTCGTGAGAAGCCGGCGGAAGCCCTCGCCGTGATCGACAAGACGGTGGGACGGTTCCCGCCCGAGTTCCGACGCGAATATCTGGCCGGACTGGCCCAGGCCCGGTTGCAGCACTACGACCAGTCGCTGGCCCGCTTTCTCGCCGCTGAAAAGGCTGCCGCCGCCAAGAGCCCGGAGCTGCTCGACCACCGGTTTTATTTCCAGATCGGTGCGATGCTGGAGAAGGCGGGACGCGAGGAGGAGTGCATCGGATACCTCCAGAAATCGCTGAAGATCAAACCCGACTTCGACGAGGCCCTGAATCATTTGGGATACCTCTGGGCCGAGAAGGGCGTGCGGCTCGATGAGGCGCTCGTCATGATTCGCAGCGCCGTGAAGGCCGAGCCCGATAATCCGGCGTATCTCGACAGCTTGGGCTGGGTGTATTTCAAGCTCGGTAAATTCGCCGAGGCCCTTCCACCGCTGCAACGCGCCGTGAAGCTGCTCAACGAACCGGATGCCACCGTGCTGGATCACCTCGGCGACGTCTTAAACGCCCTGGGACGCAAGCCCGAGGCCCGCGAGGCGTGGACGGAATCGGAGAAGCTGGAAAAGAGCGACGCGGTGCGACGCAAGATCGATGCGAATCCGTAGTCCGGATCGACAGCTCCCGACATGAGCGAATCCCACCGATTCACCCGTCATTACACGCTGTCAGAGGCCCGCGCCCTGCTGCCGAAGGTGCGTCGATGGCTGCCCGAGCTGCGCCGATTGTCGCGCATTGTGGACCGGGGAGATCAACGCAGCGCGCCGTTGCTGGCCGAAGGCCGCGACCTCGGAGGCGAACGGGTTGAAGATCATTTGAAGGCCTTCGCCCGCCTTCAGGAAATCTCGCGCGAGCTCTCCACCCTGGAAATTCAGATCAAGGATCTCGATCGCGGTCTGGTGGATTTCCCCTCCTTCCGCGGCGATCGCGAAGTCCTGCTCTGCTGGCGCGAAGGCGAGGAGGACATTGAATTCTGGCACGATCTCGAATCCGGCTACCCGGGTCGAGAGCCGGTTTGATCGGGTGCTGACGGATGCGAGAGATCGCGTCGGCCCGCTCTGAATTCAGCCGGTAATGCTGGCCAGAATCGACTGGGCCGCCGCCACCGGATCCGGCGCTGCGTAGATCGGACGTCCCACCACCAAGTGCGTGGCACCGGCGGCGATGGCTTCACGCGGGGACAGGGTGCGCTTCTGATCGTCGGCTTTTTCCGCGCCTGTGCGAATGCCCGGGGTCACAAAGTTCATTCCCGCGGGAAGAATCGGCTTCAGGCGCTGGAGCTCGAGCGGGGAGCAGACCAATCCTGATAAACCGGATGCCGCCGCGAGTCGGGCGAGTCTTTCCACCTGCGCTTCGACAACGGTTTCGCCCCCGAGTTCGGCGAGCGCCGCGCTGTCCATGCTGGTGAGAACGGTCACGCCGAGCACCAGCGGCGCCGGGCGTCCCATGGAGGCCGCGGTTTCCTGGGCTGCCTTCAACGCCGCCTTCATCATCGCGCTGCCGCCACTGCAATGAATGGTGAGCATCTGGACATCGAGCCGCGTGGCCGCGGCGACAGCCTTGGCGACGGTGTTGGGGATGTCGTGGAATTTGAGATCGAGGAACACGCTCGCACCGGTGGCGCGGAGGGTGCGGACGATGTCGGGGCCGGCGCTGACGAACAGTTCCTTGCCCACCTTGAAGGCGCCCACGTGCGGGGCGACGCGACGGGCGAGGTCGATGGCTTCGGAGGCGGTGGGGACGTCGAGCGCGACAATGATCGGATTCGGCACGCCCGACTTTCCCCGGGCCGGCCGCCTCATGGCAATGGAGTTCTTCCGTCCTCCCGGGGACGAGGGATGGACATTGGAGTTCGATCCCCTGACACTTCTTTCCGTTCCCAGATTCGAAGGTGGTGTTTCCGTCTGCGTGCGACGGACTTTCGAATCGGTTGGAACCCCGCCGGGTGGTGCGCTGCCTGCGCGGGATGCGTCCCAGATTTGTTCCAGTTTGAACCATGCAAGCTCCCTCCGGAATCATCAGTGCCCTTTGGACCGCGACCGATGCCGACGGCAAGATCGATGACGCGCTGCTCCGCACCCAGGTCGAGTTCGTCATCCGCGGCGGCGTTTCCGGAATCCTCGCGCTGGGCAGCACCGGGGAGTTTCCCCATCTGGATTTGCCGGTGCGTGAGCGTCTTCTTCACCGCATCACGGAACTCGCCAACGGACATCCCGTGGTGGCGAACATCAGCGATGTGAACCCGCGCAACGTCCGCCACCTCGCCCGCGCTGCCACAGCTGCGGGATGTGCCGGAGTCGCCATTCTTCCTCCGTGGTATTTCCCGTTGTCGCAGGCCGACCAGCAGGCCTTCTTCCTCGATGCCGCATCGGCCACGCCGCTGCCCATCTGCCTCTACAACTTTCCGGAACGCACCGGCAATCGCATCGGCCTCGAAACCATCGCCGCCGTCGCCCGCAACGCGCGCGTGACCAGCGTGAAGCAGAGCGGCGCCGAATGGACCTATCACCATGAACTCATCGCCCTGGGCAAGGAACTCGGGTTCGCCGTCTTGACCGGAAGTGATACACGCCTCGACGAGGCGCTCGCGCTCGGCTGCACCGGATGCATTTCCGGACTGTCCAACGTGTGCGGCGAACTTCTGGTGGAGGTCTGCAAGACCGTTCCGGCCGGCGACACGGCGCGCACGGCGCAGTTGATGTCGTGGCTCAAGCGCGTGGGCGCGGCGTGCGGCAAGGTGCATTTCCCGATGGATGTTGCCGCAGGCATGCGTGCTCGCGGACTCAATCCCGGCGCGCCGAAGCAGATCGTTTCGAAGGCGACTGAGGCTGGCATGGCGGCGGTCACTGCGGAATTGATCCCCGTGCTTCGCGAAGCCGGACTGATTGCATGAGCCCCGCTCCTTCCAGCCGCACCACCGCGACCACCAGCCGGGGCTATGCCTGGGCGGTGGTCGGCATGCTGTGGTTCATCTGCTGTTTCAATTACGCGGATCGACAGGCCATCTCGGTGGTCTTCCCCGCATTGAAAGAGGAGTTTGGATTCAACAAGGAGCAGCTCGGCTGGATCGGATCGGCCTTCATGTGGGTGTATGCCGGCGCGGCTCCGTTGGCCGGGTGGGCAGGGGACCGCATGCAGCGGCGTCACCTGATTCTCGGAGGCTGTCTCTTCTGGAGTTTTGTTACGGTGACCACGGCCTGGTGCACGAAACTCTGGCATTTCATCACCGTTCGGGCGCTGGAGGGATTCGGGGAAACCTTCTATTTCCCGGCTTCGATGAGCCTGGTCAGCGCGTACCACGGGGCGAAAACCCGATCGCGCGCGATGGCGTTTCATCAGTCGAGCGTGTACGTGGGGACCATCGGAGGCAGCTGGGTCGGCGCGCTCATGGCCCAACACTACGGATGGCGCACCGGGTTCTATTGCTTCGGCATCCTTGGAATGCTGCTGGCGGGGATGCTGTATTTCTTTCTCAAGGAACCGGCCGCTTCCACTGCGCAGAGTGGAGATGCGACCTCTTCGGTATCTGCAGAAGTCCCGGCCCAGGTGAGTTTCTGGGAGGCGTTGCGGTTCATTGCCGTTCATCCGTCGGCGCGACTCCTGATGGTGGCGTTCGTTCTCGCGAACTTCGTTGCCACGCTGTTTCTCGTTTGGACCCCGACCTTCCTGATGGAGAAGTTCGGATACAAACTCGGCGCCGCAGGATTGACCGCCACGGTGTTCATTCATCTGGCCAGCGCGGCGACGGTTCCCCTCGCGGGATGGCTGGCGGATTGGGGAATTCAGCGGCATCCGGGGGCGCGCATGTTCGTGCAGGCCGGCGGACTCCTGGTGGGATCGGTCTGCGTGGCGTGGGTCGGGTGGACCCAGGATCGGACGTCGTTGATGATCGCCATGACCGCATTCGGCGTGTGCAAGGGGTTCTATGATTCGGGGATTTTTGCAGCGCTGTATGACGTGGTGCCCGCCAACTCCCGGGCGACTTCGGCGGGGATCATGAACACCGTCGGCTGGACCGGCGGCGCGCTCGGGCCGCTCTACGCCGGGATGATGTCCACGCGTGCGGGCCGGGCGACCGAGGTGGACAACATGAGCCTCGCAGTGTCGCTCTGCGGCATCGTGTACCTGGTCGGGGCGCTCAGCCTGTGGTGGGCCGGACGCCGCGCCGGCACGAGGATTTCACCGCGGTGAGTCCACGAATTCCGGTTTCCGAGTTGACGCCGCACGGCTCTGACTTCTTGTTGAGGACGTCGTGAAGCTGCCGCTCGAAGACACCTTCATCAGCTGGTCCATCGCCCCGTCGCGCATGGACGAGCTGTGGTCGGCTGGCTGGTGGTACCTCGGCCCGATCTTCTTTCGACGCGCCTTCATCGAGTGGGGTGGCCGCCTCGCCCCCTTGCAGCATCTCCGGGTGGACCTCGCCCGAAGCCAGTTCTCCGAAAGTCAGCGCAAGGTGCTCCGACGGAATCGCGACCTGCGCGTGGTGTTTCAGACCCCGGTGATCGATGACGAACGGCGCGAGTTGTTCGACCGGCACAAGGAGCGCTTCATCGAAGGGATTCCGCGCGGGTTGGAGGATTTCCTCGGCCCCATGCCGGCGACCAATCCGGTGCCGACCCGTGAGGTGGCGGTGTACGACGGCGAACGCCTGATCGCCATGAGTTATCTGGCCGTGGGCCATGGATCGGTGGCCAGCCTCTACTGCTCGTTTGAACCGTCGGAAAAGCGCCGAAGCCTCGGCATCTTCACGCTGTTGTGTGAACTCGAATGGGCCAAGCGCCAGGGCTGTCGCTACCACTATCCCGGCTACGCACTGCTTGAGCCGTCGCCCATGGATTACAAAAAGACGCTCGAAGGCCTCGAGGTCTATGACTGGGGACGCGCCTGGAAACACTTCCCGCGCGTGACCAAGCGGCCGGCTCCGTTGAACGCGTCGTAGCGTTTGGACGCGCGTCAGATCGCGCTGAGGATCTTGTCCAGCCGGACGTGCTTCGCGATGAGGTCACGAACCAGGCCGATTTTCTCGCTGTCGTCGGGGCGAATCTTCACCGTGAGATCGTGCACGCGGCTCGCCACCTGATAGCTGTCGGAGCGGCACACCAGCACCGGGCAGGAAAGGGTCTTGGCCTGCTTCAGGAAGGCGTTGGACGGCGGCAAATCATCGGACAGCACGATGCCTGCGAGGTTGCCGCCGGCGTTCAGGTAATCGGCCGCGGCGGAGAGGATGTCGTCGCGATCCGACGGCGTGATCAGCAGAACGCCCTTCTGGAAGAGCTTCGAAGCCCGGGGCGCGCCCATGGCTCCGATGACAATCCGCGACACCATGTTGTCGTGCAGCTCGGTGTTGCGATTGAGGAGCTGCGCGTCGAGTTCCTCGCGGATCAGTTGGAGCGTCGGACGGGAAAGGATCGGCTGGTGCGGCACCACACCGAGCAGTTTGAGGCCCTTTCGACGAAGCCCCTTTTCGGCGAATTCCGTGATGTAATCGAGCTTCTCGGGCAGGACCTTGTTGAGGATGACGCCGATGACTTCGACGCCCTCTTTTTGGAACAGCGCGGTGTTGAGCGCGACTTCGTCAATGGGCAGGCCGATGCCGCCGCGGGTGACGATGACCACCTTGGATCCGAGCAAACGCGCGACCGTGGCGTTGCTGAGATCGAACACGCTGCCCACGCCGGCGTGACCGGTGCCCTCGATGAGCACGAATTCTTTTTCCCAAGCCACGCGGTCGAAGGCCTTGTGGATGCGCTTCACCAAGGCGTCGAAATTGGCCGATTGCAGGTACTTCTTGGTGAAGTCGGGTTCCACGGCGATCGGCGACATGTCCACCAGCGGGCAGTTCAGGCGGAACACGCGATCCATGAGCACCGAATCCTCATCGATCTTTTCGGCGTCCACTTCCACGAACCGCTGTCCCACGGGCTTGATGTAGCCCACGCGACCGAACCGTTGCTGCAGCGCCGAAAGCAGGCCGAGCGAATTGGTGGTCTTGCCGTCGTTCTGCCGGGTCGCGGCGATGAACACGCGGGGGGTGGCGTTGTTGAGGAGCATGGTGGGGCAGGGCTCGGGGCTCGGGATTCGGTGCAGGGATGCAGGCGGTCGGCTCGGGAATCAGAGATCGCCCGGGAGGTGTTCACCGGCACCCGGGTACAATTTTTGATACTCGATGCTCTGGAGTCCGACGATGGCGGCGACGCCCAGGATGTCGTGGGCATTGCTGCCGCGTGACACGTCGGCGGCCGGGCGGTCGAGGCCGAGCAGGATCTGGCCGTAGGCGTTGGCCCGGGCCACGTGCTGGATCAGCTTGCTGGCGATGTTGCCGGAATTGAGGTCGGGGAAGATCAGCACATTGGCCTGACCCGCCACCTTGCTTTCCGGAAGTTTGCGTTGGGCGATCTCGGGCACGAGCGCGGCGTCCACCTGGAGTTCGCCGTCGAATTCGGCCTCCAGCATCACTTCGGCGGCCTTCTGCTGGGCCAGGGCCGTTGCGGCCTTGACCTTGAGCACGCTCGGATGCGTGGCGCTGCCCTTGGTCGAGTAGCTGAGCAGGGCGACGCGCGGCTTGATGCCCATCAGCTGGCGCGCCAGTCGGGCGGTGGAAACGGCAATGTCGGCGAGCTGCTCCACATCGGGATCGGGAATGACGCCGCAATCGCCCATGAATAGGACGCCCTTTTCGCCGAACCGCGTGTCCTCGACTTCCATCACCATGCACGACGAAGCGGTGGTGGTTTTGGGCGCCACCTTGATGATTTGGAACAGGGGACGCAGGACGCCTCCGGTGATTTCGTTGGTGCCGGAGACCATGCCGTCGGCCTGGCGCATGGCCACCATCATGGCACCGAAGTAGTTCACCTTGGTCATGGCCTCGCGGGCCTCGCGTTCCTGGATGCCCTTGCTGCGGCGCAGGAGCTCGAATCGGCGGGCAAAGCTGTCGAGATCGGGAGTTTCCGCGGGGTTGATGATGCGGATGCCCTCGAGCGAGACATTGAGCGCGGCGGCGGCCTCTTTGACCTTGGCGCGGTCGCCCAAAAGGATGGGCACGCCGAGGCGCAGGGAGTGGAATTGGCGGGCAGCCTGAAGCACCCGCGGCTCGGTTCCTTCGGGGAACACGATGCGCTTCGGGTGGCGCTGGAGTTTTTCAATGACGCTGCCGATGAACCTCATGCATCCGGTGTAGAGGAGGACGAGCCAAACTGCAATTGCCATCGGCTCCACGGCAGGCTTCATTACGGCACCTGATTGCCTTGTTATGAAACACCTTGTCCTAAGCCTGGTCGTCGCCGCAGTCGTCCTGTCCCCGGCCGTTGCCGATGTCGCCGCCGTGAAGAAGGCCACTGCGGAAGCAGCGCAGTCCGCCAACCTGTCCTTTCCGGAAAAGCCGGCCTACCGGAACTTCAATCCGCAACAGTTCGATCTCGCCCGCACTCGTAACACCAACGCCGTGGTGCTGGACGTTCGGACGCGTGAGGAATTCGTGGAAGGCCACATTCCGGGCGCGGTCCTCATCGATTTCAAGGCCCCGGACTTCAAACAGAAGGTCAGCCAGCTGGACCACGAAAAACTCTACCTGGTGCACTGCGCAGCCGGCGGCCGGTCGGCCAAGGCGGCGGAATTGATGGGCACGCTGGGGTTTGATCGCGTGTTCAACCTGGAAGGTGGCATGAAGGCCTGGACCGCAGCCGGCAAGCCCGTGGAGAAGAACGGCACGCCGCGTCCCGCGCCGGTGGCCCCGGCGGCGAAGTAATGCGGGGATCGAAACAACGCGGTGTACCCACGTTGGTACACCGTTGAAAACGTGAACGCGCCGGGGGAAACCATGAAACCCCGGCGCGTTCGTTTTCCGTCCAACTCGCTCCGAGACCCTTTACTCGGAGTGGTTCTGAAAGAGCACCACGGTGCGAGCACCCTCTCTCAGAACACTTACCTTGGTCTGTTTTGTCTTCGATCCGTTCAAAGCTTGTCGAAATTCTTTTGGAGTGGCGACGGACTTGCCGTTGACCGACGTGATCACGTCCCCGCGTTCGAGCCCGGCGGCTTCCGACGGACTGTTCTCCGTCACCTCGGTGACCAGCACTCCGGCGCTGACCCCCTTGACCGCGAATTCACGGGCCAGTTCCGGGGTGAGTTTTCGCAGGTGAGCCCCGTCGGCGTCTGCCGGCGGTGCGGCGGGCTCGGAGCGTGGACGCCGTGAGGCCATTGCCATTTCGGGCATGGGCTCCGGAACCACCGTGATCCGAAGGGGATGATCCTCCCGCAGGACATCGAGGGTGACCTCGCGTCCGGGCGTCTTCAGAGCCACTTCCGCCGCGAGCTGGGAGGAGGACTTCACCGGCTTTCCATCCACCGAAGTGATGATGTCGCCCGGCTCAAGTTTGGAACGGCTCGCCGGCCCGTTCTCCGGGATGCCCTTCACCAATACGCCGCGCCGGAGGGCGGGCATGTCGGCCTTGAGCCGCGCGAGCTCGAACGGCTTGGGCATGGAGATTCCCAGCCACGAGCGTCGGAACACACCGTCCTTGATGATCCGGTCGCTGATCACCTTCACCTGATTCGCCGGAATCGCGAATCCGATGCCGGTGCCCACGCCGCGGATCATCGAGTTGATCCCGATGACCTCGCCCTCGAGGTTCACAAGCGGGCCACCGCTGTTGCCAAAATTGATACTCGCATCGGTCTGGATGAAGTCCTGCTCCACCGGGCCGCCGTAGAGATTGGCGCGTCCCTTGGCGCTGACGTGGCCGAACGTGACGCTGTAATCGAGTTCGTACGGAGCGCCGACGGCGATGGCGAATTCGCCCACGCGGACCTTTTCCGAGTCTCCGAAACGGGCGGATGGGAGTTTGGATTCCGCGCCCTCGATCCGGATTACCGCCAGGTCCGCCTCCTCATGGGTGCCTCGGACGGTGGCCTTGTACTCGCGTCCGTCCTGCAGTCGGACGCGGATGGAATCGGCTCCGTCCACGACGTGGAAATTGGTGACGATGAATCCTTCCGGTCGAATGATCACGCCGGAGCCCTGGCCTTCGACCGGACCGGGATTCCCGTGGGGCGATCCCGGCGGGAGGAGTCGGCGCAGCTCCTTCATCTGTTCGAGCTCCTCTGCGTCCGGTTTTTGGGTGACGGAAATCACCACCACCGAAGACGACACCGCTTCGGTGACTTCCACAAAGGCCCGATTCAACTGGCGCGCCACCTGGAGTGCCTCGCTGTCGGCCGCTCGGATTGGAAGCGGGTCGAGTGCGCCGGCCCCGGCCAGCGTAAGGGCGGCGGCGGCCGCGAGACTCCGGGAAGGATTCCTTGAAGGTTGGCGGGGGGAAGTCATGCGGGGCAGCGTAATCCTGCCGCCCCTGTTGGCAACTGAGAGAGCAACCACAGATCGACACAGCTGAACACAGATGGGAGGCGAGGAATGTCCTGATTTGAGCGGAAGGCCGACGGTGTGTGGCTTCCATGGACCTTGTACCCACTCGTCTTTTCGGGATCTGTGTGAATCTGTGTCCATCTGTGGTTTCCTTTGCCGTCTCGGTCCGATTCTTTTTGCAGAAGCTTTCGGGCTTGTTCGTTGACCGTGCGGGCGGCGCACCGATAGCGTCGGTGCACCATGCTTCCCGTGATCGAACAGATGCTCGTCCTCCAAGATCGCGACCGCCGACTCCTGCGGGTGAAGGCGGAATTGGCCGACATCCCTCTTCAGCGCAAACGGCTTCAGGACAAGGCGGCACTCGCCAATGCAGGGCATGAGGCGGCCAAGGTTCGGTCCCGTCAGATCGAGAGCGATCGCAAGAAGTTGGAGCTCGAGGTCGAGACCAAGCGCGATTTCATCCGGAAGTGCGAGACTCTCCAGGGCCAGACCAAGAGCAACGACGAGTACAAGCGCTACCGGCACCAGATCGAAACGACTGAGGGCGAAATCCACGCGTTGGAGGATCAGGAACTGGTGTACATGGAGCAGGCCGAAGGGGCTGCCAAGGAATTGGCCGCCGCCGCCAAGGTGGCTGCAGAGCTGAAGGCTGAGAGCGATCGTCACCTCGCCGATCTCGCCGCCCGCGAGGCGAATCTTCAGAAGGAACTCGCCGTCGTCACCACCGACCGGGCCGCCGCGGCCGCCGTCGTTGAGCCGCAGGCCCTCTCCCGATACGACCGCATTCTCCTGACGCGCGGTGAAAACATTGTGGTCGGGGTCAACAACGCCACCTGCGGCGGATGCCACATGAAGCTTCCCCAGCAGGTGTTCCTCGCCACCAAGGCTCAGAAGGAAGTCGCGAACTGCAGCAATTGCGGACGGATCCTGTACTACACCCGCGACATGGAAGGCTGACTCGAAGTTCGCAGATCGGAGATCGAAGATCGGGAATCAGGCGGGGGCGACTTCGATTTGGTCGGCGAGTTCGGCGGGGAATGGAACCGCCTGCATGGTGCCGTCGGGCCGCTTGGCCACACAAACGACGGTCAATTTGCCCACGGCCACTTCTTCGGCCGGACCGGGTTCGATCCGGCGAAATCGGATCTCGTAGCTGAGCACCTTGGGGCGCTTTTCCGTGACGCGCAGGGTCAGCTCCACCACGTCCTCAAACCGCAGCGGCTTTCGGAAGTCGCACGACGCATGCACCCGCGGCAATCCCAGCGGGGGATCGAACTGCGGCATCACCACGGATCCTCCCAGCGAACGCCAGAAGGCATGCTCCACGGTCTCCATGTATTTGAAGAAGTTGGAGAAATGGACGATGCCAGCGAGGTCCGTTTCGCTGAACTCAACTCGACGCGTGGCTTTGAATTCGAAGGGCACAGGGGGGGGAAGACGTTTGGCGGAGGATTGTCGGAGTTGAGGGGGGATGCAACTCGGGCGCAGCAGCGGGTATGCGAGTGGGTGAGTGGGCGAGTGGGTGAGTGGGCGAGTGGGTGAGTGGGTGAGTGGGTGAGTGGGTGAGTGGGTGAGTGGGCGAGGGGGTGAGGGGGTGAGGGGGTGAGTGGGTGAGTGGGTGAGTGGGTGAGTGGGCGAGTGGGTGAGTGGGCGAGTGGGTGAGTGGGTGAGTGGGCGGCGGGTCAGTGGGGGTTCGCGAGGAGGCGTTGGAGGGCTTGGATGGTTTGGGTGGCCATCGCGGTGTCGGTATAATCGCGGAATACCGCTTCGCGTCCGGCCCGCCCCAGGGCTCGCAGTTGCCGCGGGTCGCGGAGCAATGAATCCAGCGCCGAGGCCAGAGCTTCCGCCGTGTTGGCTCCGCAGTTCACGCCGCCGCCGGTCGCTCGGATCAACTCCGGATACGCTCCGCAGTTCGGCTGCACCACCGGGGTCCCGGCGGCCATGGCTTCAATCACGTACAGACCGAACGCCTCCTCGTTCTTCGCAGGAACCGAAAGCACGTCGCACTCGGAATAAAACCGGACCTTCTCCTCGCGGCTTAGATTGGTGGCGACGGAAACAGATTCCGCCAGACCGGCCTTCGCAAGCCGCGCCTGGATGCGTTCCAAAAATGGGACATCCCCGGGGCCGCATCCGCCGCCAAGTTTTAGGCGGAGCCGGGGATGACGGCCGGACTGCCGGAGGGCGATGAAGGCTTCGACCACGGTTTCGAGCCCTTTTTCCGGGCAGATGCGTGCGAAGAAGCCGAGGGTGAGGGGATCGGTGGAACTTGGAACGGGGCGCTCGGGAAGCTGGTCGTAGCCTTCGAGATGAATTCCGTTGGGCACCACCTCGACCGATTTGGGATCGAGGCCGAGGCGCGACGCCATGCGGTCGGCGAAGAAGCGGCTAGGCGCGATCCATCCGTCCATCTCCGGGGCCAGGGCGCGAAGCTCCTCCCATCCCTTGGTGTTCCAAGGTTGGGGCATGGAATCGAGGAAGGCTTCCTCGCTTTGCAGAAAGCACACGACGCGCGTGTTCAGGCGCGCCTTGAGTTCGCGGGTGAAGCCTCCGAGCAGGGCGTTGGAGAGCAGGACGGCATCGGGCCGCGGCAGATGGGCGAGCCAGCCGGTGAGTTCGTCGAGGTCGCGCGATTGATTTCCGCGTTCCCCGCGCAGCATGGACACGGTGAGTTCGCCCACGTCGTCCGGACGTGTCTTCGCCGTCTTGCCAGAGGCCCAGCGGAGCAGGGGGCCGGCATCGAACCAGCGACGGAACCATCCCGGCATGCGGCGGTGCAGCGAGGATTTCTGGTCGAGGTAAACGTTGATGCCGCCGAAGAACGTCGGGGTTCCGGCTGCGGCGTTGGCCTCATCGAGCGTCATCGGCAGGTACAGCGGCACCATGAGGGTGTCGTGCCCCTGACGACGCAGCGCGGTGACCAGCGCGTTGTCGCGGAAGCAATTCCCGCAATACATGCCGCCAGCGCCCGGAGTGATCTGGACCAGATTCAAACGCGGCAACGGTAGTCTGCGATGGGGAAAAAGCCAGTGACGCCGTGGGACGGTCTCAGGCCGCGATCATGGAGGAGCGTCCGGGCGCGGGCATGCCGAACGGCAGCGGCTCGGGAATCGAGGTGAACTCCGCGAATGCCTTGAACAAGTCGCTGAAGTCGCGGTTCACATCGCCGGAGAGACAGTCGGTCAGGATCCCGTGCATTTCGGGATACTTGTCGGTCACGGTGCGGAAGCTGATGGTCGGATCGTAGAAGGCATAGACCAGCTTGCGCATGTTCTCCATGCCTTCGCACATCATTGCTCCGTAGTCGGCGAACTTGGCGGAGCTGGTGTCGTCGTCGAGCAACGCCTGGTGCACCGCATCGCCCGCCGCCACGCCGCTCTTCAAGGCGAGCATGAGGCCGCTGGAAAACACGGGGTCGAGGAATCCAAAGGCGTCGCCGGCGAGGACCAATCCGTCATCGGAGCAGAACTCCGAACGGAAGGTGTACTCCGCAGTAAGCCAGTACTCGCCGCAGGGTTTTCCGCCGGTGAGATGCTGCTCGATCCATTTGTTCTCGGGTACTTCCCGATGGAAGATCGTTTTTGGGTCCTTGATGCCGTCGCGGGTGAGGTATTTGCCATCCGCCACCACGCCCACGCTGACGCGGTTGTTGTTCTGCGGGATGTACCAGAACCAGCCCTTGTTGGGGATGAAGGCAACGGTGGTGGCGCCTTCATCGATGCCGGGATCGCGCACGGCTCCCTCGTAATAGGTCCACACGGCGACCTTGTTCAGCTTCGGATCCCCGCGGCGCCAGGCGTTGCGGGTGGCGGCGATGGCCTCGCGTCCCGTGGCATCGATGGTGACCGGGGCATGAATCTCGTACTCGGTGCCGTCGGCCCGCTTGACGCGGACTCCGTAGTACCGTCCGTTGCGTCGCAGGAGTTCCGTGACCGTGCTTTCCTCGCGAACATCCGCGCCCAGGGAGCGGGTGTTCTCCATCATCATTTCGTCAAACTCCGATCGGAGCACCTGCCAGGTTTGCGCGACGGTTTCGCGGTCGTAGCGGTTGTAAAAATAGAACGGCTGGCTGGCGCGTCCGGAGGGCGAAACGAACTGAACCGAATATTTCTTCGGGAAGCTCGAAGCCCGGAGCTTGGGGATCATTCCAATCCGCTCCAGCGAGGGATAGGTGAAGGGGATCAGGGATTCGCCGATGTGATACCGCGGGAATTTTTCCCGTTCGAGCACGATGACCTTGCGCCCGTGCTGGGCCAGCACGGCGCCCGCCGAACATCCGGCTGGGCCGCCTCCGATGATCACGCAGTCGCAACGTTCCGTACCAGAATTGGTCGTCGATGTGGCAATGGCAGTGGCAGTCATGGTCGTTTAGCCCCCGGGGGCGGTAATATTTCGATGATCTCAGCCAGAATCCGGCCGGCGGAATCCCGCAACGCATTCTGACGACCGTAAACTTCCATCGATTCGGAAAAATGCAACGCACACGTAATAAATGCGTCCGGCTGGAATCGGAGGAACGCGGTGGGGCGGCTGGTGTACTGGATGCCGCTGGCGTTGAGGATGCCGCCGAGGGGCAGGTGTTCTTCGAGGATCTTGCCGCGCCAGGGTTCCGGAAAGCGCGAGAGATCAATGCGGATGGCGCCCAGTTCGACAGGCTGATTGGTCCCGTCGAGTTCCAGCACGGATTCACGCCAGTAGCTGTCGCCTTCCTGTCGGCGGCTGACCACGCGGAGGTGCAGCGCGCTGCCGTGGAACTGTTCCAGCGTGCGGGTCATGTCGCGCTCGTGGACCAGAAGCGATCGGGCCGGCTCGGGGAGCGAGTCGCCGGGGACGACCTCGTGCGGGAGGAGGGGGCGACCGTTCCAGGCGTAGAAGTCGTCCAGCGGGTGGATCGCCGAGCGCGGCTTTACGGGGCTGACGGAGGAGGCGGAGGTCATGGAAGATCCTTGCGGGCGAGGCGGGCCAGGGCGCGTCGCTCGGGGGAGGGGCGCGGGCCGATCTGATCAAACGGAATGGGGGCGTAGCCGAGTTTGGCGAGCGGATATCCCGGGCCCGGGCGAAGGTCGCCGATGCGCTCGTTGCGGAAGGGAAGGCTGGAGCCGAGCCAGTTGCCGCGGAGTTCGAGGGCCGACTCCGGTGCGTGCCAGACCCGCTGGAGCCACTTGCCGACCACCACGTTGCTGGCCACGAGATTTCCGGCCGGCGGGATTCCCTGGAACCGGGCTGCATCCATTTTTGGTCCCCCCGGCGGGCCGTAGTAGGCGTCGAGCGCCCGCATGGCGGGATATCTGGATTGGTATAGTGCCAGCGGGACGTCCCCGAGGCTTTTGCGCATTACCTGTTCCACCATCTCGCGCCAGACCGGTGTGGTATCGAGTCCGCGTCCATCGATGCGCAGCGCCGGGTTGCAGTCGACGAAGAGGTTTCCGATGACCTGGTGGTCGCGTCCTCCACCAATGAACATCGCCCAATGCACCTTCCAGAAGGCATTGCCAACCACTTCGGTGCCGCTCACGCAGTCGTCCATGTACACGCCCATGGAGCCCATGCCCACGCCGCCGGTTTCGTGGATGAAATTGGATCGGATCCGGTTTCCGCGAAACGAGTAGTCGCGCCCCGTGTAGATTGCTCCGACATCACCCGTCTCCAGGGCCACGTGGTGGATGTCGTTGAATTCGATCAGCTGCTCATTGCCCCAGAAGAGGATGCCGCAGTGGGGGTGATCCTGAACGCGGTTGTGAGAGGCGCGGTTGCCGACGCCGAACATCTGAATCGCGGGCACGTAGCACTTGGACCAGCGGCCCTGGCGGCGGAACTCGCAATCCTCCACGAAATGTCCGCCCGGGCTGAGTGTCTGCCGGTCGCCGCCGATGATCATTACGCCGCCGTCTCCGCAGTCGGAGATGTTGCACCGCTGAACCCCATTGCCGGTGCCGTCGAGCAACTCAACCGCCCAGGTTCCGATGTTGCGGATCTCGCATCCATTCACCCGGTTGCCGGTGCCGCCGCGGATTTCCACTCCGACACCACGCACGGCTTCGAGGATCATTCCTGATACTTCGACGTGGCGGGTTTCCTTCAGGCGGAAGAACGGCTGGTCGAGCGTCGAGACCACGGCCTCGTTCTTGTCCGAAGGCGCGGCGTCGCCCGGGGGCCAGAAGTAGAGTTTCAGGTTCTGACGATCGATCCACCACTCGCCCGGTTGATCGAGTTCCTCGAGAACGTTGAGGAAATAGAAGCGCTGCCCTTTTCGGAACCCGTAGAGACCGCTCGGTGGGGCGGTCCGGATCCGGTGTTCCACAGGATCCAGCGATTCGATCCGCTCGTACGAATTGGCCCAATCCCACGCCCAGTAGCCGTGCACCCAGACGTCGTCCGACGATTTCCACCGGGACGGACGGTCGCCGGAGTAGAGGAATCCGGAGGTGAGTTTGCCCAGTTCGCCGCCGTGCTCATCGCGTCCGACGCTGTCTGCCGGGAGTCCAGCGATGGATGAAAACGATCCCGCGTTGGGCCATTGCGCGAGCACCATGGGGAGTCCGCCGAAGAACAGTTCGGAATGCGATGCGGGAACGGTACGTGAAAAACCGCGCGAAACCAGGCCTCCGACCTCCGTGATGCCGTTCGAACGCAGGTCGGCCACCCGAACGTGATCGCGCGCGTCCGGGGCGAGGCGGGCGGTGATCACCGGATCCGTTACGGTTGTAAACGAGGAGACGATCCGGCCTCCTAAAAGTCGCACGCGATCGCCAGGCCAGGCCTTCCACTGCGCCGGTTTTCCCTCGGTTCCGGAGTCTTCGGCGGTCAGTTCCAGCGCCTGGGTGCGGGGATAGTCCCCGGCGTGGAGCCACACGGTCGTCGCAGGAGTGCCGGGCTTTGCGCGGCCTTCCCGCGCCAGATCACGGGCGCGTTCCAGCGATGCCACCGGACGGCTCCGCGTCCCAGGATTGGTATCGAGTCCGGCGGGGGATACGTGGATGTCCTCCCGACTGGAAAGCGCCAGCAGCCCGGCGAGCAATGCCACGCCGCCAGTGAACCAGCCACGGACCTGCGTGCCGCGATGGGAACGGAAATCAGGCATAGCGGCCGGTTCGGTGCTCCGGTTTGAAGAAGACCTGGAGCAATCGATCCACCTGGAGCAACGCGTTCCGGTTGAGTTCGAGACGGTCACCCGATTCGGTCAGGTGCCCGTCGTTCCGGAGTTGTTCCAGGGCCGGGGCGAACTGGATTCGCGGGTCGGTACCAAATTTGGTCGTGAAGGCCGCGATGCTCACGCTGCCCAGTTTGAGCTGGAGCATGAATTCGCGGAGGTATTTTTCATCGTGCGGCACCACGTAGGCGCGGTGCGTGGGCAGTCCGCCGGCGCTGACTGCATCGACGTACGGCTGGAAGTCGTGGTGGTTCTGGTAGTGGACTCCGTTGAGGTGCCCGAAGCTGGCCACGCCGATGGAAAGGATGTCGGCTCCGGAGAACAGTCCCTCGCGGTATACGAACTTCACCTTCGCCGGATCGCGGACGACCGTGGTGGTGCTGGTGACGGTGTATCCCGCCTTTTCAAATTCGCCGAACGCGTAGTCCACCCAGCGGCGCTTGGTGTCCCAGTCGGCCACCGGGGCGACCAGTTTTCCCTCGGCTTTCATCTGGCGATAGATGCCCGTGTTGTAGGGCACTTCCATCTGGTAGATCGTCACCGAATCCGGCTGCAGCGCGACCGCCTTTGCCACGGCCATGCGCCACTTCTCCTCGGTTTCCTCCACCATGCCGGCGATGAGATCGATGTTGATCTGCGGGAATCCAATCTCGCGTGCGAAGGCGTAGGCGCGCTCGACTTCCTTGGATCGATGCGCACGGCCGTTGACCTCGAGGATGTGGTCGTCGAAGTGCTCAATGCCGAGGCTGAGCCGCGTCACGCCGATGTCGCGAATGGCGCGGAGTTTCAGGTCGGTGAGCGTTCCGGGTTCGCCTTCGAAGGTGATTTCCACCGCTTCGTCCCACGGCAGGAGGCGCTTCATGCCGTCGGTGAGGTACCGAAGTTGGTCTGGCGAAAGGTAGCTGGGCGTTCCGCCGCCGAAGTAGATGAACTTGGGTTTGCGTCCGCCGATAACCGGGCGCGCGGCGTACACCGCGAGCTCCTTAAGCAGGGCATCGATGTAGCCCTTGATGTCCTCGGCGTTCTTGTCGGTGTACACGCGGAAGTAGCAGAAGTGGCAGCGCTTCCGGCAAAACGGAATGTGGGTGTACAGGCCGAGAGGCACCCCGGGGGCTGGCGCGCGATTCAGGGCATCGGCGAAATCCGCCACTGCTTCCTGCTTCCAAAAGGCGAAGGGTGGGTAATTGGCTACGAAATAATTTCCCGCGGTCGTCTCCTTCTGGATCGGAGGTCCGACGGTGGCAGGCGGCGGAGCAATGGTGATGGAGCTCATCGGTTTCGGAAATTGGAGTTGGGTGCGACCGTCGGAAACGGATTGGGAAGGTGTCGTCGGGATTCGAATTATTTGGGGCCGAAGCAATACACGTAGCCGTCCTCGGATCCGACGACGACATGGCCATCCACAACGGCGGGCGAGCTCTGGACGGACTGGCCGATTTCGTAATTCCAGAGCTCCTTGCCGTCGGCGAGCGACACCATGTAGAGGCGTCCGTCGTCGGAGCCGACGATCACCTTGCCATCGGCCACCACGGGCGAGCTGTCCACCTTGCCCCGGGTTTGGAACGTCCACACTCCGGTGCCATCCGACCGTTTGATGCAGTGCAATCGTTTGTCGCGGCTGCCCACGACCACGAATTCAGGAGTCACGGCCGGTGAGGAAAAGTAGGGGAAAGCGCGATCCTTGTAGGTCCACAGGATCTTGCCCTCGTTCAGGTCCACGCAGAGGAACGCGTTCTCGTAATGCCCGACGTAGAGTTTCCCATCCACCAGCGCGCCCGAGGCTGCGATGTACGCCCCGGCAGGGATCTCGCGGATCTTCTCGCCCTTGTTCAGGCCGAGCACGTGGATCACGGCGTCACATCCGCCAAACGCGGTGAGGCCGGAACCGATCGCAGGCGACCCGTTGATGTAATTTCCGGTTTCGAACACCCAGTTGGTTTTCCCGGTGGCGGCGTTCAGGCTGTAGAGTTTGAAGTCATACGCGCCAATCAGCACGGAACGCGTTTCGGGTCCGCCGGGCTGAACCCAGTTTGGGCTGGAGAGGATCTTGTCCTCAACTCCATGACGCCACAGCTCCTTGCCGGTGGAGGCATCGACGGCGAAGAAATTGGTGTTGTCGCTCCCGAAGTAGACGCGTCCGTCGAGCACCAGCGGAGAGGACTCAATCAACCCGTCGGCGGTGAAATTCCAGACCTTGGAACCGTCGGACAGGCGAATGCAGAACAGGTTCGAATCCCCGGCGCCGAAAAACACGTTCCCGCCCACAATGGCTGGGGAAGACTTCACCGGGCCGCCGGTCTTGAATCGCCACTTGAGGGTGAGGTTGGTGGAGACCTTGGCATCGCTCACTCCGGCAAGGGAGGGCTGTCCGCGGAACATCGGCCAGTCGGCCGCCACGGCCTGAAACGCCACGAAGGCGACCAGCACGCAGAGTCGCGAAATCCACCGGGCACCAGCCGACCCACCCCGGAGTGAAGGCACCATTGTCATTGGGTGGGAACATTTCCCAAGCCCGGCCCGATGGCAAACGATTTGCTACGGGTACGTATTATTTGTGGTTTGCGTCCGGGCGGAGCAGTGCATCAGGGGTGGTGCGGAGTTTTCTGCGGAAAACATTCCTGCGAAAGAACCTGGTTCAACCGCATCTCCTGCTTGACCGCCTGAGTGACTTCACCCCTACCTTTGACGGATTGACCGCAGGGTCCGCCTGCGGCCGATTCTGTAATCCGTTTCGCACGACAAGCAGCATGAGCAACAGCACTGATCGGTCGGCCTCGCAACCCACGCCTCGGAGTGTTCCTCCGGGGAAGCAGGGTCTCTATGATCCGCAGAATGAGCACGACGCGTGTGGCGTCGGATTCGTCGCGAGCATCAAAGGCCACAAATCGCATTCGCTCGTCGAACAGGGGCTTCAGATCCTCAATAATCTCGACCATCGCGGTGCCTGCGGCTCCGAGGTCAACACGGGCGACGGCGCCGGCATCCTCATCCAGATGCCGCATGAATTTCTTGCCGATTCCTTCCGCAGCTCCGGCATCAAGGTTCCGGAACCCGGCCACTACGGCACGGGCCTGATCTTCCTCCCGAAGGACGCCAAACTCCGCCGCAAGCTGGAGCTCGCGTTCGAGAAGATTGTGAACTCCGAGGGCCAGGAATTCCTCGGCTGGCGGACCGTCCCCACCGACAATTCGTCGCTCGGCGACACCGCGAAGGCCGGCGAGCCCGCGATCCGCATGCCGTTCATTGGCCGCGGCGAAGACGTGAAGGATGATCTGGCGTTTGAACGGAAGCTCTACGTCATCCGCAAGCGCTCCTTCAACGAGATCCGCTGCTCCACCATGGACGGCAGCGCGTACTGGTACGTGTGCAGCCTCTCCAGCCGCACGCTGGTGTACAAGGGCATGCTCCTCACCGAGCAGGTGGGCAAGTACTTCCCCGATCTGCGCAACCCGGCGATGAAGACCGCGCTCGCGCTGGTCCACTCCCGTTTCTCGACCAACACCTTCCCGAGCTGGAACCGGTCGCATCCGTACCGCTACATCGCGCACAACGGCGAGATCAACACGCTCCGCGGCAACATCAACTGGATGCACGCCCGCGAGGCATTGTTCGCCACCGATGCGTTCGGCGAGGACATCAGCAAGATCCTGCCGATCGTCGATCCGCACGGGTCCGACTCTGCGATGTTCGACAACGTGCTCGAACTCCTCGTGCTGGCCGGCCGTTCGCTGCCGCACGCGATGATGATGATGATCCCGGAACCCTGGGCGAATCATGAGTCGATGAGCGACGAGAAGAAGGCGTTTTACGAATACCACTCCTGCCTCATGGAGCCGTGGGATGGTCCGGCCTGCATCGCCTTCACCGACGGCATCCGCATCGGCGCCTCGCTTGATCGAAACGGTCTTCGTCCCTCGCGTTATTACGTCACGCACGACGACCAGGTGATCATGGCGTCGGAAGTCGGTGTGCTTGACATCGCCCCGGCCAACGTCCGCGAAAAGGGCCGCCTCCAGCCGGGTCGCATGTTCTACATCGACACCGAGCAGGGCCGCATCGTGGCTGACGACGAGATCAAGAACGAGATCGCCAGCGAGCAGCCGTATCGTCAGTGGCTGAATCAGCACCTGATCCAGCTCGCCACGCTGCCTGATCCCGCCGAGATCCCGGCTCCGGATCACAAGACCGTTCTCCAGCGCCAGCAGGCGTTCGGTTATTCCTTCGAGGATCTCCGGTTGCTCATGGTGCCGATGGCTCGTGATGGTGTGGAAGCCGTGGGCTCGATGGGCACCGACACTCCGCTCGCGGTGCTGTCGAACCAGTCGCAGCTGCTCTACAATTACTTCCAGCAGCTCTTCGCGCAGGTCACCAATCCGCCGATTGATTGCATCCGCGAGGAAATCGTCACCAGCGCGGTGACCACGATTGGTTCGGAGAAGAACCTGCTCAACCCGGTTCCTGAGAGCTGCCACCTGATCGAGCTCAAGAATCCGGTGCTGACCAACGAGGAGTTTGCCAAGCTCAAGCACCTCGACCAGCCGGGCTACAAGTCGGTCACGCTTCCGATCCTGTACAAGGTGGAGAAGGGCGCGAAGGGACTCGAGAAGGCGCTGTCCGACCTCTTCAAGAAGGCCACCAAGGCGATCGAGGAAGGCTTCAACATCCTCATCCTTTCCGACCGCGGTGTGGATTCGAAGAACGCTGCCATCCCGGCATTGCTCGCCGTCAGCGGCCTGCATCATCACCTGATCCGCGAAGGCACCCGCACCCGCGTGGGCATGGTGCTGGAATCCGGCGAACCGCGCGAAGTGCACCACTTCTCGCTGCTCGTGGGCTACGGATGCGGCGCGATCAACCCGTACCTAGCCTTCGAGTCGATCGACGACATGATCCGCCAGGGCCTGCTCGTGGGCGTGGATCACAAAACCGCCTGCAAGAACTTCGTCAAGGCCGCGGTCAAGGGCATCGTCAAGGTCGCCTCAAAAATGGGCATCTCGACGATCCAGTCGTATCGCGGCGCGCAGATCTTCGAAGCCATCGGCATCAACGAAGCCGTGGTGGACAAGTACTTCACCTGGACCTCGACCCGTGTCGAGGGCATCGGGATGGAGGAGATCGCCGGCGAAGTGGAGAGCCGCCATCGCCGCGCGTTCCCGGATCGTCCCACGCAGGGCGGCGCGCTCGACGTGGGCGGCCAGTACCAGTGGCGTCGCGAAGGCGAGTACCACCTGTTCAATCCCGAGACCGTTCACAAGCTCCAGAAGGCGGTTCGCGGGGGCGACTACAACGCCTTCAAGGATTACTCCAAGCAGGTCAACGAACAGTTTAAGCACTGGGCCACGCTCCGTGGATTGCTCGACTTCAAGCCTTCGAACGCCATCCCCATTGAAGAAGTGGAATCCGTGGATTCGATCGTGCGCCGTTTCAAGACGGGTGCGATGAGCTACGGCTCGATCTCGAAGGAGGCGCACGAGGCGCTCGCCATCGCGATGAACCGCATCGGCGGCAAGTCCAACACCGGTGAAGGCGGCGAGGATCCCGAACGTTACATCCCGCTCCCCAACGGCGATTCCAAGAATTCCGCCATCAAGCAGGTGGCCTCCGGCCGCTTCGGCGTCACCAGCCACTACCTGGTCAACGCAAAGGAAGTGCAGATCAAGATGGCGCAGGGCGCGAAGCCCGGCGAGGGCGGCCAGCTGCCCGGTGGCAAGGTGTATCCGTGGGTCGCCAAGGTGCGTCACTCCACCCCGGGCGTCGGACTCATCTCGCCCCCGCCGCATCACGACATCTACTCCATTGAGGATCTCGCGGAGCTCATCCACGACCTCAAGAACGCCAACATCCATGCGCGCATCAGCGTGAAGCTGGTGTCGGAAGTGGGCGTGGGCACGATCGCCGCGGGTGTCGCCAAGGCGCACGCCGACGTGGTATTGATCTCCGGATTCGACGGCGGCACCGGTGCCTCCCCGCAAACTTCGATCAAGCACGCGGGCATCCCGTGGGAACTCGGCCTCGCCGAAACCCATCAGACGCTCGTGCTGAACAATCTCCGGTCCCGCATTGTGGTGGAGACCGATGGTCAGCTGAAGACCGGTCGCGACGTGGTGATTGCCGCGATGCTCGGCGCCGAGGAATTCGGCTTCGCCACCGCGCCGCTCGTGGCGCTCGGGTGCATCATGATGCGCGTCTGCCACCTGAACACCTGCCCGGTGGGCGTGGCCACGCAGGATCCGGAACTCCGCAAGCGCTTCACCGGCGATCCTCAGCACGCGGTCAACTTCATGCACTTCATCGCCATGGAGGTCCGCGAGATCATGGCGTCGCTCGGGTTCCGCTCGATCACCGAAATGGTGGGCCGCACCGACCGTCTCGAACCCCGCAAGGCGGTGGAGCATTGGAAGGCGCGCGGCGTGGATTTCAGCAAGATCCTCTATCAACCCGAGGCCGGTCCCGAAGTGGGCCGTTATTGCCAGATGGCGCAGGACCACGGCATCAGCCGGTCGCTCGACCTCACCAAGCTGCTCGACCTTTGCCGTCCGGCGATCGAGTACAAGGAGCCGGTCAAGGCCACGCTGCCCATCCGCAACGTGAACCGCGTGGTCGGCACCATCACCGGCAGCGAGGTCACGCGCCGCCACGGGGCCGAGGGGCTTCCGGAGGACACCATCCAGATCACCTTCCAGGGCAGCGCGGGCCAGAGCTTCGGCGCCTTCATGCCGAAGGGAATGACCTTCACGCTCGAAGGCGATGCCAACGATTACGTCGGCAAGGGCCTGTCGGGTGGAAAGATCATCCTGCGTCCGCCCGAGGGATCCACCTTCCGTGCCGAGAACAACATGATCACCGGCAACGTCGCGCTGTACGGCGCCACTGCCGGTGAGGTGTACATCCGCGGCATGGCGGGCGAGCGCTTCTGCGTTCGCAATTCCGGCGTCACCGCCGTGGTGGAGGCCGTGGGTGATCACGGATGCGAGTACATGACCGGTGGCAAGGTGGTCATTCTCGGTCCGACCGGACGCAACTTCGCCGCCGGCATGTCCGGAGGCGTGGCCTACATCCTCGATGAAAAGGGCGACTTCGCGAGCCGCTGCAACCTGCAGCTGGTGGCGCTGGAGAAGCCCGATGCGGCGGACCTCGCGGACCTGCGCACCATCGTGGGCAACCACGCGATCAACACGCGCAGCAGCCGCGCCTCGGCGATCCTGGCCGACTGGGACCGCTACGCTGCGAAGTTCGTGAAGGTGATGCCGAAGGACTACAAGCGCGTGCTGCAGGCGATCCAGAAGGCGCAGGCCGATGGACTCACTGGCGACGACGCCCTGAATGCTGCGTTTGAAATGAACTCCAAGGACGCCGCGCGCGTCGGCGGCGGTTGAACCCCGTGTCAAACCGGACCTGAACCTAGAGCCCGCCACTTACTACCCCGAACGAGACTGAGACATGGGAAAACCGACTGGATTCCTCGAATTTGCCCGCGAGCTGCCGCTGGACCGCGGCGCCGTTCAACGCATCGCCGACTGGAACGAATTCCACGAACACATGGACGATGGGAAGCTGCGTCAGCAGGCCTCCCGCTGCATGGACTGCGGCATTCCGTTCTGCCACAGCGGCACCCTGGTCAGCGGCATGGCCAGCGGATGCCCGATCAACAACCTGATCCCCGAGTGGAACGACCTCGTCTATCGCGGCCTCTGGCAGGAAGCGCTGGAGCGTCTGCACAAGACGAACAACTTCCCCGAGTTCACCGGGCGCGTCTGCCCCGCACCGTGCGAAGGCTCCTGCGTGCTGGGCATCAACGCCCCGCCGGTCACGATCAAGAACATCGAGTGCACCATCATTGATCACGCCTGGGAAAAGGGCTGGGTCACGCCGCAGCCGCCCAAGAAGCGCACCGGCAAGAAGGTGGCCGTCGTCGGATCCGGCCCCGCCGGGTTGTCCGCCGCTGCCCAGCTCAACCGCGCGGGTCACTGGGTGACCGTGTTCGAGCGCGCCGACCGTCCGGGCGGGTTGCTCATGTACGGCATCCCGAACATGAAGCTCGACAAGGAACAGGTCGTGCTTCGCCGGATCCGCCAGATGGAGCGCGAGGGCGTGGCCTTCAAGTGCAATTGCGAAGTCGGCAAGGACATCACCTCGCAGCAGTTGCTCGAGGAGTTCGATGCCGTCGTGCTCTGCACCGGCGCGACCAAGCCGCGTGATTTGCCGATCGAAGGCCGCTCCTCCAAGGGCATCCACTTCGCCATGGAATTCCTCCACGGCAACACCAAGGCGCTGCTCGACAAGACCGCTTCGGCGATCACGGCGGAGGGCAAGGATGTGATCATCATCGGCGGTGGCGACACCGGCACCGACTGCGTGGGCACCTCGTTGCGTCATGGCTGCCGCAGCCTGATCCAGGTGGAAATCCTTCCGAAGCCCCCGCTGGCGCGCGCGAAGGACAATCCGTGGCCCGAATGGCCCAAGACCTACAAGATGGACTACGGCCAGGAAGAGGCCGCGGCCAAGTACGGTGCAGATCCCCGCGTGTATCTCACCACGGCCAAGAAGTTCCTCACCGACGACCAGGGCAATGTCTCCGGCGTGCACCTCGTCGAGATCAAGTGGGAGAAGAACGACAAGGGGCAGTTCATCCCGGTGGACATTCCCGGCACCGACCGCGTGGTTCCTGCGCAGCTCGTGTTGCTGGCCATGGGATTCCTCGGACCCGAACAGCCGCTGCTCGAAGCCCTCGGTGTGGAGCGCGATCCGCGTTCCAACGCCAAGGCCGAACACGGCCGATTCACCACGTCGAATGCCAAGGTGTTCGCCGCCGGGGATTGCCGCCGAGGACAGAGCCTCGTGGTGTGGGCCTTCAACGAAGGCCGCGGTGTGGCGCGTGAGTGCGACCGCTTCCTGATGGGCGCGACCTCGCTGCCTTGAGCGCTGCCGCCTAACCAACGAATTCAACACGGAGTCGCACGCTGGTGTGGCTCCGTGTTTTTGTTATGCCCACGCTGTGTGGACTACGCGGCCTTGGTGATTCAACCCCGCCATTGAATCAGCCACCGCCATCGAGGGGAGGGGAAGAGTTGTTCCTCCGGTGGTCCTAGCCCGCGCTGGCCACGTCCTTCGGTACTTGGCTGTTGGATGCGGCCAGTGAGTCTCTGTGGCCGGGGATGTCGGTGCCTGCGACTGCGAATCTTCCTGAAGCATCGGAGAGCTCTTGAGTGCGGAGTTGAAAGAGTCGGGGAAGTTCCTGAGTCGCGCTTCCGCGACCCTGAAGGCCCTGCCAACGCGTCCGGTGGTGCTGGTGGTGTCCTGGTAGGTTTGCCCAGGTCGAGCGTGCAGGGGGGCGTATCAGGAAAGATACCAGTGTCGAGTTGTCGCGATCTTTACCTTCGAACGGCGGGCCCCTTGGTTGGTTGATGCAGTACCGCCCTTGGTTCTTCCGCGAAACGGAGCGTTCCCTGTCGTTTCTCCGGATGGGTTCCTCCTGAGCCGGGTTGTCTGCCCCCAAGGGAACCGGGGACTTTGGAAAGCCCGGCTCCGCATGGAAATCAGTTCAAGGACTTGTTGCACTCGACGAACAGCACCGCGAGTCCGGAGAACAGGACAGCCAGCAGGATCCATTGGAACCAGCGCTTCTTCTTCAAGCCCGCGATGCGGTCAAAGAGTGTCGGAAGATTCTGACGGCAGCGCGGGCAGCGATTCTGATCCGAGGGGATCATGCTTTCGCAATGAGGGCATTTGATCTGCGAGGGCACGGTAAAAGTAATCTCAAGGCCTGAAATCAGGCGTTGTTCACATTGTTTCCCCGGAAGATGAAGGAGTTTGAAACGGAATTCACGACTCGATTTGCCAAGGGCGCATCTTTCTTGGTTTAACCAAAAAAGATCTCCTTCCGGCGTAAGAATCTCCGTTTCGATTTTGGAACCAGGTTGCGAAATGATGACGTGCGGAAAATACAAAAACGGAACCCCGGATTTGATTTCCGAAAATGGAAAAGGCCGGTGATCCGTTTGGATTCACCGGCCCTTTCGATCGCCTGCATTGGTGCGCACGGCAGGACTTGAACCTGCACGCCTTACGGCACTACCACCTCAAAGTAGCGCGTCTGCCAATTCCGCCACGTGCGCATCTGCAACTGCAATTGACCGAGGTCACCGAAAGCTTTTGATGGTCGGGGCGGTGAGAATTGAACTCACGACCTCCTGGACCCGAACCAGGCGCGCTACCAGGCTACGCTACGCCCCGAACCAAAAAGCGGGGCGCAAGATGGGAATTCACCGGTTCGATTGCAACGCCTTTTTGCACTTTTTCTTCGAATGATTCTTTTTAGGCAACCACCGCAGAGCCAACGGGGTCCGCATCGACCCACTTTCCGTGCTCGCGGATGAGATCGACGAGGCGATCCACCGCTTCGTCCTCGGGGATGTTGAACTTCACCGGCTTCTTGCCGACGTAGAGGTTGATCTTGTTCGGCGCGCCGCCGACGTAGCCGAAGTCGGCATCGGCCATCTCACCCGGGCCATTCACGATGCAGCCCATGATGGCGATCTTCACGCCCTTGAGATGATCCGTGCGGGCCTTGATCCGCGCCGTGACCGTCTGGAGGTTGAACAGCGTCCGGCCGCAGCTTGGGCAGGCCACGTAGTCGGTCTTGAAAGACCGGCATCCCGCCGCCTGAAGCACGTTGAAGGCAAGGCGCAGCGAGGCGCCGGCTCCGGGTTCGCCGCGAACGAGGATGGCATCGCCCACACCATCGGCCAGCAATGCGCCCAGATTGACCGCAGCGCGCAGAAGGGCGACTTCCGGTCGCACGGGGGCGGTCGAGGTCTCGAGCGTGTCCTTGAGGAGAATGGGATTGCGGCGGCCCAGGCGCTGCAGCTCGGTGGCGAGCAGTCGGAACGCGGTGATCGGGGGCAGGGGAACGCCGTCGCGAACGGTCACCAGTTGAAGCTCGCAGTTCACCTGCTCGATGGTCAGCGGCTCGCGCGGGTCGAGTTCGAGAACGGTGAGATCTTCGTAGATGCCCTCGGGGCGGACGTCCGCCTTGGCCGGAATGCGCGGGGCAACGGAATCGTACACGGCGCGGGGAACCACCACGCGAACGGTCTGCTCACCGCCGACGCGCACGGCACCGAGATCGATCTCGGCGGATTCGCGACGCTTGTAGTTGAACGGATCCCAGGGAAGGGGACGGTCGGTGATTGCGGTGCCCGAGTTGGAGAGCTTCGGGATTTCCGCGAGGAGGTCGTTGCAAACCGCGATTTCCCGCGGGCTGTCCTCGGTGAGGCTCACGCGAATGGTGTCGCCAATGCCGTCGGCCAGGAGTGATCCGATGCCGATGGCCGACTTGATGCGGCCGTCTTCGCCTTCACCCGCCTCGGTCACGCCGAGGTGCAGTGGGTAGTTCCAATCGGCCCCTTCCTGCTCCAGTCGGGCGGCGAGCAGGCGATAGCACTCGATCATCACCTTCGGATTCGATGACTTCATCGAGAACACAAAGTTGTGGAAGTCGTTCTTGCGGCAGATGCGGGCAAACTCGAGGGCGCTTTCCACCATGCCGAGCGGCGAGTCGCCGTAGCGGTTCATGATGCGGTCGCTGAGGGAACCGTGATTGGTGCCGATGCGCAGGGCCCGGCCGAGACGGCGCGCTTCGATCACCAGCGGCGTGAAGGCTTCCTCCACGCGGGCGAGTTCGGCGGCGTAGCCCGCGTCGTCGTACTCCTTCACCGCGAATTTCTTTTTGTCGGCGTAGTTGCCCGGATTGACCCGGACCTTTTCCACCCACTTGACCGCTTCCATCGCCGCCTCGGGCTTGAAATGGATGTCGGCCACGATCGGCACGAGGCACCCGCGGGCGCGGAGTTCGCGGACCACGTTCTCCAAATTCGCAGCGTCCTTCACCGTCGGGGCGGTGATGCGGACGATCTGGCATCCCACCGCGACCAGATCAAGCGTCTGCTGCACGCAGGCCGCGGTATCCATGGTGTCGCAGGTGAGCATGGACTGGCGCACGACCGGATGGGTGCCGCCGATGATCACCCCGCCGGCGGCGGGATCCCCCACACGCACTTCGCGGGTGGGACGACGGGAGAAATTCCAGGGAGACAGGCAGTACTTCATCGGAAAATGAAAATCGGAATCAGAAACAGCTCCAGAATCGGCGGTCTGGGATCGGAACTCAAGGCTCGGGAGCGAACGCGGATCAGGGCGTGGGCTTCGCAGCGGGTGCCTGGGCCGGAGCCGGAGTGGGCGCCGGGCCGAAGCGAACTTCCTCCGCCGCCTGGCGGGCCGGGGCCGCTTTGCCGCCGCGCAGGTCCACCAGATCAAACGTGGTCACATACAGGATGAACCCGATCACCAGCATCGCGCCGGCGGTCTGAACCCATCGGATCACCGGTTCGCTCAACGGGCGTCGTCGCACAAACTCCGCCAGGCTCAGCACGATGTGGCCGCCGTCCAACATCGGAATGGGCAGCAGGTTCATGAGTCCGAGGTTCACGTTCAGCAGCACGCTGAACCAGAAGGCCTGTCGCCACGCATGCTCGTTTTCGAACACGAGGTAGTAAATTCGCATGATCCCCACCGGGCCGTTCAGGTGTTGGGGCTTGATGTCCGAGCGGGGTGAAACCAGCGCGGAAATGGTGCTCACCATGTTCCCAACCACTCCGGTGACCTGCTCCCAGGGATTCGGATGCACCATGGTCAGAACGCCGGTCTCGTCCCATCGCACGCCGATCAGCGGCTGACGGTCCGCGGGGCCGGAGGTGGGAAGCTCGGGGGTGACCGAAACTTGGAGGCGGCCCGATCCACGGCGGACGTCGAGCGTCAACGGCTTGGTGGCGTGTTCGCGGATGTAATCGGAGAGCCCGAGCGGATGGAACAGGGGCTGGCCGTCCACGGCGAGGATGACATCGCTCGGCTTCAATCCTGCGCGTTCGGCGGGGCTGTGGGGCTTGACCTCGCCGACCATGGGGATTTCGGCGGGATAGACCTTGATCTGACGCAGGTTCTCGCGCTGCCAGCCCTTCACGGGGTCCTTGGTGGGCTCGGGTTCGGCGATGAGGCGTTGGCCGTTGCGTTCGTACTCGATCCGGATGGTTTTTCCTTCACTGGCCGCCACCTGCCACATCACGGAATTGCCCATCCCGTTGAAGCGCTCGATGCGGTGGTTGTCGATCGAGACAATGCGATCGCCCGGGCGGAGTCCGGCGAGGTCGGAGGGCGAACCCTTCACCACGTATCCGATCACCGAAGTCACTTCGGCCTCGGACACCGGGCGTCCGATCAGCCATACCACGCAGGCGAAGGCAAAGGCGAGGGAAAGGCTGAACACCGGACCGGCGGCGGCGACGATGATTTTATCCACCGGCCGGATCGGACGCATGGGTTGTCCGTTTTCCAGGACGCGACCCTCGATCCATTCCATCGGTGCGAGCTGGGGCAGGGAGACGAAGCCGCCGGCCGGGATGGATCCGAGCGAGTACACCACGGAGCCGATTTTCTTCTGCCAGATGGGGCGGCCGAACCAGATGCTGAACCGGTCCACCACCAGTCCGCGCCACCGGGCCGCGAGGAAGTGGCCCAGCTCGTGGACGAGAATGATGAAGTTGAAGAGGACGACAACTTCGAGGCAGATCAGGATGACTTTGAGTGCGGCCATGCCAGCAGAATTTCGGGAAGGTAGTGACGGGGGACGGGGAAGGCAACTTGGGGGATGCCCTCAAGTGCCGGTTTTTTCCGCTGCAAACGGCCACTCTTTCGTTCCCTTTTTTGGAAGGAACGGAGTGGGATTTGGTGCTTCATCCGAGCCGGGCTGGCCGGTGGTGGGACGCGGTCAGGTCCGGCAGCCGAGGCTCAGGAGCACGTTGGCCCAGAGTGCCTGATCGCCGGTCTGGACGGTCAGGACGTGATCCGCTGATTCCACGGCCTTGTAGAAATCCCATTTGAGAATGGGTTCGAGCGCGAGGGAGGAACCGGATTCCTTCAGCACGGCTCGGAATTCGTTCCACACCGGGGGCTCGCCGAATTTGGCGTAGGGATCATCGGACGGGATGCCCATGGTGTTGACGTGATCCACCGGCACGGCGCTGAGGATGGCCCGGAGGGTTTGGACCACGGTGACGCAGCCCGGGGAAAGGTTGAGGGAAATGACCTGGGCGTTCGGACCTTTTTTGGTCGAGGCCGGGTAATTGCCGTCGGCGATCAGGATTTTGGAGTGATGACCTGCGCGTCCCAGGATGGCGTTGATCTCCGGATGGATCAGCGTGTGCTTGAGCATGTCGGCGATGGAACCGGAACCGCGCCCCGATGCGAAGCCTGAATCGCGTCAGCGGGGGAGATGCTGGATGCTGGATTAGGCGGGAACGGCGCGGCGCGATTTTGGAGTGCGGTGGCAGAGCGGAGCGTCGACACCGCTTTTGAGACCGGGCGGAGTCAAAGACCGACCGCCATTTCTCCGAGCCCAGTGGATTCCGGTCGCACCCGCGAATGCGCTTCCGCGCGGCCTGCATGCCAAAGCGGCGTGGCGCTGCGCTTTCCGCCGCGCTCCAAAAGCATGAGGCCAAAGGTTAACAGCCGCGTCCGTTTAGCGGAACCAGCGCTTGAAGCTTGCGATCGTCTGGCGGGCAGCGGTTTCGGAATCGGGCAGCGGCAGCACTTCGGCGCTCACGTAGCCGCCGTAGTTCATCTCGCGCAACGCTGCGGCGATCGGGGCGATGTCGGTGTGACCAAACCCGATGGCGCGCCGGTTCGAATCGGCAAAATGCAAGTGCCCCAAATGCGGTCCAGCGAGGCGCAGTGCCGATGCAATGTCCGCCTCCTCAATGTTCATGTGAAACAGGTCGCAGAGCAGTTTTACATTCTGGGTGCGAAGTGTTCCGAGGAAATTCACGGCATCGGCCACGGTGTTGAACAGGTTGGTTTCGTAGCGGTTCAACGGTTCGTAGAGCAGGGGAACCTCGAGCGCGTGGGCGCGGGGGCCGAGTTGATCGAGCTCCTCCTTGAGCCACGCGAGGGATTGCTCCCGCGGCACCGGGTTCGGGCCTTCGCCCCACCGGCCCTGCATGGAACCGATGATCGCCGGCGCGCCGAATCCACCGGCGAAATCGATGGCCGCGCCGATAAAATCGCGGGCACACATGCGGACGTGAGGGTCGGGATCGGTGAGTCGCAGCTTGCGCTTCACCCAGCCGGCGCCGGTTCCGACCGCAGCGAGCTTGAGCCCGTGACGTCGAAGCAAATCGCGCAGCGCGAGGCCGTCCAGATCGTCGGCGTGCGACGGAAAAATCTCGATCGCATCAAAGCCGAGTTCCGCTGCCTTGGCGCATCCGGCCTCCAGATCGTCCCAAAAAACGAACGGACCGCCGCGGGCTTCGGGAACGAGCGAGAGGGTGATGGCGCTGGAAATCATGAGCGAGTGCAGGGAGGTAACCAAGCCGGGGACCCGGAGCCAAGACCGCGTTGAACGGGAACTTGGAAGGGATTCCGTCGAAACGGAAAGTTAGGGGTCAGGCGGGGAAATGGTGCGAGATGCAGGGTTTGAACCTGCGACCCCTCGCGTGTGAAGCGAATGCTCTACCACTGAGCTAATCTCGCACTGGGCCGGGGGTAAATAGTCGACGGAAACGACTCTGCAAAGGAAAACTTGTTGGATTCTTGGGTGCCCATGATCGGGGAGCTCTCGTCACAAGCTTTTCCCTTCAATGGATGCAGCCGGTTCTCTAGGCTTTCGGACTCATGAGCGCCGCCCCTGTTCCGATTCGAACATTTCGTGCCGATGCCCTCAACGTCGAGGTGTTCGCCAGCTATCCCGATTTGTCCACCGCGGTGGCCTACCGGGTTCGTGACCTCCTCGCCGGAGCCATTGCCCGTCAGGGTTCCGCTGCCGCGATCCTCGCCACGGGAAATTCGCAGATCCGCTTTTTGAAGGAACTCTCCGCGCTGGGCGGAGTGGACTGGTCCAAGGTGACCTTGTTCCACATGGACGAGTACCTCGGGGTTCCGGCCGACCATCCCGCGTGCTTCCGTCGCTACATGAAGGAACGCGTGGAATCGCTCGTGAAGCCGCGTGCCTTTCATTACCTCGGGGGCGATGCCGACCTTCCGCTCGACGAATGCGAGCGCTACACCGCGCTGCTCAAGTCGCAGCCGATCGACCTCTGCTGCCTCGGCGTCGGAGAAAACGGACACCTGGCCTTCAACGATCCCCCCGTGGCGCGCTTCGATGACAAGCACTGGGTGAAGCTCGTGAAGCTCGACGACGCGTGCAAGATGCAGCAGGTGAAGGAAGGGCATTTCCCCTCCCTGGAATCCGTGCCTCCGTACGCGCTGACCCTCACCATCCCGGCGCTCTGCGCGGCGAAGAAGATGCTCTGCCTCGCTCCGGAAAAGCGGAAATCGGTGCCCATCAAGAACGCGCTCCAGGGACCGATCTCCACCGATTGCCCGGCCTCGGTGCTCCGCCGCATGGCCCGTTGCGACCTGCTGCTCGACACCGATTCCGCGTCGCTTCTGTGATGCGGTGCTCCTGAGGTTTTAACCACAGATGCACACAGATCGACACAGATGGGAAACAGATCGGTTTTCGGGAGTGAAGATCCGGAATCTGTGTTCATCCGTGTCCATCTGTGGTTGGGCAGTGTTGAGAAGCTTCGGAGTCTGACTTAATCCCATGCGCATTCTTGCCCTCGATCCCGGTACCAAGCGCATTGGCGTGGCGATCAGTGATCCGCTGAAGATGATTGCGTCGCCGCTGGAGAACATCGACGCCGAGCCGTTTGCGGCGTTCCTCGTCCGACTCAAGGAGCTGATCCGCGAGAAGGAAGTGGAACTCATCCTCGTGGGCATGCCGCGCAACATGGACGGCACGTACGGCGAGTCCGCCGCGAAGGTCCGCGAGTTCGTCACGGTGCTGAAGGAAACTATCACCGTGCCGGTTCAAACCTGGGACGAACGCCTCACCTCCGCGCAGGCCAACCGGATTCTCAAGGAAGGCGGCGTGCGCGGATCGGATCGCAAGGGGAAGGTGGATCCGATGGCGGCGGCGCTGCTGTTGCGCGGCTACCTGGATCACCTCAGCCCCTGAGCCGAGCCATGACGCCCGCGGCATCGGAGGAGGGAAAAGTCCCCAAGCGCGTGGTCGTGCCCGGGGATGATCTCGTGGCCCCGGGATTCGTTCGGCTTCAGGTGACCGTGGCCTTCGATGGCACGCATTACTACGGCTGGCAGCTCCAGCCGAAGGACGTGAGCGTGCAGCTCCGACTCGAGGAGGCCCTCGCCCGGCTGTTTCCATCGGCCCCGCGCGTCCACAGCTCGAGCCGCACCGACACCGGCGTCCACGCGCTCGGCATGGTGGCGCACTTCGATGTGCCGAAGTCGGAGTTCCGCATGACTCCGGACAAACTGGTGCTCGCCGCGAATGCGCATCTGCCGCCCGACGTGCGCGTTCTGGCGGCGAAGCGGTCGCGTCCCGGCTTCCACGCCCGATTCTCCGCGCGGGGAAAACAATACCGGTACCAGGTTTGGAACCACTCCGCGCATCACCCGCTGCTGATGACGCAGAGCTGGCATTTCCCGCGTCCGCTGGACCTCGCGGCCATGCGGCGCGCGGCGGCGACGCTTGTGGGCCGGCACGATTTCCGCGCCTTCAGCGCCACCCCGGGCTACGCGCGGCGCAACACCGTTCGCACCGTGACCCGTTGCGACGTGCGACGTTCCGGGTCGTTGATCACGGTGGTCATCGAGGCCGACGGATTCCTGTACAAGATGTGTCGCGGCATCGTCGGGACGCTGGTGCAGGTGGGCGTGGGACGGTTCCCACCGGAGGCGATCCTTCCGATGATCGAAAGCAAGGATCGGTCCCTCGCCGGCATGACCGCGCCGGCGCAGGGGTTGGCGCTGTGGAAGGTGTACTATCCCGCCAAGCCGGAGCCGAAGCGACACGTGCCTGCAGCCTTGTCTGAGCCGGGAGCCGACGACGAGGAGTAAGGAGTAAGGAGTCGGAATAGTCCCCTCTTCCACGCCATGTTGAACATCGTTTTGGTTGAACCGGAAATTGCGCCGAATACGGGCAACATCGGACGCCTGTGCGCGGCGACCGGGACGCGTCTGCACCTGATTGAGCCCCTGGGATTTCAAATCGACGACCGGCAACTCAAGCGGGCCGGGATGGATTACTGGAAGTCGGTGGACTGCCACGTGTGGCCCAATTGGACGGCGTTCCGCGCGGCGCAACCGGAGTCTTCCCGATTTTGGTACGTGGAGAGCGATGCCCCGGGCTGCTACTGGGATGCGACGTATGCCGACGGGGATTACCTCATCTTCGGCCGCGAAAGCGCGGGCTTGCCCAAGGCTTGGCTGGAGGCGAACCGGGAACGTTGGATTGATATTCCGATGTCCCATCCCACGGCACGTTCGCTCAATCTTTCGAACTGCGCCTCGATCGTCCTCTACGAAGCCCTGCGTCAGCTGAGGTGAGAGGTGTCCCACGGTGGATGGGCATCACGGGCGTGGAGGGCGCGGTTCCACCCGCGCCCTAATTGGTCGCGCGCCACAGCCCTGAACGAGTCACCCCATCGCAGCGCGCACCGCATCCGGAAAAATTCCATCCGGGGTGCGACGAGAATTCCAAACCACGCGCTGGGAAATTCCACGGGGTCCGCAAACGAAGATGGGGCGTGGGTGGAACCCCGCCCTCCACGCACTTACGGAACTCTCACACGCCAGAATCGCGCGGTGGTGTCGGACGGTGACGAGGTTAGGGAGAGGAACAGCGGGGTATTGGCCCCAAATCCGAACACCGGGCCAATCGAGGTCCAGATCCCAAGCGAATCACTTTGTTCGATCACCGCAGTTTGTCCGCTGGGAAGGACGACCCTTAGGGCACCGAATCCGCCCACCTGGGGTGAAAGAAGCAGGTCAAGTTGAGGGATCGCGAGCACGGATTGAATCACGTCGGTCGCCCACGTGAAAATGGCGTTGCCCGGTTGCCGCGCGACCACGCGAATGGTTCCCACGCCAGTGGCCCTGAGCGCACCGTCTTCGATCACCCCGGGGCCATCGAGAACACTGAATTGGACGGGCAAACCGCTCGATGCCGTCGCGCTGACGCTGACAGCCGGGCCGCCGAAGGTGACGGATTCCAGGGGAGGAAACGAAATCTGCTGCGGCGCCGACGTGATGAAGATGGCTTTGATGGCCGACGCTTCGTTGATGGTTGGTGTGCCCAATTGGACTGCCAGGACAATGATGAATCCCGTCCCCGTGGGCTGGAGTGCTTTTCCGACGATCTTTCCGGGCCCATCAAACACGGAGAAGAACACCTCCAGGCCACTGCTGGACGTGGCGGTGAGGGGGATGGGTGTGTCGCTGAATGGGTGCGATTCAGGGAGCGCGAACTGGATGGACTGGGAGACCTTGGACACGGTGAAGGAGCGCGTCACCGGTGTGGCGGCATTCCAAGTGGCGGTCCCCGCCTGTTCTGCAGCGAGGGTGACGTCGCCCACGCCCGTGAGGAGGAGTTGATTTCCGTTCAGTGTCGCAGGGCCATTGACCACACGCAGGGCGACCGGGAGTCCGCTGCTCGAGGAGGCGACGAGCGATATCGGGTTCGCTGTGAACGGCTGCGATGGGATGGCAGCGAATTGAATGGATTGATCGGCCTTGAGGATGGTGAAGGTTCGTTGCAGGGGAACTGCGGGCGTCCAGTTGGCGTTGCCCGGCTGCTCGGCCACGATCGTGACCGCGCCCGTGCCCGTGAGGGTGAGCTGATTGCCGATCACGGAGGCTGGGCCGTCGAGGACCCGATAGCTTACCGGCAGCTCGCTCGATGCCCTACCGGTCAAGGTGAGCGGGGTGGGGCTGTAGGTGACGGAGTCGGGAAGCACGAACTGGATCGATTGAGGCTGCGTTCCCTCGCGCAAAACGGCGGAAATGGCGGAACCGTTTTCTGTCATGGAAAAACTCACGATGCGTCCCAGCCAGGAGGACGGAATGGTTACCGGTGTTGGGTTCGGATCCTCGGCGCGCACGTAGTAGGCCTTCCCGTCGGCAGTGCGAACCGCCATTGCCGCTGGGAAGGAGCGATTCAGGTCGAAGTAGGAAGTGGTTGAGGAAATCTCAACCACGTTCGGAATCTTTGCGGCGAATGGCTGGATGACTCCGTCGTAGCCCCACGTGAACAGGCTGCCGTCCGTTTTGGCCCAGAGGGCGGCCACATGAAAGAGCGGGGACCCGATCAATGTGGTAAAAGCGGCCACGCCGGATTGAACCTCGGGAGGAACGGGCTTCGTTCCCAGCTGGACGACGGTTCCATCGGTCTTGAGGGCCGCGGTAAGGTTATAATTGATCAATTGCCTCACCCCGCTTTGGGCGGCCTCCGGGACGCCATCCTGCGTGAATACGTTTCGGGTTCGATCCCACCGGACGACACCGCCGTCGTTGGTGAGCATCCAATCGAGCGAACCGCTGGCGATGGATCGGACGTTGGAAGGTGGCGAGACGAGTGCCGTGCCGTACGGAACGGCGTCGCCCCAGTAGATCAAAGTACCGTCGGCTTTGCGGGCGAGGGAACTGTAGCCACCGGCATAGATTTCGACGACCCCAGTCAACGCCTCAGGAGGCACAATCCATTGTCCCCAATTTTGCGAGCTGCGGCGGAGGAGTCCCGTTCGGTCATCCGTGGTGAAGAGCGGGCCGGTGAACTTCGCCGCCACCAACCCTTCCGGATACAGGTAGAGACTGTGCGAAAATCCAAACGCGGTCTGAATGGTGGTCAATGGCGTGCTTGCCTCGCGGTCGCTGCTCACCGAGAGGAATCCGGAGGCAGGGGCAGGCGCCATGGTCACCTGGGCCGGAGGCGCGCTGGTGATCGAACCAGCGCGGTTGGTGATCACCACCGTGTAGGCTCCGGTGAATGGCGCGGCTTCGGGATCCAGGTGCAGCACATCGTTGGTGGCGTTTGCGATGTTTGTTCCGTTCTTCAGCCATTGATATTTGGCACCCGGGCCGCCGCCATCGACGGAGAGATCCAGAGGTCTGCCCTCGAACACGGTCCGGCTTGCGGGCTGTCTCTTGATGATGGGAGCACCCTCCAGAACCAGAAGTGAAGAGTCGTAGCGTCCAAGCAGTCGGCCCTGCGTCCATCCGGGAACGTTGGCCGGTTTCCACTTTGATCCATCCCAGGTCAGGGCTCGATGGTCGGTGGTGAGGGCAAACGACGGGGTGCCGGAAGCGAGGATCCCGTCGCTGGGCGCAGGGAGGAGGTCGGCGCTTCCGTCGAGCTTTTGGAAGACCAGGGTTCCATCGGTCAGAAGGGCCGCAAACGCATTGGTGTCAGCCGTGATGGATTGAACCCGCGATTGCAATGCGGTGTGGGTGGCAATGGGTGTGCCGCCGGGAAACGTCCAAGCTACCACCGAGCCGTCGGTGCGAAGCGCCACGCTGTAATTCGTGCCCGCAGCGATGGCCTGCACTCCGGATTGGGCTGCGAGGGGCACTTTGACGGGGCTGGTGAGTTCGACGACCGCCCCATTTTTCCGAAGAGCGACCAGGTGGGTTTTAGTTTGCCCCAAAGCCGAAGACCCCGGTTCGATGTCGTTGGATCCAGCAACTGCGATGTAGGCGGTTTCGTCCGAAGTGGGCGTGAGACTGATTCCGGAACCGACGTCGATCGGGCTTTCGGCTTCGAGCCAGCCATCTGAAGTGAGCAACACGTCGGGATAAGAAGGCACGACTCCAAGTGCCTGGCCCTTGGCGGGGCGGAGGACCTGATAATTCTGGTATTCACCGTAGTGGTTCGGTGCGCTGTTGGTTCCTCGCAGCCACTTCGCGACGGTTCCGTTGGTCCGCAACGCCAGGCGTTCTTCATAGCCCAGAGTGCCGAAGGGGATTTTGTCGTTTCCCCAAATCTGAAACGTGACTGCCCTTCCGATGTCTCCCGTGATGGCGATGATACCGCTCTCCGCTTCCGGGGGGACTGGGACTGAAAACGTGGGATCAAAGACACCGCCCGTCAGAGCCCCAAGGCTGCGTGGCGCGGCGACAAGCGCCAGGAGAAGGCTGATCCCAAAACGAAGGAATTCGGATCGCATCAGCGGACGAGGGCTGAAATGCGCGACTTCTGGACGAAGCTCAGCGTTTCCTCGTGCCCTGGGATAGCCTGCTCCACAGCTCAAATGAGGGTTCATGGTGAATCGCAAAAAGCGAGATTTGGTATCCGGATCTCGGCGAACGGCGCTGCTTTTTTCTCTCCACGACGCTTACCGGACTGTGACGCGCCACGCGCGGGTGGGTGCGGTGATTGACGATGGGGGCAGGGGCACTTCGACGCTGAGGTCTGCACCTAGGCCGGTCAGATTGGTCAGGGTGGTCCAGGTACCATCGAGGGTTCCCCACTGCAGCACTGCCGTCTGATTCACGGGCAGTCGCGCCATCAGAGCGGGGGCGGTGGGGCTGCGAAAGGAGCCCTGCTTCCACTGGAGGAAGGGGCGCGCCGTGGTAGTCAGAGTTACGGGCGGAGCGGGGTTGTAGAGGTCGTTGCCGTCCTGATTCACGGTGATTTGAATCATCCCCAGTCCGGACGCCTGCAGGAGGCCGCCGCTCACCGTGCCAGGTCCGGAGAGAATGGTGTAGCGAACCGGCAGGCCGCTGTTCGCGGTCGCGCCGAGGGCGATGCCGGGGCCTCCAAACGACACGTCTTGTACCGATAATGGAACAAGCAGTTGTTGATCCTGCCGAACCGGGAAAGTGAGCCCGCGGGGCATTGCCGCAGCGGTGGTTTCGTTGCCGCCCTGTTCCGCAACCACCACGACGGTTCCAAAACCGGTTGGCGTAAGCAGGCTGCCGGTGAGAGTCGCTGGTCCCGAAACGAGACGATACGAAACCGGAAGACCACTGGAGGAAATCACCCCGAGATCCAGAGGCGGAGCTCCAGGACTCACGCCGGCCGGAAGAGGTTTGAGCGTAAAGAGGAACTGGCTCGCTTTGACGAAGTCGAAGGCGCGCGTGATGGATTCCGCATCGGTTGGATTCTGAAGGTTGACCTCTTCGGCGACCACGGTCACCGGAGCGGTTCCGGAAGGGTTCAGGAAAGATCCAAAAATCGATCCGGGTCCGCTGACGATCCGGAATTGGACCGGCAATCCCCGCAGCGAATAGGCAGAAAGGGGGATGCTCGGTAGCGTCATTTCAGAGCGGAGCGGGGTGTTGAATCGAAGGAATCCCGCCGCCGGTTTCAAGAGGACGAATCCGCGTGAGCACTGTTGGACGCGTCCCTGCCAATCCTGGGGAATAAAGTTGGCATTCAATCCGGTCGCACCGTCTAACCGGACTGCCGTTCCTCCGCCTGTGACTACGGTGGGACCATCGCCAAAGAGACCGATGGCCCCGGGGATTTTGATGGGGTAGTTGGTGCTCCAGTTTCGCGTCCAGGCAATGACGGTTCCATCCTGTTTCAATCCGATCGACGTGACAAAGGAGGGGACGATCCCCGGGCTTTCTCCCAATCGGACGATTCCGGATTTCGCTGCGTCGGGGATGCTTTCCCCGGTCAACGAAATCACGGTTCCATCCGACTTCAGGGCATAGGTTCCCTCGACTTGGATCACGCCACTTGCGGCGGCGGGCGGGATGCCGTTGGTCACGAACAACCGTTGAGTCGAGTCGAATGCCACCACGCCGCCGTCCGCAGTGATAAAATAATTTCCATCGCTCGAGGCCTTGCGAATGCGGGCCGGGGCTGTTTGGAAGAAACTCGTGCGGCTCCCCCCATTATAATACCCCCAAATCACCAAGGATCCGTCGTCCTTGACGGCATACGAGCTGACCTGACCCGCAGCGATATCCACCACGCCCGATTGCGCGGGAGCGGGGACGGTGGCCTGTCCGAAGTTGACCGAACTGCCCGCGGGCATCCAACCCCGGACGGCGCCGTCCGTGCCAAGGGTCAAGACATGAAACTCTCCGACGCGGAGCTGCCGGTTGCCGCGGCGCATCGCCAGAGGGAGGTCTATTTGGGGATCCATGGATGCCAACTCGAAGCTATCCGGGGATTCTTGTGTCACCGTCAACGTCGCTGGAACCGCATTCGTCACCGATCCAAACGCATTGGAGAGAACCACGGTGTACCTTCCCTGTTCGGAGGCGATGACTCCTGAAAGGGACAGGACTGCATTCGTGGCATCGCGGATCGCGATGCCTTCGTGGAACCATTGGTAGGTGACGCCGGAGCCTCCTCCGTCGACTTCAAATCGAAACGATTCCCCGGCCTTAACGGTTGCGTCCCTCGGGCTGCCGACGATCCACGGTGCCCCGCCGGAAATGAGGAGCGATGTGCCGGTCCGGCCGAGGAGATGCCCCTGCACCCAGTTTGGTACGGCGGCGGAGGGTTGCCAGGCGTGCCCGTCCCAGGTCAGTCCCCGGTGGTCCTCCGTCAAAACGAATGCCGGGGTGCCCGATACGAGTTTGATGCCATCCTGTGCTGGAATCGTCGTCGGCGCGCTCCCGTCGAGAGGCTGGAACACCATCGTGCCATCGTTCCTGATGCCTGCGAATCCATGGGTGTCGGCTGCAATCCTTCGCACCTCGCTTTGAAGTCCGGCGGGGATCGGGAGCGCGACACCGGTCTTGTTGGTGACGGAGCCATCCGGGTATTTCCAGACGAACACCGAGTGGTCGTCCAGCAGGGCCACCACAAAACCCGGATCGGTGGTTGGAAGATCACTCATTGATCCAGAACCTGCGGCAATCGCGATCGCGGGTCGCGGGGTTGGAATGACGGTGTTTTCCTGCCTGCCGGAAAACGAGCTGGCAAAATTCACCACTGAACCCTCGTTGCTGAGTGCAATGAGTTCGCCGTTGAAACCATCGAGGGAAACAAAGCTGCCACCCGTATTAATCGGCGTCACTTTATACCCGGTTTGGTAGTTGATGTTTCCCGATCCCAGGAGGTATGCGTCGGATAGATCGGAAGAAATGCCGGCAATGCCCTTCTCGATGGAGGCGAAAAGGACGAAACCAGCGAAATCGTTCGTGATATAGCGGGCATTGTGGCTTTGCGGATTGTCCCAATAGGACTCGCGGCCCCACCGATAACCCCGTCCATCGTCCAACAGTGTCACGCGGATATTCTGGTCGACCACGGTCGGCCCCCAGAACATGTAGCCGGCCCTTCCGGAAACGGCCACGACGTGATCCTGCAGCGCAGCGGGAACCGGGAAGGGAAACGTCGGATCGTAGAATCCTCCCACGGCCGGAGCTGGGGCCGGGGAAACCTTGACCACTGCCGGAGGAGTGCTGGTGACGGTGCCGTCTGCATTGGTGACCACCACGGTGTAACTTCCCTCGTTGTCAGCCGACGGTCGGACCCGGAGAAAAAACGCGTTGGTGGCACCCGGGATGTCGATCCCATCCTTCTGCCATTGGTAGGTGAGGAGGGTCCCGGTGGCCGCCACGGTCAATTCCAAGGGCTGATTCTGCGTCACCGTCATTCCGACTGGGGGTTGTTGGATGACCGGCGGCGCCGCCTCGAGGTCAAACAACGCCCCGGAAGCCCAAACCCCGAGCCCTGTGGTCAGCACACGAAGGTAGGATTCGATCGGGTTAATCATCGCGTTCATGGGATGCGGCGTGGATGTAGTTTTCGGCGCGGGAATTAGTGCCGATTCAGGTCCAGTGTCAGACGCCAGAAGCCGGAAGCCGGGACCGCGTCTGGCGGGGAGACCTCGATCTCGATCGGCGTCTCAGCTCCGAGGCCGGTGACGGTTTTCACTGGAGTCCACGGGGTGAACCAATTCCTCTGTTCGAGCACTGCGGATTGTTCTGCGGGTAGCCAGGCAACAAGGCTGGGCGACCGGCCTGAGCCTGGAACCGGGGAAACGATCTTAAGCGCCGGGACCAGGGAAAGCGTCAGGAGTTGTCGAGTCGTGGGCAGGTAGTCCGCGCTGCCGTCCTGATCGACCGCGATGCGCACTTCGCCCAATCCGGTGGGTCGCACCAAACCGTTCTCAAAAACCGCCGGCCCATCGAGCAGCGTGTACCGCACCGGCAGTCCGCTGCTCGCCGTGGCGGTCAAACGGAACCGGACCGAATTCCACGGAATCCCGGCCGTGGGCTCGATGCGGATGGATTGCGGCTGCGGATCCGCTCGCAGCAGGACGGCGTAATCGGACAAGTTCCCGACGAACTCCAGAACGCGGTTTCGCCACGGCCCGGGATTGAAATCGTTCAACGGCGTGGACGATTGCGGATCCAGACTCAGCAGGTTTCCGTCAGCAGTGAGGGCAAGCACGCGCATCCCACCTTCGCCAACTAGTTCGTTGCCGGTCGTACCACCTTTGAATGCGATGACGTTCGGAATCTGAACTGCAAACTGAGTCACGGTGCCAAATCGATTCCAGGCAAGGATCGTTCCGTCGGCCCGGGCGCCGACCATGAATCCAGAGTCGGAGTTGCTCCAACGCTGCGAAGCGATGGCCACCATTCCGGTGCGGACTGCCGCCGGGACGGGTTCGCTCCCGAGCGCGACCACCGTTCCGTTTTGTTTCAACGCGAAGATTCCCGCGACGGTGACCACATCGCTCAATGCCGCAGGGGGAACGATGTATTGGTCGAAACTGTTTCTCGACGGATCCCACATCACCACGCCGCCGTCGGCGTTGATCATGAACAGGCCTTCGCCTCCCGCGATGGAGCGGACGCTGGAGGGCGGCGAAACGCGCGCCTGGCCAAAGGGGATTCCGAAACCCCAGGCCACGATCGTGCCGTCGGACTTCCGCGCGAGGGAACCGAACGGGGTGGCCTCGATCTCCACCACGTCACTCCCGGCGGCGGCTGGGACCACCGACTGGCCGTAGTTCAACAGTTGGGGCACGAGTTCGCCCCGTTGGTTCCTCGTGAACTCAAGCGCGGGGTCCATCCACGCGCCCACGGATCCGTCCGCATACAGCGCGAGGTAGTGCTGTGAACCTTTTTTGATCTGCACGACCTCGCGCGTGAGCGTGAAGGAGTCGGGCGGATGAGTTTTGGTTCCGCCGAATTCCACCTTCGACCGAATCGCCGGGCGCGCGGAATAGACCACGCGGGCTGGGGGCGAGCTGGTGACGCTGCCTGCCGCATTGGCCACCGTGACGGTGTAGTCTCCTGTGCTTTTTGAGTTCGAGCCCAGAACGAGCAGGGTGGAGTTGGTGGCGCCTTCGATCGCTTTCCCGTTCTTGTACCATTGTCGATGCAGTGGGAATCCCGTGGCCGTCATCGAGAGGGTGAGCCACTGGCCCGGACTCACCCTGCCGCCGACGGGGGAGGTGACGATCACCGGGGCGGTCGTCGGCAACACGCTGATGAGGGCCGGCGGATCGCTGGTGACGGAGCGGGTGCCATTGGACACGCGCACTTGATAAGAGCCGGAATCGGTCGCTTGGATGGCGCGGAGCACAAGGCTTGAGTTGGTGGCTCCTGGGATGGCCGTGCCGTTCTTGAACCACTGAAATTCCAAAGGACTCCCGGTAGCGGTCACCAGCAGCGGCACGAAGGAAAACTCCGGAACCACCGCGCTCTGGGGGCCTTGGACAATGGTGAGGGGACCGTGATCCATCGGAATCACATGAACCACCGCCGGCGGCGAAGAAGTCACGCTCCCGAGGGCGTTGGACACGATCACCGTGTACCGGCCTTCAAGTGCAAGAGTGGCCGTGCCCAGGTTCAGGATCTGCTGAACCGCCCCGGGGAGATTTTCACCATCCTTTTGCCATTGGTACTGAAGGGTTCCGCCCAGGGCTGTGACGGAGAGGGGGATCGTGGCTTGCCCTTCGGTCGCCTCGAATCCCTGGGGCTGGTTGACGATCACCGGCACCTTTTGACGAAAGACGCTGAGAACCGTGGGTGGCGCACTCGTGCTCATGCCCCAGGCGTTGCTTGCGATCAAGGTGTAGCTGCCCGAATCGCTTACCTGGAGCGGATCAAAGGTCAGCCAGTTGTTGGTCGCGCCGGGGAGATTCGTTCCGTTGAGCTGCCACTGGAATGAATCGACCTTGTCGTAGAGCGAGGTCATCAGGCTCAGCGTTTTGCCGGCCTGCTCGATTCGCGATTCTGGGACCACAACGAAGGCGGGCGCCAGCGAGGCTCTCAAGCCGAGACTGAAGTCGGCCCCGGCGGCGATGTCCCGAAATTGATTCGGCAGGTTCGGCGGCGAACTGGCGGCATCGTTTGATCCCACGGACCAGCTCAGGACCGTTCCGTCGTCCCGCAGCGCCAGATTGTACATCGGGCCGCAAGCGATGGAGACCACGCCGCGGTTCAGGTTCGTGGGGACCGCTGCCGCCCCGAAGTCTCCATTGCCCCAGGCGATCAACGAGCCGTCTCCCTTGAGCGCCAGCGAGTGATAGCGTCCACCCGCAACCTTCACCACACCGGAGCTGGCGACGATCGGCACGGCACATTGACCGCTCCGGGTTTCGCCCCAGGCAATCACGGCTCCGGACCGGTTCACCGCCAGCGAATGATAGGTGCCGGCGCCGATGGACACGATGTCGCGGTCGGCATCGATCGGCGTGTCGGTCTGGCCGTTGGCGTTGTTTCCCCAGGCGATCACCGATCCATCCCGCCGCAGGGCGAGGCTGTGGGACTGGCCTGCCGCGATTTGAGTGACGCCGGACTGCGCCGCGATGGGGACTTTGCATTGCCCCGCAGAATTCGCGCCCCAGGCGATCACGCGTCCGGCGCGCGTGAGGGCGAGCGAATGGCTGTACCCGGCGGCGATGGCCACGATGTCATGGGTGGCTTCGGCGGGGACGTCCGACTGCCCCTGAGAATTGTTGCCCCAGCCCACCACGCTGCCGTCGTCGAGGAGCGCAAGGGAATGTCCGTCGTTCGCGGCGATGGCGACGGTGCGTCCTTCGGTGGACGCCGGTGGGCGGATGGGGCCGCTGACCGCTGTGCCCCAGGCGATGGCCGTCGTGGGGGGCGTGCCGGCCAAGGCGATGCTGCCGATCCGAAGAGAAATGAGGGCCCAGACGATCCAGCGAACGATCGCGATCCCAAATCCGTCGGGTGCACGGCGGCTGCGGATCAAATTGGGACTTGGCGTGCTGACCGGCATGTTCGCTCCCTGTTCGGTGGATGCGCCCCGGATCGAGGTTGAAACGTGGGCGATTCAAGAAATGGAGCAGAGGTTCGCCTAAAATGCATCCCCAAAGTCTGACTCCGGCGGCGAGCGTGTCGGTCGGTGTTTTCTCGGCACCGGTTTCGAAAGCGGTGTCGACGCTTCGCTCTGCCACCGCACTCCACAAGGAGGACGGCGACCTTGGAGTGCGGCGGGAAGCGGAGCGCCACGCCGCTTTGGTCAACGCCGAGCAGGGAACGAAGCGAAGGAACCGCAGAGGCGCGAAGATGAGGAGTCGTCTCTTTGGTGATGCTGCGGCGAGGCGCCGGTCGGTGTTTTCTCGGCACCGGTTTCGAAAGCGGTGTCGACGCTTCGCTCTGCCACCGCACTCCAAAGTCGGGAGGTCAGTACGACTTCCGCAGGTGGCTCGGGAGGACGTTCAGTTCGGAGCGATACTTCGCCACCGTCCGTCGGGCGATCATGATTCCCTTTTCCTTCAATCGTGCCACCAGCTCCTCGTCGGACAGCGGCTTGCCTTTGTCCTCACCCGCGATGAGCTCGGCGAGGATGGTCTTCACGCTGGTGTTCGACATGTTCTCGCCGCTCGAGGTCGCGACGCCCGAGGTGAAGAAATACTTCATCTCGAACACCCCCTGCGGAGTGGACATGTACTTGCCCGACACGGCGCGGCTGACGGTCGTCTCGTGCACCCCCACCACCTCCGCGACCTGCACCATGGTCATGGGCTTGAGGTGGGCGACGCCCTTGTCGAGGAATTCGGTCTGCCGCTTCACGATCTCGTTGGCGATGTTGAGAATCGTGCTCTGGCGCTGCTGGATGCTCTTGATCAGGAATTTTCCCGCTTTGATTTTCTCGCGGATGTATTCCCGCACCTCGGCCGAGGTTTCGGCCTGGGCGAGCAGATCCTTGTACGTGTTGCTGATCCGCAGGTGGGGCAGGTGATCGCTGTTGGTGGACACCGCCCATTCCCCGTCTTCGCCCTTGATCACCGTGACCTCGGGCAGCACGTACTGGTTGGAATCCGCGGCGTAGATGCGGCCCGGGCGCGGGTCGAGTCGCGCGATGTTTTCGGAAAGCTTCTGCGCGTGGGCCGGGGTGATGCCGAGGTGCTTGGCGATCTCCGGGAACCGGCGCTTGCCCAGCGCTTCCATGTGGTCGCGGAGCACCACGTACTCCAGCAACTCCTCGCCGCCTGCCCGCTCCACCTGGAGCATCAGGCATTCGCGCAAATCCCGCGCCCCGACTCCGGCCGGGTGGAAGGACTGCACGATCTTCAGCGCCGCCTCCAGATCCTCGAGCGGGATGCCGGTGGAAAAATTCAATTCCGGCAGACCTGACTGCAGATAGCCGTGGTCATCAATGTTGCCGACGATCAACTCCGCAACCGGACGCAACCGCTCGTCCATGTCGGAGAGCCGCACTTGGTCGAGGAGCTCGGACTGCAGGTTGTGATCCGCAGTCAGCGAATCGAACATGAACTGCCGGCGTTCCTCATCGTCCGGGGTGGACCGGTTGATGGTGTTCGTGGCCGAAAAGTGCTCGCGCCATTCCTGGTCGAGTTGCAGCAGCTTTTGCAGGTCGGCGTCGAACTTGTCCACCGGTTCGGCGTCCGGCTTCTCGGTGGCCGGGTCGTACCGGGTATCGGCCGGCGGCTCGGCCGGATCGAGCTGGGCGGCGGCATCCTCCCCGCGCGATTCCCGCTCCTCGGTGGTGATCTCGGTCATCGCCACCTCCTCGAGGATCGGATTCATCTGGAGCTCCTGCTCCACCATGGCCTTCAACTCCAGCACCGGCGCCTGCAGCAACGCCAGCGATTGCTGGAGTTGCGGCGACAGCACCATCTGCTGCGACATCCGCTGCGAAAGTTGAAAACCCTGAGACACCGGCGGCTAGATAGACCACTTCCAGCCGCCGTACAAGCTTCTCAAAAAATTTGGCACGAAAATTGAGGGTGCCCGAAAACCATGAATCGGACTTCTCACCCGTGAAATTGCGCTGAAATGGGCCGCAGGAATCATGCCCAGCAATTCGGTCTTCGTCCCGCACCGGCCTCCCGGGTATTCTCCACGCGTGCCCGTTCAGTTCACCATCCTCGGCAGTGGATCCGGGGGAAATTGCGCTTATCTCGAAGTCGGGGAAACCCGGATCCTGATCGATGCCGGCTTCAGTGCGCGGCAGATTCGTGAGCGTCTGGCCTCGATCGGACGCGCCCCCGAGGGTCTCACCGGAATCCTGGTCACGCACGAGCACGGCGACCACATCCAGGGCTTGGGAACGCTTTGTGGAAAGACCGGCACGCCGATCTTTGCCAACCGCTTCACTCGCGAGGCCATCCAGGAAGCGTTCCCGGAATCGAAGTTCTCGTTCTCGGTGTTTGAGACCGGCAGCACGTTTGCCGTGGGGGAGGTGGAGGTCGATGCCTTCAGTGTTCCGCACGACGCCATGGACCCGGTCGGATTCCTCCTGCGCACCTCCGCCGGGAACGTCGGATTCCTGACCGACCTCGGGCACGCCACCCGGCTGATTCTGGAACGCGTTCGTCCGTCGAACATCCTCGTGCTGGAATCCAACCATTGCGTGAAACTGCTCCAAGACGATACGCGTCGCCCCTGGAGCCTGAAGCAACGCATCCTGTCCCGGCACGGGCATCTCTCCAACGACGCCGCAGCAGCCGTGGCCGAGGAGCTCGCGGCCGACCATTTGAGGCGCATCTACCTCGGGCACCTGAGCCGGGATTGCAATCGACCCGAGATCGCCCGTCGGGTGGTCGGGGAGCGGTTGTCGTCGATCGGTGCCCATCACATCGTGTTGGAGGACACTTCGCAGGAGACGCGCTGCGCCACGGTTCGGCTGGAGGCGGGCATTCCCCACGTCGCGTGAATCCCTCCGTCCAAGGTCAGCTCGGGCTGATCCTCCATGCGCATTTGCCGTACGTCCGGCACCCGGAGCATCCGCGCTTTTTCGAGGAGACCTGGCTCTTCGAAGCCATCACCGAATGCTACCTCCCGCTGGTCTGGCGGTGTGACGCCTGGACCCGTGATGCGCTTCCATGGCGGCTGTCGCTCACCCTCACGCCGACGCTCTGCGCGATGCTGGGTGACCCATTTTTGGAACAGCGTTACCTCCGTCATCTGGATTCCCTGATCGAACTCGGAGGCAAGGAGCTCGACCGCATCGCGCTGGATCCTGTTCTGCGCCCCTTGGCCGAGTCGGCCGTGCGACATCTTCAGCAGTGCCGCGCCACCGAGCATCCCGGACGCTGGATTCTCGAACGCTTCCGGGTTCATTCCGATGCCGGGAATCTGGAAATCCTCGGCTGCGCCGGCACGCATGCGCTGCTGCCGTTGCTGGTGTCGGAACCCGCGTCGCTCCGCGCTCAACTGGAGGTCGGTTGCGCGTCGCACGAACAATGGTTTGGCCGCATTCCGCGTGGATTCTGGCTTCCCGAATGCGGATGGACCCCGGAGCTGGAGGGGCCGCTGCTGGACCTCGGGGTGGAATGGATCGTTCTCGAATCCCACGGCGTTCTCGATGGCACGCCGACCCCGCATACCGCGGTGTTCCGTCCCGTGCGCACGCCGGGCGGGCTCGTGGCGGTGGGACGCGACCCCGCGAGCGCGCGCCAGGTCTGGAGCCGGTCCGGCGGCTATCCCGGCGATCCGCGGTACCGCGAGTTTCATCGCGATCTGGGCCACGATGCCGAATGGGATTACGTGCGTCCGCACCTCAGCACGGGCCGACGCACCTTCACCGGATTCAAATACCATCGGATCACCGGCGTGGACGTTCCGGCGGAATCCAAACAGCCGTATCTTCCCGCCGAGGCGGCGAATGCGGTGTCGGAGCACGCAGCGCATTTTGTGTCGGAGCGGCTTCGCATGTCGCGCAAAGTGGGGGCCGTGATGGGCGGAACCCCGCTGCTGGTGGCGCCGTACGATGCCGAATTGTTCGGACACTGGTGGCACGAAGGACCCGACTTTTTGGATCAAGTGATCCGGCGGACCTGTGAGCCTGGATCAGGATTGGAACTCGTGATTCCGGGGCGTCTTGCGGGCGGCGCAGCAATGTCGATGCCCGCAGCCTCGACCTGGGGCGAGGGCGGGCATCTTGCGGTGTGGCTCGACGAGTCGAACACCTGGATGCAAACGCCGCTGCGTCGTGCGGGCTGGGCGATGCGGTCGCTGGCCGACCGATACTCGGGGCGTCCGGTGGGTGCGGTGGTGGACCGGGCGTTGCGTCAGGCGGGACGCGAACTGTTGCTGGCGCAGTCGAGTGACTGGCCATTTTTGGTACGCATGCGGACTGCGGGGGATTATCCGGCGGTGCGGATCCGGACGCATCTGGAGCGGTTCCATGCGCTGAGCGAGGCGTTGTCGGATTCGGATTCGGAGCGGATGGAAACGGATTCCGAATTTGAAACCCGGTTGAGCGAGTGGGAATCGATGAGTCCGATTTTTCCCTGGCTCGACTGGCGTGTGTGGCGCAGCCGGGGGGAGTGAGAATCGGACATCGAAGATCGCAGATCGAAGAGGGCAAAACGGTGGAGGGCTCGGTTCCACCCAAGCCCCAAGTTCGTTTGCGGACCCCGTGTGAAGGCGCAGCGATTGGGACTGTTTTGCTTCGCGTCTTCGTAGCCGCCGCCGGGAGAAGGCGGATCACCCCAAGCGATGGAGTGGTCTTCGTTGGATTGGGCGGGAGTGACGCAATTGACAAACCGCCCGCGATGGGTACCGCGAGTCCGGCCCAATAAAAGTACGGGCGCGTTTCTGGAATCCGACTGATCCGCCTCGTCCCCTCGGCGGCTACGAAAACAAAACGCGCCGCAGCTCAACCTTGGACTTTGGACTTTGGACTTTGGACTTTGGACTTTGGACTTTGGACTTTGGACTTTGGACTTTGGACTTCGCCTCCGTCCCTAACTCCTCCCCTTCAACTGATCCGCCTCGACCCAGCAGGCACTCCAGCGGCCGGGTTGGATTTCCCGCAGGGCAGGGCGTTCGGATCGGCACCGGTCCTGGGCGATCGGACAGCGCGGGTGAAACGGGCAACCGGAGGGCGGATCGATCGGTGACGGCGGATCGCCGCGCAGCACGATGCGTTTCTGACGCGATGTCGCATCGAGCGTTGGCACCGCCGACAGCAGGGCAGCCGTGTACGGATGCGAGGGACGCCGGCATACTTCGCGGGCCGGTCCCAGTTCGACCACGCGTCCGAGATACATCACCGCCACGCGCTGGCACAGATGCTCCACCACCGCCAGGTCGTGGGAAATGAACAGCAACGCCACGCCCCGCTCGCGCTGGAGATCCTGCAGCAGGTTCACCACCTGCGCCTGCACGCTCACATCCAGCGCACTCACCGGTTCATCACACACCAGCAGCTTCGGCTCCACCGCGAGCGCGCGCGCAATCACGATGCGTTGACGCTGCCCGCCGCTGAATTCGTGCGGGTACCGGTCGGCATGATCCGCGTGCAGCCCGACCGATCGCAGCAGCGTCGCAATGCGTTCCGCGCGCTCTGCGGGAGTCGAAGCAATCCCGTGGATTTCGAGCGGCTCGGCGAGGCTTTGTCCGACGGTGAGCCGGGGATTCAACGACCCGAACGGGTCCTGGAAAATCATCTGGAACTGCCGGCGCCGGCTTCGCAGTTCCCCGGCGGGCAGGTGCGTGATGTCCTCGCCGTTGAAACGAATCGTTCCCGAAGTGGGCTCGATCAGACGGAGCAGGGCGCGTCCGAGCGTGGTTTTCCCGCATCCGCTCTCGCCCACCAACCCCACGGCTTCGCCCGCCGCCACGGTGAGGGAAAGGTCCTCCACCGCGTGGACCACCCGGGTCCCGCGGCCGAAGAAACCGCGTTCCACCGGGAAGCGCACCTGAAGGGATTCGAGTTCGAGCAGCGGCATGGAAAAAGGGACGGCAGGACGTCAGGAGGATGCGGTCGAACCTGGGGCTGAGTGCGGACAACGGACCGACCGGTTGCCGGCGATGGACTTCAACGAAGGCGCGAGCGTCCGGCAATCGTCCTGCACCACCGGGCAGCGTGGCGCGAAGCGGCACCCGGCCGGCCACGTTCCAGGCATGGGCACGGTTCCCGGGATGGCAATCAAGCGTTCCCGGGGGTGTCCCAATTCTGGAACACTCTGGATGAGGGCCCGCGTGTACGGGTGCGCGGGGGCGTGGAGCAGCGAGCCGACCGGGGCGGTTTCCACGATTTGTCCCGCGTACATCACGGCCACTCGATCGGCGATTTCCCCCACAAGGCCGAGGTTGTGGGTGATGAGCAGGATGGCCATGCCGAGGCGCTGCTTCAGGTCTTTGAGCAGTTCGAGGATCTGGGCCTGGATGGTGACGTCGAGGGCTGTGGTGGGTTCATCGGCGATGAGCAACCGCGGTTCGGTGGCGATGGCCATGGCGATCATCACGCGCTGCTGCATGCCGCCGGAGAGTTCATGCGGGTAACTCCGGGCGCGGCGTTCTGGATCCGGGATTCCCACATCGCCGAGCAGTCGCACCACCTCGGCCTGGGTGGCCTTGGCAGGGCGGTGGATCTGGAGGGTTTCCAGGATTTGGGATCCCACGCGGAACACCGGGTTCAGTGCGGCGGCGGGTTCCTGAAACACGTAGCTCACCACACCGCCGCGAATCCGCTGAAGCTCCCGCGGGCTCATGGACAAGATGTCGTGTCCCTCGACTTCGATGCGTCCGCCGGAGTAGCGGGCCGGCGGTTCGGGAAGCAGACGGCCAATGCTCAAGGCCGTGACGCTTTTCCCGCAGCCGCTTTCGCCAACCAGGCAGAGCGTCTCACCGGGTTCGATGCTGAACGACACGCCATCCACCGCGCGGACCCATCGGTCGTTGAGGCGGAACTCCACCTCGAGGTCATGGATGGAAAGCAGGGGCATCGGGAAGGTTGGGCAGATCAGGCAAGGCGATCGATCGCGTCGGGGCCACCTTCCCGCAGCCGACCCGGCGGATGCAAGGATCGGCGTGAGTGGAACGCGAAGGGAGACCCGTTTTTTCAGGAATTCGACCCTCGGACGGCCAATGTCCGACCCCTCCCTCTAACCTCACTCGCATATGAACTTTCATTCCGATCACTTCTCCTCGCTGAAGGGGAATCTCCTCTCGAAGTCGAACGACTGGGTGCGCTGGTGCCGCAGCCGGTTCTCGCCCGGCAAGCTGATCGTGGCCATTGGGTCGGCCCGGTTGTATCAGCTTTCGGATGGGCGGTTTCGTCTGGTGGGCGGGACGGATCACGACCGTCAGGCGGTGCGCGAGTGGACCAGTTTGTTCTGCCACGAGGCCGTGTGGCGCGAGGATGATTCGGATCCGCTGCCTTCGCCCGATGGCGGGGCCTGCCGGCGTCGGCTGGTGCCGCGGGCACGGCGGCTGCGGATTCGCGATCGGATCGACCGTTGCTTCAAGCGCAGCTGGATCCCGGTGGAATCGGCCGCCCGATGAGTGGGGAGACGGAACGAGAAAAAGCGGTGAAATCAGTGAAATCCGCCCCGGTTTCGGGCTAGACTTCGGGCGTGTCTGGCTCTGCACCCAAGTACGAACGCATCACTCTCGACGGCGTGGAATATCAATGGCTCTACCGTCATGGGTGGGGAAATCTGCGTGGCGGGGCGGGGTATTATGGCGTGTCGGTCTCGGTGTGGTTGGAGCCGGAACGCACGCGCGAGCTGGTGATTGATTTCCCGTTTTCGCGTTTCGGCATGCGCACGCCCCCGCGCAAGGCGATGTTGATCGAAGCCTTCACACCGGCCATCGAAGCCGCCCTGGCCAACGGCTGGGACCCGGAGAGCCGCGGCCGTGCGTATCGCTACGAAGTGCCCGAGACGGAGGGTGCAAAATGAATAATTAAAAATTAAAAATGTGGAACGTCGCGCCTTCGCCTCGCGGCGTATTCTCCCAATTTTTAATTTTTAATTTCTCATTTTGAATTGGTGTCCCCTCCCGGCACTTCCGCTTCCATGTGTTGCCACCACTGGTGACACAGCCGTTCGAGGGATTCCCGCGGATCTTCGACCATCAGGGTTTCCTTCAACCGGGTGGCGTACATGGCAAAGGACAGTGGCGTCACCTGCGGTACGGCACGCAGCCGGATGGGAAGGGAGCGCGCTTTTCTCGATTTGAGATATTCGAGCGCCAGCTCCCGATCGAGAAAGGTGTGCCACGTGTCGCGTCGCGCCTCCCGCAGCAGCACGTGGTCGGGCTCGTGCTTCAGCAACACGTTGAAGATGACTTCGGCGCTCCACTGCACCTTTCGCAGGGCCCGCGCTTCACCGAAATAATTTCGATAAATCATCAACCCGGTCTGGGCCGCATTTCGGAAGCTGTGCTGAAGAAGGTCGGACGACCGCAGTGCATGTTCCAGGTCGTCGTCGAATCCCTCTGGATCCAGCAATGCCGGAAGGTCCGACGCTGTCAGTCGTTGGCCGAGGGTTACGGTCAGGACGAATCCGTAATCATCCGCCGTCACCACCGCATTGCCGCCGATTCGGCGCGACAGTCGAACCGTCACGACACGGGCCAGGGTGTCGTTGGCCGCACGTCCGAGCAGGGTGTGGAAGAAGTAATGTACGGAATCCTGCTGCAAAAGCCCCGGCGGTGGTGGGGCGGACGCATCCGTTCTCGTTTTGGGCCTCGGACCTTTCGGCTTTTCAAACAGACGCCCTCGCAGCCCGGCTGTGATCTTGGGCGGACCTGCGAGCGCGAGAAGCAACTCCTGCTGGGGATCCGGCTTCGGAGCGGTGCCCGAATTCGCAGGACTGGCGTCGCGGGGTTCGTCCGCTTCTTGAGTTGGTTCGATGAATTCCTCCACCAGCAGAAAATCGTCGGTGGGGATTTCGCTCAAATGATGCTGGGCGGCGTGAATCCGGAAAATCACGGAGGCATTGGGTTCCGCGCATTCGAGCCGCTTCGCCACCCAGGGGATGAGCGACGGGGTTTCTCGGAAGGGAAGGGCTTCGATGCGTTGCCGCAGTTCGGCCCGAAAGGAAGCAATCTCGCGGGCAACGCGGTTCGAAAGCGGCATCTTGTTGGCCCCCCACCGGGGAACCGTGGGAATTGCCCCATCGGCCCGGCGCACGTGCGCTTCCATTCCGGTGGTCTTCTCGAGCTGAAGAGCGCGACCGCCCAGCATGAAGACGTCGCCCGCGCGAATCCCGCGCATGAAGCCCTCTTCGACGGTGCCAAGCGGGCGACCGCCTAGCACCACACGCACCACGCCCTCGGTGGCGATGGTTCCGATGTTCATCAGGAAATCCCGTCGCGAGGCGCCCGCCCGGGCTTCGTATCGACCGCTGGATTCCATCACCACGATCCGGCCAAACACGTCCGCGTATTGCTTTCGGAGCGACTGGCCTCCTCCGGCCAAGTATTCGAGCACGGCATCGAAATCCTCGCGGGAGAGATTTCGATACGGATAGCTCCTGCGCACCAACGCGTACGCCTCCTCCCTCACTACTTCGCCGAGGCATCCCATAGACATCAGGTGCTGCGCCAGCACATCCAGCGGCGCTTCCGGAATGCGAATGGCGTCCAAGTGCCCTCGACGGGCCAAAAGAGCCGTAGCGCAGCATTCCACCAGGTCGTGGACGTTCGTCGCCATCAGCAACCCGCGGCTTAATTCGTCGATCCGATGTCCCGCCCGCCCGGTCCGTTGCAGGGCCTTGGCCACTCCCTTAGGGGTGGAGAGCATGACGACGAGATCGATCGATCCAATGTCGATGCCCAGCTCCAGCGAAGTCGAACACACCACCGCGCGCAGTTCACCGCGCTTGAGGCGGTCCTCGACCTCCAACCGGGCATCGCGGTCCAGACTGCCATGGTGGCACTCAATTTGATTCGCCAGCGCGGGCAGTTTTTCCTTCAGCCAAAAGGTGGCCGATTCCGCCCCGCTTCGAGTGTTCGTGAACACCAAGGTGGTACGGAACTTCTGCACCAATTTGGACAAGGCTCCCATCATCCGCACCCCGGTGAATCCGGCCATCGGGTAGGGATTCCGTTGCAGCGGGGTGTACACCTTCAGTTCGATGCGTTTGACGGTGTCGGCCTGGACAACGGTGTATGGACGCCCGGTGCCGCAGAGGAACTGCGCAACGTCATCGACCGGGGCGACGGTGGCGCTGAGTCCGATGCGTTGGACCGGCGGCAGGCTGCCGAGGGTGGAACGAAGGTCGTCCAACCGCGCCATGCTGAGTGCGAGGTGGGTTCCGCGTTTGTTTTCCGCGAGGGAGTGCACTTCATCCACGATCACCCACCGGATGCTCAGCAGCTGGCGGATCCAGCGCGGCTGGCTGAGCAGGAGGCCGAGGCTCTCCGGCGTGGTGACCAGCAGATGGGGCGGGGACTCGATCTGGCGCTGGCGCTCCTTGTCGTCGGTGTCGCCCGACCGGATTCCCACGCGGATGGGAGACGGGTCCCCGTAGGCTTCCCGGAGCGGACCGGTCAGATTCCGGGCGAGGTCGTATCCCAAGGCTCGCAAGGGCGAGAGATAGAGGCACTGGAGGCCATCCTTCAGCCGATCTTCGGCGTGTTCCCGGGCGAGGGTGCGCAGGATTTCGTGGAAGGCGGCGAAGGTCTTGCCCGTGCCGGTTGGGGAGACGATCAGCACGTTCTTCCCCTCCCGAATCCTGGGCCACGCCTCCGCCTGGGGCGGGGTGGGCCCGGCGAAGCGGCTGGCGAACCAGCGTTCGAGCGGGGTCGGGTCAGAGGACATGGCCCGGCAGAATACCCGAGTCGGGTTCCGGGGCAATCGCTCCGACCCCTTTGGGACGCACCAAGTTTGGAACGTCCCGGCCGCCGATTTCAAACATCTGTCAATCGTTCGTTGCGTTTTTTTATCGGCCTCAGTATCAACGGGCGTGGCCCGCTGGCTTCATTCACCGACATCCTTTTCGACGCCGACTCCCGTGTCGGAGCCTTCCGCTCCGGAAACCGGGAATTCTCGGTTTGCGAACGGCTCCCGGAGCTCGTTCTTACGGATGGTTTGGATCGGGGTGGTTCTGGCCGGAATCGCGACAGGATGCGCGTCCGGACCCAATTGGAATCAGCGCATCGGTCATTACGCGTACGACGACGCGGTGCAGGAATTTGGTCCGCCGGAGAGCAAGGAAACGCTCACCGACGGGACCTTGGTGGCGGATTGGATGCTCAGCAGCGGTCGAATCGTCAGTTCGCCCAGCTTTGGGTATCGGCACCGCCGGTACTGGGGCAGTGCGGTGGATGTGTACGAGACGCCGGAGGCTCACTTGGTCCTCACTTTTGGACCGGACAAGAAGCTCACCAAGATGCGGCAGGTGTACAAATAACGAGAACGGAATCGGTCGAAGCAGTTCGCAACGTTCGAACCCAATTTTTAAGCAAGAGCACGAACATCATGGCGGCACCGCAACAAGGCGAAGTAGAACTGGGATTTTTCGGTTGGATGAACCGTGTCCTGGTCGTGCTGATCGTGCTGGCGGTGCTGGCGGGCATCGGCATGAGCTATCTGCCCCTGATCCAGAAAAATCAGCAATACCAGGAGCGGGTTCAGCGCAAGCAGGCGGAAGTAGAGCGGTTGGAGGCTGAGACCAAGCGACTGGATACGGAGATCCGGCTTCTCAAAACCGACTCCCGATTCCTCGAACGCAAAATCCGCGAACTCGGCTACGCCAGGCCCGATGAGCTGGTGGTGACGTTCAAAGATGGCGTGAAGTAGGCCCGGCTCGATTCCCGGGGCCTCCAGGGAACGGATCGTCGACTGAAAGTCCTGGGCCCCGAGGTTCTAAGTTCGGGAATCCCACTCCTAGATCCTTCATCCAGCATCTGGCATCTGGATCCGCTGCCGCCTCCGATCGCAGTGATTTTTCCGTCCGTGTCCCCCCTCCAGAGGGCTTTTGGTTCCGGTTTGGTTTTTACTCGCGGCGGATTGAGGGCGTGGTTGGCTCTTGGGCATGAAACTTTCCGAACTCCACATTGGGATGAACGTGGTACACCCGGCTTACGGATCGGGTGTGGTCAAGGCCCTCAATGAACACGCCGCCGAGGTGTTGTTCATCGACGGGCTCAAACCGGTGGAACCTGAATCGAGCGGATTGACCCCGGCCGAACCGCAAGCCGGGTTGTCCGGACTGAGCCTGCCGCTGTCACAACTCATCGAGCAGACGGTGGCTGCGCTGGCGGATCGTCTGGGGCTGGAAAAACCGGATGATCGCGTGAAGGAGCTCGCGCCGAAATGGCGTGGAGGGAAGCTGGTGCTGCATCCCCACGATCCGGCGCTGGCCACGAAGGAGATCGAGCTCGAGGTGCTGTTCCACAAGATCGTGATGGTGCGGAACAACCTGCGCGTGCTGGAGCAGAAGGTGAACGCGAGCGAAACGCTGACCAGTGCCGACAAGTTCGACTGGCAGCAATACATCACCCGCTGCTACGGATCGCTCACCACCTTCAACCTCCTGTTCAAGGAGAAGGAAGATCAGTTCTGAACCGCGGACGAGACCGCGGGGGAGCTCGCAGATTGAAGCTGGCAGATGGGGAACTCGGAGCTCGATCGGGCTTTGGACCTTGGACCTGGGACTTTGGACTTCGGTCCAAGAATCAATAACAGGCGTGTGCTTCGAGGACTCCGTCGGAGGTTGGGCGGAAGCCGTGGAGGCGGAGTGCGGCGTGGAGGCTGGCGAGGGTCTGGAGGACGCAGTCTTTGCGCGCGTTGTAGCCCATGGTGCCAATGCGCCAGATCACGCCGGCCAAAGGTCCGAACGAGGTTCCAATTTCGATCCCGAAATCCTCCAGCATCGTTTGCCGGACCGCCTCGCCGTGGACGCCGTCGGGAATGAAGACGCCGGTCACGTTGCGCATCGTGTTCGCGGAGTCGCCGTAGAGCTTCAGCCCCATGGCCGTGAGTCCGGTGCGCATCGCGCGATGATTCAGGGCATGGCGTTCGAAGGCTGCTTCGAGCCCTTCCTCCAGCAGGATGCGGGCGCATTCGTGCGCCGCGTAGAGCATGGAGGTCGCCTCGGTGTGGTGATTCAATCCCTGTTCCCAGTAGGCAAGGATCATCGCGAGATCGAGGTAGTTGCTCGGAATCCGCGGTCCGGTGCCCGGGGTGAATCCCGCAGGACGAATGCCCGCTTCCACATGCCAGCGGGTTTGAATCCGTTCAACCATTGCATCGCTCAGGGTGATCGGCGAAATGCCGGAGGGTCCACCGAGGCACTTCTGCAATCCGACCGATACGGAATCGAGGCTCCACGCATCGACCCGCAACGGTTGTCCACCAATCGAAGCGGTGGCGTCCACGTAGCTCCAAACCCCGTGCTCGCGGCAGAGCGGCCCGAGCCATTCGAGCGGCTGGCACATGGTGGTGGAGGTGTCGCCCTGGCAGATGGCCAGCAGCTTCGGCCGGTGGGTGCGAAGCGCGTCGGCGATCTGATCGCGCGTGAACACGGTTCCCCATGGAGTTTCGATCGATCGAACGTCGGCTCCGCAGCGGGACGCGATCTCGCAGAGCAGATGGCCGAATCGACCAAAAATGGGAACGAGCACCACATCGCCCGGCTCGATGAGGGAGACCAAAATTGATTCGATGCCGGCGCGCGCCGTGCCGTCGACCAACAGGGTGGAACGGTTTTTGGTCTCAAAAACCTGCCGGTAGAGTTCCTGGGTTTCGCGCATGTAGGCGCGGAACTGCGGATCATACTGTCCCAGGAGTGGGGCCGACATCGCCCGAAGGACCCGGGGATCGGCATTGATCGGGCCCGGGCCCATGAGCAGGCGGGCGGGCGGATTCACGGAACGGACGGAGGACGGCATGGCGGATTCGCTGGGATTCGGGTTCAGCGCGTGACAGTGGCGGAAATGTCGCCGTGGGGATTGGGAGCGGGATAGAAAATCTCGTTCTCGTTGGTCATCCCGAAGCGCGCGAGATCGTAGGAGAAGTAATGCAGGTTCGGCAGACGGAGCGTGACCTGATCGAGCTCCGGCACGCGCTCAAGCGCCAGCGATGCCATTTGAAACAAGGTTTCCTGCACGGCACGGCTGTATCGGGTGGCGAACACTTCGAGGAACGCTTCTCGGACGAGGGTGTGGACGCGATTGAAGTCGTCGGGCAGCCGCTGGAATCGCCACGTGCCATGGAGTCGGGTGGCCATGATGCGATCGGTGGTTTCGGGAAGCGTGGTGAACTCGCACTTGGGGAATCCGACGAATCCCGAACCGGTGGATTTGAGGATCTCGAATTCGGAAATGCCGGCCGAGACCACGGGTTCTCCGGTTCGATCGGCTTGAATCATCGCCGTGCGAAGGCCATTGCCGGATCCCTGAAATGCATGCGGCTGCGGCACGCCACCGAGCTCCATCCGATCCCAGCTGCGTTCCTGAAGCTCCAGGGTGATTCCGGAAAAGGAGGAGTATTTGTCGAGGAAATGACGGGCGAGGCGGAGTCCGAACGCCTCGATGCCATCGAGCCGGAATTGATCGCGGGCGAGTGCGTAGATGGTGTTCTTGATCGTGTCGGTGGGCACGGTGGTGGCGTTGTTGCCTTCGAGAAACGCACTGGAAAAGTCGCCGGTGACCAGCGCGGAGACCGTGATTTCCTTCACGGTATGGATGGGGCCATCGCGAAAGATCTTCAACAGGCCCACCGCAGATTTGCCGTATTGACTGTGGAGTAGGTGCATGCGAAGGGATGCGCGCGGTTGCGAGTTTCGCTGGGTCAGGCGAAAACGGCCGCATTTTCCGGCCTTTTCTTCTCCCATGGCTTTGGACCTTGTCACGCTGAATCAGTTGCCATTCCACGAATTCGTCACCGTGACCGCTCCTCTCTTCGAGCATTCCCCGTGGATTGCGGAGCGTGCGGCATCCCTGCGTCCGTTTGCCTCGATCGGGGAATATTACGCGCATTTGATCGTCATCGTGGCTCAGGCGAGCGCGGGCGAGCAGTTGGCGTTGATTCGCGCTCATCCGGATCTCGCCGGAAAACTGGCCATCGCCGGCGAGCTCACCGATCACAGCCGGTTGGAGCAGAAATCCGCACGCCTTGATCAGCTCACGCCGGAACAGTTCCGGGTGATGACCGCGTTGAACGAGGAGTACCGTACCAAATTTGAGTTCCCGTTTGTCATTTGCGTCCGCGATCACGCGCAGGAGGGGATCTTTGAAGCCTTCCGCCGCCGGGTGGCGAATGATCGCGCCGCAGAGATGACCGAAGCGTTGCGGCAGATTGGTCGCATCGCGTGGCACCGGCTGCAGGCGTTGATGTCATCCAAACCGATTCAACTCAGCACGCACGTTCTCGATGTCTCCGTGGGACGCCCGGCCGCGGGAGTGCGGTTGAGCCTGTGGCGATTCGAAGGCGGGGAGTGGAAGCGTCTTCTTGAGACGGTGACCAATGCGGATGGACGGACCGATGTTCCGCTTTTGGTGCAGTCCGAACTGGTGCCCGGAGGATACGAATTGCGGTTTCAGATCGGGGCCTACTTCGCGGCCCGCGGCGTTTCCGGCGGTAGCCCTCCGTTTCTGGATGAGATTCCGGTCCGTTTCGGAATTTCCAGCGGGGGTGAACCGATCCATGTACCTCTTTTGGTAACTCCCTGGGGGTATTCGACCTACCGTGGAAGTTGATCGCGCATCCAGGCCGATTGATCCAGGGATTCTGGCCCGGTTGCAGGCTCGTCTCGACGAGCTCGGCGGCATCAGCGAGGAGCCGGGCCGCCTCACCCGGTGGTTTCAATCCGATGCCATGCGCCGGGTGAACCAGCGGATGATCGAGTGGGGAACGGCGGCGGGCCTCGTTCCTACGGTGGACGCGATCGGAAACGTTCGGCTTCGCCGGGATTCCGCGGTGGTGCCGACTCCAGGCGTTCCCCGGCCCTTGCTGGTGCTGGGGTCGCATCTCGACACGGTTCGCGATGCGGGACGGTTTGATGGCCCCCTTGGAGTGCTCACCGCCCTGGCGTGCGTGGAGCAGCTGCAGGCGTGGGGAAAAGTGCCTCCGTTCGATGTCGAGGTGGTCGGGTTTGCGGATGAGGAGGGCCTGCGATTTCAAACCGCGTATCTGGGGAGCGCGTTCTACATCGGCCAATTTCAGGAGGCCTGGCTGGGGCTTCGAGGGGAGGAAGGCGTGACATTGAGGGAGGTGTTGTCGCATGAGGGCGGTGTCGCCGAATCGGTGCTGGCCGCGCAGCGAACGCCGGACGGGTTGATCGGCTACCTCGAGGTGCACATCGAACAGGGGCCGCATCTGGAGTCTGTGGACCGAGCGGTGGGCGTGGTTTCGGCCATCGCGGCGCAGACGCGGGCGCGTCTGCTGTTCACCGGACGTGCGGATCATGCAGGGACCACGTCGATGGAGCTTCGGCGCGATGCCTTGTGCGCCGCTGCAGAGTGCATTCTTGCGGTGGAGGCGAAGGCGCGGTCGGTGGATGGAATGAGAGCGACCGTGGGACAGATTGCCGTCGAACCGTCGGCCAGCAACGTGGTGCCCGCCACGGTGACCCTCAGCCTCGATATCCGCCACGCCGTGGATGCGGTGCTGGCAGCGGCGGTCGAACAGCTCAAACTTGAAACCGCGCGGCTCGCGGCCGTTCGTGGCATTGGGCTCCGATGGGAGATACTGCAGGAAGGCACAGCGGTGCCGATGGATGAACACCTGTCCGCAGTTCTCCGTTCAGGCGTCGAGCGGGTGCAGAGGGATGTACCGGTTTTGGTCAGCGGTGCGGGACATGACGCCGCCGTGATGGCCCGTGTGTGTCCGGTGGCCATGCTGTTTGTCCGCTGCCGGGGCGGGGTGAGTCATCATCCGGATGAGTTTGCGTCGCCGACGGACATCGCTGCGGGCCTGTCGGTCCTTGCCGATGCGGTGTGCCGGCTGGCCGATGGGGATGTTGCCGTGAGCGGGAAAGGAATCCGTTGATGAGCTCATTCGATTGCGTGATCCGGGATTCGCGTGTGGTGACTCCCGACGGCGTTATCCCGGTGGACGTGGGGATCGCGGAGGGAGCGATTGCTGCGATGGCGGCGTCCTTGAGCGGATCTGCGCGCGAGGAACTGGATGCCTCCGGGTGCCTGCTGGTGCCGGGGATGATTGACGCGCACGTTCATTTCAACGAACCGGGCAGAACCGAATGGGAGGGCTTTGCCACGGGGTCCGCAGCGGCTGCGGCGGGCGGGGTGACGACGGTTTTTGACATGCCCCTGAATTCCTCTCCGGCGACGGTGACCGTGGAGGCGTTTGATCAGAAAATCAGGTGCAGCCAGCAGCACAGCCGGGTTCGGACGCGATTGTGGGGCGGATTGGTACCGGGGAATTTCGATCAGCTTGCGCCGCTCGCGGAGCGCGGGGTGGTGGGGTTCAAGGCGTTCATGTCGAACAGTGGAATCGAGGAGTTCTCGAGGTCCGATGCCGCCACGTTGCGCGCCGGGATGAAGATCATCGCCGGACTGCCGGGGATGTGTCTGGCCGTCCATGCGGAGGACGAAGCGTTGACTGCGCGACTCGGTGAGCAGGCGCGATTAACGGGAGCAACGGATCCGCGTGGGTTTGTGGCCTCGCGTCCTATTGAAGCGGAGTTGCTGGCGATTCGTGAAGTGCTCGATCTTGCCGCGGAAACCGGTTGTCCGCTGCATGTGGTTCACGTGAGTTGTCCCGAGGGATTGGCGCTGATTCAGTCGGCAAAGCGCGCGGGTGTGGATGTCACGGTCGAGACCTGTCCGCATTATTTGATGTTCACGATCGAGGATCTGGAACGGCTCGGGGCGCTGGTCAAGTGTGCGCCTCCGTTGCGTGATGAAGCCACCCGGTCAGGACTGTGGGCCTGTGTGGCGCGAGGGGAAGTGGACACGATTGGATCGGACCATTCCCCGTGTCCGCCTTCGATGAAGTCGGGGCGACCGTTCGCCGAGGCCTGGGGCGGGATTTCAGGCGTTCAGCATTCCCTTCCGTTGATGTATTCGGAGGGGCTGTCCCGGGGGATCGATCTGGTTCTAATTGCCTCCCTGTTGAGCGCGAATGCGGCCAGACGATTTCATCTGGATCCGGCTCTGGGGCAGATCCGTCCCGGAGCGCCGGCGGATTTGTGTCTTCTGCGGCCGGGTCGCGGAACGCCAATCCAACGGGATCAACTGCTCGACCGTCACCGCCATTCGCCCTACGTCGGAACGAGTCTCGCCTGGGTGGTTCGTCGGACCTTTGTCGCAGGGAAAACGGTGTTTGAGTCTGCGGAGTAAACGAAAAGCGGGACGGCCGAGACCCGGGCGAATCAGTAGGAAACCGTGGGAGACGCTGGGGTCGCTCCGCGGGCGCGTTCCAGGGATGGGTAGGCATCGCCGCCGGTCCAGCCGTGCACTTCGGCCTCCCCGAACTCCTTGAACTTCGCGAGGAGTTGACGGCGCATGAGGAGCCCGGGTTCGTCGGAGGCCATGTGAACCTCGTCGCGTCGCTTCAGATCGACCGGGGTATCAAAGGTGGTTGATTCGAGAATCGCCCGATCCTCGCTGACCACGGCGCGGTCGAAGGCGATGACATCTGCCGCGCGGGTCTGCACCTCGGTGTCGTTGCGGAAGGCGATCTGCACAATCTGTGAGCTGGAATCGTCGATCGGGGTGGCCGCGGTGAAGATGGTGTGGACGAGTCCGGTGGGGTACTGCATGCGCAGTTTTCGACAGAACGGCATCCACCAGATTCCGGTGTTGTTCCGAACCGTTTCGGCCTGGGCGATGCCGGTGGAGAGCTGACCGAGCTTGTTGTTTCGCACGGGCACGACCGTCCGCATGGTGAATCCAAACCCGTCGGCAAAGGGCTCGAGGTCCATCTTGCTGGGCTGTGGAGCTTCGAGTTTTCCGAAGGTTTCCTTGTGGACGAAGCTGAAGTGGGCGTTGTCGAAGGAGTTCTCCATGAGACGAAGCCCGCTGCACTTCCATGGCTCATAGAACTCGTAAATCCTGCGGAAGCCCGGCGTGGAATCCTCCTCAAGAATGGGAATGTCGGTGAGCGGCGCATCGAGCGAGACCCACACGTAGCCGTAGCGGACTTCGGAGTGGAAGTGTTGGACGCAGATGCGCCCGGAGTCGCCGTCTTCCTTCTGCGGCACGCGGGTGCACGTGCCTTCGCGGTCGAAGGACCAGCCGTGGTACCCGCAGCGCAGTTCCTCACCCTCGACCCATCCGCGCGAGAGTTTTGCATGCCGGTGCGGGCAGCGGTCGCGGACCACGGACACAGCTCCGGAGGCGCTTTTCCAGAGCACCAATTCAACGCCGAGGAGGGTGAAGGGCTGGGGGCCCTGATCCAATAATAATACCGGCATCACCGGGTACCAAAACCGCCGAAGAAGGGGCTGTTGGGTCACCAGCATAGGATATAATTATAACTATCAAAAACGATTGTGAGCCGGTTGTCAGTTGGGTTAGTAACTGAACGCGGTAATTGAATCAGGAGCACTGGTTCACCGCAATTTCAAAGCATTCATTATGCGAGCCCACTTCAGGCTGCTGGTAGTTTTCCTTCTTCTAATCCTGCATCAGGCCTCGGCGACGGCGGATCCTGCTCGCCCCAAGCTCAAGCTGTTTCTCCACTGGTACGCGGAGGCGGATGACGGCGGGTTTTACGCGGCGCTGGAGAACGGCTACTGGCGGGAGGAGGGGCTCGATGTGGAGATCGTGCAGGGTGGACCGAATCCGAACATCGAGATGCACGTGAGCACCGAGCCCGCGACACTCGGAATCGTGCCGGCGGACAAGGCGCTGCTCGGTGCGGCGCGCGGGCTCCCGCTGGTGGCGTTCATGCCGTTCTACCAGCACGATGCCCAGGCGATCATGGTTCACGCGAATTCCCCGGTGAAGTCACTCGCGGATCTTTCGGGTCGGAGGGTTGCGGTGACCTTTGGCGCGACCTTCTTCACCTATCTGCAAAAACACTACCGCTACCAGAACACGACGGTGCTGCCGTACACAGGAACGGTGGCGAACTTCATCCGGGATCCGGAGTACATTCAGCAGGCGTTTCCGCATGCGGAGCCGTTCTACGCGAAGCAGCAGGGGGTGGATTCGCGATGCATTCTGGTCAGCGAGAGCGGGTTTGATCCGTACCGCGTGGTGGTGGCCCCGCAGAAGATGGTGTCGGGACGTCCCGAGTGGCTTCGGGCGTTTTCGAAGGGGGCGTATCGCGGATGGCTGGAGTTTTATCGCGATCCGAAGCGGAGCCTGGATGCGATTCAGAAGCTGAACACCACGGCGGATCGTCCCGGATTGGAATTTGCGGTTCAGGAGATCAAGCGATACCGATTCCTTCAGGGGCGGGCGGACCGCGGGGAATCCTTCGGGAAATCCGATCCGGCCCGATGGAAGGCGTTGAACGATCAGCTGGTCACGGCTGGGCTCATTCCCAAGCCGATCGACCTCAAGTTGGCGGTGAGTGATGAATTCGCGCCGGCAAAACTCGGAGTCGATGTTTCCTCCCTCTCCCGATGAAACTGGTCCTTCGCAACATTGGGCATCTGGTCACGGTCAACGGGCGACGTGAGATTCTGCGCGACGCGTATGTGGCCTCAGAGGAGGGATGGATCACGGCAGTCGGAACCGGGGAGTGTCCGCCGGAGTTTCTTGCGAATGCGGAGGTGGTGGATGCGAAGGGGGGAATCGTCACCCCGGGTTTGATCAACACTCACCACCACATGTTTCAGAATCTGGCGCGCGCCTTCACGCCGATTGCGAATCTGCCGTTGTATCCTTGGATTCAGGGACACATGCCCTTGTGGAAAAATCTTTCCCCCGAGGCTCTGTATCTCGCTGGGAAGGTGGCCATGACGGAGCTGATGCTCACCGGTTGCACCGCGACGAGCGATCATCACTACGTGTATCCGCGCGGACGAGGGGTGTCGCTCGAGCCGTTGTTTCGCGCGGCGGGGGAGCTTGGCATCCGGCTGACGGCGTGCCGCGGCAGCATGGATCAATCCTCAGAAATCATTCCGGAGAACGTCACGCAGACGATCGACGAAATCGTGGCGGATTCGATGGCGATGGTGTCGCAGTTTCACAACCGGGCGCGGGGTTCGATGTCGCAGGTAGCCTTGGCGCCCACGGCGGTGTTGTCGGTCACCGGCGACTTGCTGCGCGAGACGGCGCGCCTAGCGGAGGCCAACGATTTGCGGATGCACATTCATTGCGGTGAGACCACGGGGGAGTTGCTGCGATCGGATCAATTGCATCAATGCCGGCCGCTCAAGTACCTGGAGCGAAATGGCTGGAATCACGACCGGATTTGGCTCGCGCATGGCATTCACTTCAACGACCAGGAGGTTCGTCATCTTGGGGATTACCGCATGGGAGTGGCGCATTGTCCGTGTGCGAACATGCGTTTGGGCTCGGGGGTGTGCCGGGTGAACGATCTTCGAGCGGCTGGAGCGACGGTGAGTCTGGGGGTGGATGGCAGCGCTTCGAATGATTCCGGGCACCTGCTGGGCGAAGTGCGGCAGGCTCTGATGCTCACGCGCGTGGCGCACGGGGCCGGGGCGATGACGGTGGAGCAGGCTCTGGAATTGGCAACGGTGGAAGGGGCGCGAAATCTCGGACGGGAGAAGGAGCTCGGATCCGTCGAATTGGGGAAGTGCGCGGATCTCGCAGTGTTTCCCGCGTATGATTTACACAGCTCCGGCGTGGAGAACCGGGTGCATGGTTTGGTGCTGTGTCACCCGCGTCGAGTGGACACGCTGGTGGTGCACGGACGCGTTCGGGTGCGCGAAGGTCGCGTGTGTGGGCAGGAACTCGGACAGTTGCTCGAGCAGCACGATCAGGCGGCGAAAAAATTGGTGCAAGCGGCCTGAGATCAGCCGGGGAAAATCACCGGGATTCACCCGAAGTGGATCCAAGGTGGAGCGCGAGTTTTTCGCGAAGTTCGGCGGCGACCATCGAGACCTGCGGCGGCTTCATGACGTCCTCGTGGTAGCCGTCCATCCAGATGACCTCGGGCATGCAACGGGCCCAGCGCCGCCATCCACCGTCGTCTTCGTGGTCGGTCCACCAGTATTCCGAGGGATGGATCTTCCATCGGAACGAGGCCTTTTCGCGGATCAGATGAAGCGGGACCTTCTGATCGGCGCCGGGCCGGTAGCGGACCATGAGATCGACGTGAATTCGCGCGAGCGGCGATCCCGCCCATCCGCTCAATTCATGGGGCTCCGCCGACGGGGGCGCGGTCAGGTTGTTCTTCAGTCGTCGAAGGAATGCGCCGGCGCTCAGGATGCGCCGCATGCGTTGTCCGTGGTCGCGGAGGAAGTGATGGAGCCAGGGAGGGATGGCTCGAATGACGTGCAGGACGCGCTCGGCCATGGAGGGATTTCGCGGCGGGGCCTGGGTGCCGATCAACGTGCAGAAGGGGGAGAAACCTTCGTCGCGGACGCACTGGCGCGCGACCTCAAACGCGAGGAGCCCGCCCCAGGAGTATCCGAGCAGGAGGTAAGGACCGGAGGGGTTGATCTGGCGGATCCAGGCCCGAATCTGCGTGGCGGCGGCTTCGACGGATTCCGGAGCGCGACTGAGATCGTGCAGCGCGGGGGAGCGCACTCCGTAGATGCTGTAGGTGTCTCCGAGAATTTCAGCGAGCTCGATGTAGGAGTTCACATCCCCAAAGAGTTCGTGCATGCAGAACACCGGAGGATGCGGGCTGCCCGGATTTTTCCGAAGGGCGATGATCGGGACCTTCGATTCGAGTTCCGCATCGGAGGCATACCGGCACAATCCTTCGAGCGTGGGGTTCAGCAGGAAGGTGGACAATGCGAGGCGTCGTCCGGTGATTTCGTAAACGCCGATGAGCAACTTCACCGCGAGCAGGGAATCTCCACCGTACTCGAAGAAGGAGTGTCCCGCGGGTGCCCCGGCGGCGTGCGGCAGGATGCGGTGCCAGAGACGGGTCAGCGTTCGTTCCAGGCTGTCCTCTGGAAGTGGCTCCGGCGTGGCCGGGCACGCGCTGCCCGAGGATTCGGACTGGAGGCGTGAGAGAGCATTGCGATCCACCTTGCCCTGCGGGGTGAGGGGGAGCTGGCGGTGGAAGAGAATCCGGGCCGGCACCATGTAAGCGGGCAGATGTTCCGCCACGTAGTGCTGGATGGCCTGGGCGTCGGGAATCCCTTCGGGGTTGAGCACCAGGTGCGCCACCACACCGGAGACCTCGTCGCCATCCCGCTGCGCTCGGCAGCAGACTTCGCGGATGGCCGGGTGTTTCTTCAGCGTGACCTCGATTTCGCCGAGCTCGACGCGTTTTCCGCGGATTTGAATCTGGTCGTCGTTTCGGCCGATGAATTCCAGTTCGCCTTCGGAATTCCATCGAACCCGATCTCCGGTCCGGTACATGCGGGCGTCAGGCCGCTCCGTGAACGGGTCCGGAAGAAAGGCGGCGGCGGTGAGGTCGGGTCGGTTCCGATACCCGCGGGCGACCTGTTCGCCCCCGAGATAGAGCTCGCCGGCGACTCCGGGGGGAACCAGTTGGCGCTGCTCGTCGAGCACGTAGGCGAGGACATTGGCAATGGGCCGTCCGATGGGGGGAGCGCCCTGGGGCTTTGACGTCGAGACCACGCTCCAGATGGAGTCCACGGTGTTCTCGGTGGGGCCGTAAGTGTTGAGCACTTCGAAGCCCAGTCCTTCGCGGGGGCGGCTTCGCATGGTGTCTCCACCGATGGTGAGATGCCGCAGCGCGATCCCCTTGGGCCAGGGCCGGGTAAGCGCAATCTCGCCGAACGCGGTGGGGGCGAAGCTGGAGGTGGCGCGTCCCTCGGCGAGCCAGGAGATGAATCGGTCGGGATCGTCCAACACCCCGGCCTCGGGAATGAGCACCCGGGCACCGGCGCAGAGTCCGGGCCAGAGGTCGCCGACCGACGCATCGAACACCGGATTTGCGATGAGCGTGACGCGGTCCTCCGGCGTGTAGCTGAGGCGTTCGTGGTAGAAAAAGATGAGGTTCGAAAGCGAGTGGTGTTCCACCTCGACCCCCTTGGGCGTGCCGGTGGAGCCGGAGGTGTAGATCACATAGGCGAGCCGCCGGGGATCGCTGGGGATCGCGGGATTGGCATCGGACCCGGGATCCGGTTCTGATCCGGTTTGAATCCATTCTTCGACGGTTGCGATCGAACCGTTCCACTCTGTAAACGCACTCTGATGCGCCGTGCCGGTGATGGCGAATCGAGCCCCGGAATCGAGCAGGAGCCAGGCCTGTCGGGAAGGCGGAACATCGATTTCGAGCGGTGTGTACGCGCCTCCCGCCTTCATCACCCCGAGTGCCGCCACGGCGAACTCCATGCACCGCGGCAGCCGGATGGCCACCACCTCCGACGGGGCGAGGCCGCGTTGCAGCAGCTGGCGGGCGATGCGATTGGCCTGTCGGTTGAATTCGTGAAAGGTGAGCTGCCGTGATCCGTGTTGGAGCGCGATAGAGTCCGGGCGGAGCGCGGCCTGTTCCTCAATCAGGTTCACCACCGACCGGTGAAGCGGATACGGACGCGCGGTGTCGTTCCATTTCTGGAGCACCTGGTGACGCTCCTCGGGGGTAAGCGGGCGGGAGGGTGTGTTGATCGCGGGCAGCGAGGCTTCCACCAGTTCCCGAATCAGGCCCGCGGCAAGCTGCGCGCGGTCCACCTTGCCGGTGCGTGTTTGCGGCAGCTCGGCGACGAACCGGTAGCGTACCGGTTCGAAAATGAGGGGAATGCGCAACGAGAGCCAGGACCGCAGGCTGGCGGGTGTTGGCGGATCGGATCGGGCGATCAACCAGGCGTACGGACGCTGCTCGTGCAGCGCCACTGCCGCTTCGTGGATCGCAGGATGGCTTCGCAGCGCGGCTTCAATCTCGCCCAGTTCCACGCGGACGCCCTGGATCTTGACCTGGTTGTCGAATCGTCCGAGGTACTCGATTCGCCCGTCCGCCAGCCAGCGAACACGGTCGCCAGTGCGGTACATCCGACCTCCGGGAGTCGGTGAAAATGGATCGGAGACGAATCGCTCGGCGGTGAGCTCGGGGCGATTCCAATACCCAAGCCCGACCGCGGCGCCGCCCAGATAAAGCTCGCCGGGGACGCCGACGGGGGCGGGTTCACCGGAGGCATCGAGGACATAGCCCCGGCAGTTTGGAAGCAGGCGACCGATGGTGGGTTGGTCCGCCGACGGCTTTACCTCTTCACAGTGCGTCCACAGTGAGCATTCGGTGGGGCCGCAGACATTGAACAGGCGTCGATTCGCACCCCATCGCGTCGCCAGATCCTGGCTGAGCACCTCGCCAGCCGAGATCACGATGCGGAGAGTTCCCGAGGGCGTCGGGGTTGATCGCATGACCGACGGAGTGAGCAGCGTGACGGTGATGCGCTGCTGTTCGATCACCTGCTGAAGTGCGGGACCGGCGCGAAGACGGGAGTGCGGCACCAGAACCAGCGTCGCCCCGGATTGCAGCGCTGAAGTGAAGTCGAAAATCGACGCATCAAAACTGGTTGAGGACGACTGCAGCACGCGGTCCCCGGGGCCGATGTCAAAACTTCGTCGCAGTTCCGCCGCGAAGTTGTCGAGACCACCTGCGCTGTTGATGGCCGCCTTGGGGATGCCGGTGGAGCCGCTGGTGTACAACAAGCTCGTGGGCGATGAAGGCACTATTGACGCTGCGGGGCTGGAGGCCTCGGCGGAGGCAAGAGCCTGAGCCTGTGCCGGATCATCCAGGATCAGAATCGATGTGGGGATGGATTCCGCTGGGATCTGTGGACGCAGCGCCTGATGCGTGAGCACCAGGGCCGGGTCGAGGTCGCTAAGAAAGAACCCGAGACGTTCTGCCGGGGTGGCGGGATCGATCGGCGCATAGACCAGCCCCGCCTTGAGAATCGCAAGCCAGGCGCTGATCTGATCGATCGATTGATCAAGGAACACCGCCACCCTGGATCCTGCCGGCACGCTGGCCGCGAGGTGGCGGGCGAGTCGGTTTGCGCGTTGGTGCAGCTCGGCGTAGCTCCACGAGCGGCCATCGAACTCGACCGCGGGTGCGTCGGGATGGCGTGCCGCGAGATCCTCCAGGACTTTGGTGAGAGGACGCGCGAAGCCGGGATCGGTGATGGGCGTTCCCTGCCAGGTGTCGAGCAGGAGCCGACGTTCCTCCTGAAGGAGCATTTCCACCGAGCCGAGTCGGGCGGTCTCGGAGGCGTCTGCCAGGTGGATCAGGAGTTGTTCCAGGTGGAGAAGAGTCCGCTCGATTTGTTCGGAAGAATGCCGGTGCGGAGAGAAATCGAAGGTGAGCGCGAGCTCGCGGCCGGCCACTGCGGCGAGGGTGAGCACGTCGGTCTTCTCGATCAATCGCCCGGTGAGGGGCGAACCCGGGACCGGCGTCGCCGACTCCTGATTCTCGAACATCAGCACCGTACGGAGCAGTGCGGACGAGCTCGCCAGGTTGCACCAGGACCGGATTTGATCTGCCGAGGCGAACTCTCCGGCCCGGAGGGCGAGCTGTTGTTCCCGCAGATCGCGGAGGAAGGATCCGACGGTCCGATCGGGAGCGGCGTTGCCCCGGAATGGAACCGTGTTGATGAACAATCCGACCCGCTCGGACGGGGTTTCGGAGGTCCAGTGGCGGCACGCCCGGGTGGTGCCGATGACAACATCGTCCACGCCATTGTATCGGGCCAGGGCTAGAATCCACGCGCCCTGCACGAGGGTGTTGAGGCTGACTCCGAATCGCTCTGCACCGGATTTGAGACGTGTCATCGTCTCCTCCGACAGCACTCGTGTGAGCGCGGTCGGGGGCCCGGAATCGGAGCCGGAGTCGAGTTCAGTGCTGAGGGTGGGGAGGTCCACCGCCTCCGAGAATCCGGCGAGGCGGTTTCGCCAATACTGGATTGCGATCTCGGATTCGCCCGGCCAGGCCGAAAGCCACTCCACAAATTCCGAGAACCGGCGGGCCACGGGGAGGGTGGATTCCGGGTGGGGCTCGGATCCAGCGCGGAGCGCGTGGTGAAGCCGGCAGGCCTCGTTCCACACGCGGGCGTGGGACCTTCCATCGAGCAGCGCATGGTGGAAAGTCCACACGCAGGTGGTGACTCCGGAGCTCCAATGGATAAGCGTCAACCACCACAATGGGGGCCGCTGGAAATCGAATCCGCGCGTTCGATCCCGGATCAGGAATGCATCGAGTTCCCGCGAACCGGATGTCGAATCGGCGGCCGCACCTCGGATTTCTGCGATCTCAATGGATGCACGAATCTCCTCCGGGCCGGCAAAATACTGGATGAGCTGCTGGTCCCCGCGCCAGTCGAACGATGCCCGCAACGCGTCGTGTCGTTCCGCGACGAGTTCCCAAGAGCGACGCCATGCCTCCCGTTCCAGGCCACCCGGCCATTCGGTGATCCATTGCTGGATGTAGAATCCGCCCTCGGGTGCGATTGCAGTGCGGGCCACGGTGGCCCACTGCATCGGCGTCAGATTCCAGGTGCGTCCCGCGGTCTCCTTCATTCGGAGGAAGGGCGGACGGCCGGGAAGACAGCTAATGGAACGATCCGTCGATTAGGCGTTCTACTGGTAATGCCCCCTCGCGGCTCCGCCTGGGCCGCAACACGCCCCGGGTTCACCGCCGGGTGTGCGTGTGATCCCAGGGCCGGCCCGTTGATGGGGATGTCGATCAGGCTGACCATCTGATGTATCAAATACGATTCGCTTTTTGGGGCAGGAGATTGAACCACCAGCCGGGTGCTTGGACTGATTCAACGTTCCGGGAACCGGTTGCCCGGTGCCTGACTGCATCCTTATTGGTACACAATCGGGTATCAGCGAAGGCATTGTAAAGCCCCGTGGACGGGAACTGCGGGCTTTGTTGGGTGTCGGTTTTAGTCCTAAAAATCGACCCAACGATATCGACCAAAACCTCACCAAACTTGAGTCAGGGAATCACCGATTTTCGGAGTCGGGGCTGACGGAATACTCAAGCCCACTCGCAAGGATCCGGAATCCCCCGTGCTCAGTTGCAGGGGGCCGGTGATGAAAGAAGAAACCGGAAACCTACTCGACCCCGAGGAAGGTGATCCGGAGGTCGGTCGTTTCGCTGGCGGAGCCGGAACCCACCGGTCCCTCGCGAAGGTACTCCTTGCGGAATTCCTTCTGACCATCGAAGCGGAGGGTATCCACGAACAGCACCTGGCGTCCGTTCGCGGCGCGCTGGATTTCATCCTTGTGCAAGGCGCCGAACGACGAGCCCCAGAACCCACCCGGCTGCGGAATTTCAAACCCGGCGCAGGTGAGGGTGTATTTTTCGAGCGGGGCGGCGGTGAATGGATCCCATTCGAGTTGCAGGCGGGGAATTGCGAAGTCTTCGTCGGTGGTGACGATGTGGGAATCGATGTCGAAGTCCGGTGTGTCGATCGAAAGCCGGTACACCGCCCCCGATCCTGGAACCGGGTTCGAGCGCGCGGAGCAGCCCGCGGGAGGGTGATCCCACGACGTGGTGTCCATGGTGGTGACCGCAGTGCCAGAGATTCGATTTTTCGGATCACCGAGTTCCGCCGGGGGGAAGGCCAGGGTGTAGGTGGCGGAGACGCTGGAAAGAACGGTCCCGGAATTGATGTGGTAGGCGGTTGAGCTCAGGAGTTCGAATTTGAACCGGGCTGCACGGTCGAGGAGATCTTTGAACCGGGCCCGATCGGCCAGGCTGATCACCCGTGCCACCCGGCCCTGGCGCGTGAAGCGTATGTCGCGATACAGCCGGATGAGGGCCCGGATGTTTCCGGCCCTGCAGCGTGCGAAGGCTCGATCGATCGATGCGTTGAGAACCTGAAGTGCCAGGGCGTCGATTTCCTGGGCCGCCTGGGCGAGGTCGGTGTTTCGGGGATCGGCGAGCAGCGGGTCGAGGAGAGCGCCCAGCCCGTTGTACTCGTGCAGGCTGCTCTCCAGGTACGTGTCGGAATACAGCGCCGTGCGAAGGTGATGGGCGGCGAGCGAGCGGAGTTCGGTGGCGAGGTATTGTGCCGATGCGGAGTCCGCGAGTGGTCGCGCGGAGGATCCACCGCCGTTGCGCTGCGGGCTGTCGGCTCGGCGCAGGGTCAGGACGCCCCGAAGTTGGGCTAGCGCCAGTCGCTGCTCCAAAGCGGCCACGAATTGGATCGGAACGGAGTTGGCCAGTGGTCCCGAGATTACCCCGGGGAGGGTGCAAAGGCCGAATCCGCCGAGATGATTGAGCGGAATGGTGACCTTGTCTCCACCGAGCGTGCGCGGGACCAGATGAACCTGAGTGCCGTCGGTGTTCCATGCAACCGCCGCTACGCTGCCGAAAGGTTTTCCGGCAGGCGCGGTGATGGTGAGGGTGGAATCGCCCAGCAACGGAATGGAGAACGGACTGATCTGGATTCCGGTGAGATAGTTCCATCCAGCAGGTAACCCTGTGGCCTGGTTGACGACTTCAAACTTGATCACCGCGGAGTCCGCCAGGGCGTCTTCGGTGAGCACGATCTCATAAGTGTAGCCGGCATCGTCGAGGATCTTCAGCGTCTGCCCGTCGCCGTTTTCGAACCGGGTTTTGACGAAGTCCGGATTCACCTTGGGAGTGATTGTGGGCGACGAGGGGAGCGTCGATGGATCCACACTTCGCGTCCGCAGAAAGGCGAAGTCGTCTCCGGGAGGCAGGAAAAATCCGACGGTGCCATTGGTGAGCTGCAGGGTGCCGACGGAGGTCCAGTCGGTGAGATCCGCGGAGGTCTCCACCACCACGGTGTCGGACGGCGAACCGGTGACGGAGAGCTGGAGGTTTCCCTTTGGTGACAGACCCTTCACCGCCAGCTGGGGATCCACCGCGTGGGCGAACCCGGCGGCCAACAGTGCGGCCGCCGCGAGCACTCCCCGGTGAATTCGGCCCGGAGATGGAATCGACCGGGGATGTATCGAATTAGGAACGTTCGAATCGGAGGGAGGATTCATGGCTTTCCGGGGAATGCGGCGTGCGTGCGTGAGGGAGGAAGGGATCACGGAGTGCGGAACCGGAAGAATGCGGAATCGGCGCTGGTGGGCAGGGTGAGGATCACCGGAGAAACCGGCGGATTGGTGGTGAGAAGGGGCTGGAAGGTTCCGCCGAGGGCTGGTGCGGATTCGACGGTGAAGGGCTGCCCCGGGGTGAAGGCGAGCTCGAGCACCAGGCTGGACGGCGCGGTGAACGCGATCCGATTCAACGTGGGTGCGGGTGCGGTGACGGCTCCGGCGCCTGTTTTCAGCGTGAGGCGCGTGATGCGGGAGAGGGAGGCGAGTCCGGTGCCGGGAACGCCGGTGAGGGTTTTGTCGTGATCCGTAAGATGCGAGAAGCTGAGTTCCGCAGTGTAGCTCACGCCGTTGGTGAGCGTGTTCGCTGGAATCACCACACCCGAAGCGTCGGGAGCGAGCGTCCGATTGTGGCAGGGATCCGGAGCGCGAAACACCAATGTGCCATCCGGGGCGTACACATTGAGGGAAATGAATTCGCTGTTGGTGGATGACCCGGCGTAGGGATCCCAGGCAACGGTGGCGTCGCGCGTGGCTTCGACCGACTGCGTGGCCGCGAAGTTGGAATAGTGCGGAATGGGGGGATATCCGGTCGCGGTGACCTGGAGGGAAACGGTGTTGGTCACCGTCACGCCCGAGTTGCGAAGCTCGAGCGCGTAGCTGCCCGCCGGGTAGGCGTCGTCGAGATCGGCGCGGCTCGCGAACTTCTCCACGAAGAATCGGCGCGAGGCGTCGCCCACGTTGATGATCGGGTCGAGCACCTTGAGCTTGAAGACAAAGGGCGTCGATGTGGGGACTTTGAGCGTGACCACGCCCGTGCCGAGCGAGGTGCCGGGCAGGTCCATGAAGGCAAATGCGGAGGCTCCGAGATCCGGGTCCTGCGCGGGCGCGTCGGCCGAGGTCTGGCGATAGTTCACCTGCTTCGAAAGGAAGAAGGCCGAGCCTGGAAGTTCTCCCGGATTGGAGGGCGAGGTGCAGGGATCCACGCCTCCGGCGGTGGTGAATCCGCCGATCTTCACCGCGAGTTCGTTGCCGGCGGTGTCGGTGAAATTTCCAGCGGCACCGGGGCGCGCATTGAGGGTCCACGCAACGGTCGCTCCCGCAGGCCAGCCTCCTCCGGAAGTATTGTAGAGGACGACCAGCGTGTCCTTGGCGTCGTTCCAAGCGGTTTGAAAGGCGGATGACGCGAGCGGAATCGTGAGCCCGTTCAACGTGGCGGACCAGGCGATCGAAACATTCGCCGGATTCATCGGCTCACTGAATTGGAACGCCACCGGATCGACGGCGTTTTGCAGCGTGGCACCGATGCTGGGAATCACGCTGGAGAGTTGCGGCGGCGTGGTGTCGGTCGGAGTGGTGGAGGTTCCGGTGGTCTTCAGGGACGCGGTGGTTTCCGAAATGGATACGGAGCGACCTGACAGGAGTTCCGCCCCTTCCAGATCGCTGGCCGTCGAACGGTGGATGAAGGCGAGTCGCACCTGCAGGGTTTTGCCCTTTGGAAGTTCCCCGCCGGAAAAGGTCCATTCCTTCGTGTCGCCGGAGAGATCCGTGAATTCCTCCACGATCGATCCGTTCGTCGCGTCGAGGATTTGCAGCAGGATGGCGTCGTCGCTGCCCGCTCCCGCGAACGAGTCCCAACGGAGGGTGAAGTCGTTGTCCGAATCGACGTTTTGCGCGTCGGTGAAGTTGCTGAGGTGCGGAACGCCGGGGGCCGGCGATGCGTCGAGAATGGCGTGCGCTTGGGTGGATCCGAGGAGGCTCACCGTGGCGCTGAAGCCGTAGCGTCCCGTCGGAAAAGCTGCGTCACGTGCGGTGTCGGACGTAAAGCTTTTCCAAAGTTGGTACACGCCAGCGCCTGCCCGCGTGAGGGGTTGGCTGCCTCCAGCCGGCGGGGTGACCTGCGCGGTGCTGATGGGTTCGAGGGCTTCGAGTCCGACGGCCTGGGCGAGAAAATAGAACGCCTGATCTCCGGCGGCAGCGATGGGGGAACCGGCGGTGGATTGAACGAACCGGCGTCCGCGAACCACTTCGACCGATGGATCCTGCGCCTGCAGCACGCCGCACTCCCCAAGCAGAAGGAGGCAGGCCAGTCGAAACAGCGCGGCACCGGCGTCGAATCCCGGCAGACGCCGGAAGGCTGGAAGTCTCATTACCGGCCGATTCGCGAATCGCCGGTGGATTCTTACAACTTTCGCCGACTGATTTTCGCCCCGGTTCCTGGGCCGCTACCAGCCGAGGCCGAATGTGGTCAATTCACGGCGCAATTCCGCGATGTTCCACAAATGGATCACGTGCTTGGTGGAGGTTTCCGCCAGCGTGGTGCCATCGGGGCTGAACTCGAGGCGGGTGATGTAGCGCCGCGTGGGGTATTCGAGGGTGAGGATTTCCGATCCGGTTTCCGCGTCGAGGAGTTGGATTCGCGAGGGCTTGGGGGTCCAGGCGAGGGTGCGTCCATCGGGCGAGAAGGCGACTTCCCAGAACGACGGACGCTCGCCTTCCTCCACCGCCCGGTGCCAGCGCAGGGCCCCGGTCTCGACGGCGAACACGTGGCATCCTCCATCGGTTCCTACCGCGAGCCAGCGGCTGTCGGCACTGATGGCAAGATGGGTTCCGAATCCGATCGGAGCAGACCAGGCGAGGCGGCCGTCGCGGACATTGAAAACGCGGACGCCCCGATGATTCCGGGTGCCGATGGCGATCCATCGTCCGTCCGGACTCATGACGATGGTCTCCGCCAGTTCCTGTCCGTGCACCCAGCTGCGGCGCTGCTCGTGATCGATCAGGCGCAGTTCGCGGCCATGGATCCACGCCACGATCGACCCGTCGGCGTTGGCCGTGAGTTTTCCCTCGTGCCATTCCGCGCCGTAGCTGGCGGTTTCGGTGGCGTCGAGTTCATGCGGCTTCCCGGGGAGCGGACGAAGTTTCCATCGCCGAATCTCGCCCCCGCTGTTGCTCAGCAGCTCGGTGGCGTCGTGATTCAAATGCACGGCCTGGCTGAATCCGGGGCGAAAGGCGGCCAGGGTGCCACTGGCGAAATGCCAGATGCGGATTCCATCGGTGTCGGGCACCGCCAGCCAGTTTCCATCGCCGGAAAACGAAGCCATGAACGGACCGCCCGATGCGTGCGGATCGCCATAGAACCATTCGCGCGAAAAGGCGCCCCCGTTCAACTTCCATGTGCTCACACGCGGTTCCCCGCCGAGTCGCCAACGCAGGAGCTGGCGGCCGGATTCGAACTGCGCGTCGTAACACGTCGCCTCGATGCGGCCGAGCTCCTGACCCGCGTGCCAGTCCCACAACCGGGACGTGCCATCCCAGCTCGCCGTGACCAACCAAGGAAACGGCGGGAGAAACAGGCTCTGGATGATCTGGGCCTGGTGGCGTCCGAGCACCGAGGGTTCGTTCCAGTCCTCGGTGGCCCGCACGCGCAGGTATCCGTCGGCCGCGCCAAACGCGAGGGCCACTCCCTGCGGATGCCAGCTCACGGCCTGAATATCGACCCCGAGCGATTGCAGGTTCCGGGTTTGGTACGTGTCGGGATCGGCAAACTGCAGCTGCGAACCGGGAGCCATCAGCACCAGCCGGCTGCCATCGGGACTCCATCTGGGCGGGGCGGGCGAGGCAGATCCGGGCCAGGTGTGGAGGCGGGTCCAGTCGGGAAGCTGATGGAGCACCACTTCGCCATTGGTGTATTCGACCACGGCCTGCGATTTCCCAGGGCGGAACGAGAGGGAAAAATAATTGGTGTCGAGCGTGGCGACGGCACGACCGGTTTGCAGGTCCCAGATCCGCTCCACAAATTCGCCGTAGCCCGCGTAGAGGAAGCGGTGATCGTCGGATAGAATCAGCGGATCCCGGACGGCCTCGCCTCGGGACGGAATCGAAGCGAGAACTGCGCCGCCGGGGGACTTTCGAACGGTGATCGAACCATCGCGCTGGGGTTCGATGGATGGCCCGGGAACCCGCGTGGGCGGCGGTGAATCGGGAAGCGGAACGAGGTCCGGCAGGGCGAGGGCGGTGGCGGCGAGACTGCGCGCGGGAACGCGGAGTTCGGGCGCAATGCGATTGGTCAGCAGCGCGAGGGCGGCGGCGCTGCGGCCGATTTGCTGGCTTTGAAGAATCGCGCGCGCCTGGGCGATGCGCGATTCGCTGAGCCGGTTCTCCGCGCTGCGTTCGGCCACCTCGGCGCGTTGACGCAGCCGTTGTTCCTGCTCGCGGGTTTCGCGCTCGCGGGTGGCCTGCTGACGCGCGATCACACTCGCCACGATGGCCACCACGGCCAGCACCGCGATTGCGGCGACGAGTTGGGTCGCCTGGCGGAGTCGTCGCTCGACCAGTCGCAACCGCTTCACGGATCGACCGGCCTGGAGCAGGGCGAGATCCGCCGCGAGGTCATCGGCGCTTGCGTAGCGCTCCGCCGGCTGGGTGGCGCAGGCCTTCAACCAGATCGAATTCAACTCCAGCAGGCCGCTGCTCTTTTCCAGATCCTCCCGTTCCAGCGGCAGGGTGGGAAACTCGTGACGGTCGCGTCCGGTGGCGGCCTCGTACAACACCTTGCCGAGGCTGTAGATGTCGGCACGGGTCGTTCCCGCGCCCTCGGGCGGGATGAATCCCTCGGTGCCCACGTAGCTCAGGGAATCGTCCGCCGAGGCCACGAGCCCCACGTCGGCAAACTTCGCCGCGCCGTTCACGAAGATGATGTTCGATGGCTTGATGTCGCGATGCACCAGCCCGGCGCGGTGCAGGTGCGCGAGGGCGAGCGCGAGGCCGTGGAAATGCTGGATGCACTCCGGCGTAGGAAGGCTCCTGCGGGCCGCCAGCTCCGAGGCGAGGGACCGCGGGATGTACCGAAACTGGGACACGGCAGGTCCGGAGCCGGCGGGCTCGGGCGACGGCATGGGATCCGCCAGCTCCATCACGTAGTAGAAAAATCCGTCCTCCCCGCTGCGGCCGACCTGAAGGATGTCCACCAGGCCGTCGTGCGTTCGCGAAAGGGGTTCGAACCGCTGAATGCCGGCGAACTCGCGCTCGAAAGGACGCGGGCTGGAGAAGGCGTCGCGTCGGACGATCTTCACCGCCCGCAGCGTTCCCAGCACGCTGCGCGCGAGCCACACCTCGCCGTAGCTGCCCCGGCCGATGGGCTGGAGCAGTTCGTGGTCGGGAATGGCCGGAGGCGGGGGCGGGGACGTTTCGTTGGACGGCTGCGCGCTCACGGTTCGGCGCAACCCAATCAGAATTGATACACCAAGACGAGTCCGGGAAACCTAGAGGTCCTCGGCCTGCAGGCGCTTGATTTCCTTTTTCAGCAGCAGCCCGACCCGGTGGCGGGTCACGTAGATGAGCGGCAGGCTGACGCCGAGGGCCTTGGCGACCTGGGTGACGGACCAATTTTGGATCACGTAGAGGTCGAAGATCTGGAAATGCTCCGGCCGCACCTGCCGTTTCACCCGTTCGACGGCGAGTTGATACAGGTGCTGCTTCCACTCCTGTTCCCAGAGGGCGTCCATGGATTCGGCGGTGGGATCCGGCACGGCTTCAAGCGTCTCCTCCGGTTGAGCCTCCCCCGGGGCGCGGGGTTCGCGGTAGTGCCGGCGCAATCGATCGGCAATGCGGCGTCGGGTGATCTGGCAGAGCCAGCTTTTGAAGCGTCCGCGGGTGGGATCGTAGCGGAACTCCGGCATCTGCTTGGCGACGGCGAGGATGGTCTCCTGCACCACGTCCTGAGCGTCGGATTCCGACAATCCGGATTTTCGCGCCACATCAAAAATGAGGCGCCAGTAGAGCTCGAAAAAGTCGCGCCACGAATCCTGGTCGTCCCAATCCTTCAGTCGGCTCAGGAGGCTTTGCCGGGTGGGCAGTATGTGTTCGAGATCGCTCAAGAAGGAGGGAGGGTCGCTCCGCAGCAGGATTCGTCGCGCCGGAGGGATTCTTACAAAAAACTGCCCGCCGGTTCAGCGGGGAACCTCCGGCAATTGCACTGTCTTCGGAGAGAAACTCACCCCGGACGCTGGATTTCCGCGGAACGATTCCACGAACAGGAGCGTGCGAGACAGCCACCGGGGCACGTCCTCAAAATAGGTGACCTCGAACCGGTAGGGAGGCTTGTTGGTGGTGATCGGGATCCGGAATTGATTCGTCGATCTCGCCTGGATTCGTTCCCACGAGCCCTGCATGCCGGGGGCCCCGGCGGGGTAGGCGTGGAGGCTCAGTGCGTTGGCCTTGGGATTCTGGATTCGATAGGCAAGTTCGCGTGATCCCTGTTGATTGGTGGCCATGCCGACGTACTCGATGGTGATGGGCCCGGGCCGGGGCATGCGGATGCTTGCGGCAATCAGCAGGCAGACGAGCAAAAGCCCGAGCATCACCCAGCGCCATCGTTGCGATGCGGGGCGTTCCGCGATCGGGCCCGGACCGGGGAGATTCATGGGAGCGTCAGGTCCAGCGTCATGAACACGCTGTTCGGATCGTCCGCGTAGTCGTCGAAGGGGCCGCAGGGTTTGAATCCGAATCGGGCGTAGAGGGCGCGTGCGGGTTCGAAGGGCGGAGTGGAGCCTGTTTCAAGATTGAGACGCCGGTAGCCCCGCCGCCGCGCCTCTCCGACGATCGTGTGGAGCACCGCTGCGGCGGCACCTCGACGACGGTGGGCCTCTGCGGTGCGCATGGATTTCACCTCGCCCTCGAAGCGATTGAGCTCACGAAGGGCGCCGCATCCCAGAAGGTCGGAATCCTTCCAGACGGTCCAGAACGTGATGTCCGGCCGGCGCAAGGCGGTGAGGTCGAGGGCGTGAACGCTCTCGGGCGGGGATTGAGCGTGCATCTGGTGCAGATGCTCCTGCAGTAGGGCCTGGATTTCGGGGCCGGTGAGGTCGTCGATGCGGACCGTGAGGTTCGATTCCATGGCGTGCGGGGATGGAGGAAACTCACTGCCCGGCGAGCAGGCGTGTTAATTCTGGATCAATCGAGGCGCGGAGCAGGTCCTGAAGATCCTGATCCATGCGTTGGAAATCGTCCGGAATTTCCAGGTTCAGGATCGGCGGCAGGGTCATGCCTCGAAACTGGTTTTGGATCCATTGCTTGTGTTCCCGCTCCATGACGAACACGGCGTCGGCCCATTCCAGATCGGCTTCGCTGATTCGGCGTCGTGCTCCGGTTCGGACGCCTGCGGAACGGACCTCGAGCCGCGCGTCGTTGCGGTACATCGCCTCCGCGGTTGGGCTGCGCCATTGATTCATCGCGCAGACGAACAGAATGCGGAGCGGGGAATGCATGGCGTGCTGGGTTCTGTCCCATTACCGGCGCCAAGAGCGGATTGATCGAAGTGCGGCGGCGAGCCTTGCGGACAAGCGTTCCGGGATGGATCCCAGCAGGGTCGCTCCCAGGGCCTCGGGATGATATGGATTACCACCGCACCTCCGATACGCTGCTATGGCTTCGTGGTAAAGGGCCCGGTCGCGGGAGCTCGCCCATGCGGCCATTCGACGGTGGGTGATTCGGATCCGCTCGGTTCTCAAGGCCTCGTGAGCCGGAGATTTCATCGGGTGCTTGGTGTAGGCCGCCACGATGCCATCGTACATGAACCGGGTTTGTGTCGAAGACGCGCTGGTCGCGTGCGCCCGGTAGAGTCCGAGCCGCTGCGGGACATAAAAAACCGTTCCCCGCTCGACCGTGCGCAGCTGAAAATCCAGATCTGCTGCACCGCCGAGACTCGGGTCAAATCGCTCGGCCCGGCATTGTTTGGAGCGATGAAGAGTGAAAACGATGCAGAGGCTGCCTCGAAGCACCGATGCGATCGGATCCTGAAGGGGACCGCCGGGCAGTCGATCGCGTCCGAAGCGGATCGAGGATCGGTCCGAGGCCTCCTGCTGGATTGCGTCGGTCGAATCCACGATCCAGTGATCGGAAAAGGCAATGTGAACCTTTGGATCGGAAACCATCGGCTTGATCAACTCCTCGATCAGGGTGGGCGCGTACATGTCGTCATCGCACAGAAACGCGAACGCCTCGCCGATGGAATGCGAAAGGAGGTGGTTGAAATTGTTGAACATCCCCGGATTGGGATTCTTGGGAAGCAAGCGCACCCGGGGATCGGATGCTGCGACGCTTCGGACATAGTCCTGACTGCCATCGGTGCTGCCGTTGTCGGAGACCAGGATCTCGAGATTGGCATGAGTCTGGTTCCGGGCGGATCCAAGGGATCTGCGCAGATAGTCGATCCGGTTGTAGGTCGGAATCAGGATGCTGACTTTCATGGCAGGGACCTCAGCAAATAGCCAAATTGGCCAGCGACGAATTCACTCTGAGTGGCCGGGAAGCGGTTTGCTGTGTCATGACACCATCGCGAAGCCTTGAAAAAAGGGGGTAAGGCGTCGCCACAGGCTTCGATACCAATCCTTGAAACGCCTTCTGTCAAACCGGTTCCCCTCCAACTCCCCTGCGCGGCTCCGAGCTGGAATCGGTTGCTTTCCGGCGGTTGGCCCCCCGTTGATTGCATCCTGCGGATCTTGCGCAGGCTGGGCTCCGAAAATTGGCAGGTGCGGCGCGACGACATTCCGGGCAGGGTTGCGGCGCGTCGGTATCATCCATGCACATTTCCTCAGCCGAGTTTTATTGCAGCGCTCCCGATCTGGCCTCGTGTCCGGAGGAGGCGCTGCCCGAGTTTGCCTTCATTGGCCGGTCCAATGTGGGCAAATCGTCCCTGGTCAATCTCCTCGCCGGACGCGAGGGGCTGGCCCGCGTGTCGGCCACGCCCGGTCACACCAAGCTGATTAATTTCTTCACCATCAGCCGCCGATGGCGCCTGGTGGATCTCCCCGGCTATGGGTTTGCGGAAGTGGCGCGCAAGGACAAGGCCCGCTTCAACGAAGCCGTGGCCGAGTACCTCGCCAAGCGGCCCAACCTGAAGGGGCTTTTCCTCCTCATCGATTCCAGCCTGCCGCCGCAGAAGATCGATCTGGAATTCGTCCAGTGGCTCGCCGGGATTGGCGCGCCCATCGTCATTGTCTTCACCAAGTGCGACAAGGCGTCGGGCACCAAGGTGAAGGCCAACATGGAGGCCTTTCTGGCTCAGCTTTCCGCGTGGTTTGAGCCGCTGCCGCTCGTGTTCACCTGTTCGGCGATCACCGGGGTGGGACGCGCCGAGTTGCTGGGAGTGATCGATCAGGCGCTGGCCGAATTGCCCGTGCCGGCCAAGACCTCGGAATCGCAGGCGCCGGTTCGCACTGCGGAACCCCCGTCCATGAAGGCGCGTCGCGCTCCGTGGAACAAACTCTCGGGGGCGTAGGTCTCGCAGTCTTCCGGTCCGGTGTTGGATCCCTTTTTGAATTACTGATTTCGTTCCATGCTATCCATTCGAGAGCTCAAGAAGTCCGTGGGCGGTCGCATTCTGTTTGAGAATGCGTCCATGCAGATCAATTACGGCGACCGCGTTGCGCTGGTCGGGCCCAACGGCGCGGGCAAATCCACGCTGTTTTCCATCATCCTCAAGCGCAACACGCCCGACGAAGGCAGCATCGAGCGCGACGCCTGGACCATGGTCGGCTACCTGCCGCAGGAGGGCGAAGCGGTCGGCGAAGAGACCGTGCTCGAAGTTGCCACCGGTCGTGCCGCAGAAATTCCCGCGTTGGAAAAACGCCTGAAGGAACTCGAGGAAGCCGGCACCGTAGACACCCCGGAGTACATGGAGGCGCATGCCAAGCATGATGCGCTCAATGACCCGCAGGTGGAGGCCAAGGCCAAGAAAATGCTCAAGGGTCTCGGCTACCGCGAAAGCGATTTCACGCGCCTCGCCAAGGAGATGAGCGGTGGATGGGTGATGCGCGCACACCTGGCTCGGCTGCTGGTCATGGAGCCCGACCTGCTGCTGCTCGACGAGCCGACCAACCACCTCGACCTCCTCTCGCTGCTCTGGCTGCAGAACTACCTGAAGAATTACTCCGGCGCGGTGCTGCTGATTTCGCACGATCGCCAGTTCATGGATGAGCTGATCACGGAGGTGTACGACATCGCCGATCGAAAGCTCCACGCCTACACCGGCAATTACTCCGACTTCCTGCGTCAACGCGAGGAACGCTACGAGCAGCAGCTCGCCGCGTACAAAAACCAGCAGAAGGAAATCTCGGCCCTGCAGGAATTCGCCGACCGATTCCGCTCCGTGGCGTCGAAGGCCTCGCAGGCCATGTCGAAGCTCAAGCAGATCGAGCGCATGGAGCTGATCGAAAAGCCGACGCCCCCGCGCAAGCCCTTCCGCTTTCAGATTCCGCCACCGCCACGCGGAGGTCAGCGCGCCATTTCGCTCCAGGGCATTCACATGGCCTACGGATCGCACGTGGTGTACGAGGGACTCGACCTCACCGTGGAGCGCGGCGAACGGACCGTGCTGGTGGGACCGAACGGCGCGGGTAAATCCACACTGCTCAAAATCGTGGCCGGCGTTGTGGAGTTCCAAAAAGGCGTTCGTGATCTCGGGCACAATGCGAAGCTTGGATACTTCAGTCAGCACCGCTCCGGCACGCTCGATCCGAACAAAACTGTGCTCGAGGAATGCCTCGCCAGCGCGCCCATGCTGCGCGAAGACGAAGCCCGGGGAATCCTGGGATCCTTCATGTTCCGCAAGGAGGAGATCTACAAGCTCACCGGCGTGCTGAGCGGTGGTGAGAAGAGCCGGTTGAACCTCATCAAGTTCCTGGTCGATCCGCCCAACCTGCTGTTGATGGACGAGCCGACGACGCATCTCGACATCACGACGGTGGAATCCCTCACCGGCGCGCTGGAGCGGTACGAGGGCACCCTGGTGTTCATTTCCCACGATGTGCACTTCATCCGTCGCCTGGCGACCAAGGTGCTGCACGTCTCGAACGGCAAGATCATGCCCTATGCCGGCGGATACGATTACTTCCTCGAGAAGACCGGCGCCGGCGACGACGCCCGCGCCGCGCTCACTGCGGAGTGATGGCGGGGGGGAATTGTTGAAGGGCTGAAGGGCTGAAGGGGGATTCAACCACGACGGCGCAGCGACGCCGCCGTACCTCCCGGCGGTAGGGCCCTGCCGGTCTGCCGATCCTTCAAAACGACCAGCGCCAGCGTCGTCGTTGCCAGATTGGAAATTTGGCAATGGAGCAACCGATTGTTTAAGAACGGGTATGGAGTCCCGCGTTCACGCGGCTCGGGTAGGCGCGAATGAAGTTTGGTTCATGAACTTTGGACTTTGGGCCTAGGGGGCCTGTTTTCATGCTTTCCAGATTCAACTTCGGCCGAATTTGATGTCGCGTTTTCGGTGGAGACGGACTCGGGCGCTTCTTTAGGGTGTCGAACATGAATTTGATGCCGTCGCGGGATGCGATGGAGCGGGCGTTTCACGATCGGGATGCCAGCTTCGATGGGTTGTTCTTCACCGGGGTGAAGACCACCGGGATCTTTTGTCGTCCGAGCTGCCCGGCCCGCAAACCCCTCCCGGAAAACTGCGAGTACTTCGCCACGGTCAAGGATGCGATGTTCGCCGGGTATCGCGCGTGCAAACGGTGCGATCCGCTGGCCGCGAACGGGCGTCCGCCGGAATGGATCGAACGCCTCATCGCCCGCGTCGATGCCTCCGGAGGCGAACGAATCAAGGCGGCGGAGTTGAGCTCGATGGGAATCGAACCCGCTCGCGTTCGACGCTGGTTTCAACGCCATCACGGAATGACCTTTGCCGCGTTTTGCCGGGCACGCCGATTGGGCAAGGCGCTGGGAACCCTGCGATCGGGTGGGTCTCTTGATGATGCCGCGCTCGGGCACGGATACGATTCCCACAGCGGATTTCGGGAGGCCTTCTCGCGTCATTTCGGATCCGCCCCCGGCGCTGCACGGAGCAGCGAATGCATCACCACCACCCTGGTCGAATCGCCGGTGGGGCCGCTGTTGGTGGGAGCCGTGGATGCGGGCATCTGCCTTCTGGAATTCACGGATCGACGCATGATCGAAGCGCAGTTGGAGACGGTTCGCCGTCGGTTGAACTGCGCCCTGGTGCCGGGGGATCATTCCTGGTTCACCCCGTTGCGCGCTGAGCTTTCCGAATACTTCGCGGGCACCCGACGCGAGTTCACCCTGCCGCTGGTGGCGCCGGGTACGGAGTTTCAGGAGTCGGTGTGGGCGCAGCTTCGACTCATCCCCTACGGAGTGACGATTTCCTACGAAGAGCTCGCCCAGCGGGTGGGACGACCGGGGGCGCAACGCGCCGTGGGCACTGCGAACGGGATGAACCGAATCTCCATCCTCATCCCCTGTCATCGCGTGGTGAACAAGGGCGGGGCCCTGGGCGGATACGGCGGCGGACTCTGGCGGAAGAAGCTGCTTCTCGGGTTGGAACAGGGGAAACCGTCGGAGCCGGAGCTTGGGCTCTGAAATCCAGCATCCAGCATCTGGCATCTCCGAACTTCCCTCTCCGATCTGGATCTCGCCGCGCAGGGTAGGGGCGGGGATCCCCCGAAATTGCCGACCAAAACCGTGTTCAAATCGTCTGGTTCTTGGTTTTCTTCCGGCCCGTGAACCTGGATCCGTACCAAAATTTCATTCGTGAGCTCGCGGCTGCCTCTGCTGCGGCCATTCTTCCGTGGTACGGAAGCCGGGCGGTCGGCGTGGAGCGCAAGGCCGATGAATCCCCCGTCACCGTGGCCGATCGCGGGGCCGAGGAGGTCATGCGCCGCATGATCGAAAAACGCTTTCCCGACCACGGCATCGTGGGCGAGGAGTACGGCACGGTGAATGGCAACGCGGACTTCGTCTGGGTGCTGGATCCGATCGATGGCACCAAGTCGTTCATCACCGCAGTTCCCCTTTTTGGTACACTCATCGGCCTGCTCCACCAGGGTAAACCGGTGCTCGGCTGCGTGCACCAGCCCATCCTTGGGCAGCTGATGCTCGGCGACGGCAAGGTCACCACCTTGAACGGCGAACGCGTCCAGGTGCGTCCCGCGCCGCGTCTGGATGGGGCCACGCTGCTCACCAGCGATCCGCTGCTTCCCGCGCAACACCAGAACGGTGCAGCCTTTGATTCCCTGGCGCGCTCGGTCCGGTTGTATCGCTCGTTTGGCGATTGCTACGGCTACCTGCTCGTGGCGAGCGGTTGGGCCGACATCATGGTCGATCCGATCATGAACTCCTGGGATCTGCTTCCGTTGATTCCGTGCATCGAGGGTGCCGGGGCCAAGATCACCGACTGGCAGGGACGCGACGCCTCGCGGCCGGGTGCAAATTCGGCCGTGGCCTGCGCTCCGGAGTTGTTGGACGAAGTGCTGAAGCGGCTGAATCCGTGAGTCGCACGGTGGTAGCCTCGTCCTCAGTAGGACACGCCGGGGCGGTGTATGGGCGAGTGGGCGAGTGGGCGAGTGGGCGAGTGGGCGAGTGGGCGAGTGGGCGAGTGAGCGAGTGGGCGAGTGGGCGATGAGGGTTAATCTTCAGTTTTCTTCCCCATCTTTGTGAGTCGGTGTCCAGCTGTGGCTAACTCCCGTTTTCTACTGAACAACTTTCCATGAGCACGCCATCGCCCGCAGCGCTCGCGAAGACTCCCGAGCCGCCGTATTACGCGGTGATTTTTTCCTCGATCCGCAACGGGACCGATGCCGGCTACGACGCCGCGGCCGAGCGCATGATGTCACTGGCCCCGCAGCAGCCCGGTTTTCTCGGGGTGGAATCGGTTCGCGATCCGGTCACCGGATTGGGCATCACGGTCAGCTACTGGCGCGATGAGGACTCGATCGCCGCCTGGCGAGGTCAGATCGAGCATCGGGCCGCCCGCGAAATGGGTCGTTCCCTGTGGTATTCGGAATTCGAACTGCGGGTGGCCCGGGTGGAACGCGTGAATTCCAAACGGCCGGATTCCAAATAACCCCCCGCTTGTTTCGGAGCGCGTCAGGCCTGCTTCGCCTCGTCGCGAATCACCGGCAACGCCGCGAGCACTCCGGCCAGCGTGAAGGCCGTCCAGGCGAGCGCGGGGATGTATAAGCCAAACTCCACAAATCCCTGCGCGAACCAACCCAGCACCCCGAGGGCGAGGGCTTGGAGAACGGGCTGGGCGGTGTTGAAGGCGTGTCGGCCCACCGCGGCAACGAGGGTTCCGATCCATGCGAGGTACAGCAGGCCGCCGGGAATTCCGGAATCGGAGAACTGCTCCAGGTAGTCGTTGTGAACCAGCCGGGCCATTTCCGCTTCGGGGGATTTCAACTTCGCGTAGGGACGCTGAAAGGTGCCGGGACCAGTGCCGGTGAGCGGGTGGTTGGACACCGTGGTGACCGCTGCGCGCCAGTAATCGAATCGCGCGCTTACGCTGGTGGCCCCGGCGGAGAAGTAGCTCCGAAAGCGGATGCCGAAGGCGGCGAGGCCGAGGATCGCCACGGCGGTGATCACGGGAATCCGCAGCCGACTCGGTATCCGCGCGAGCAGGAGGCGCGTTCCAATCAGTCCAAGGGCGATCAACCAACCCGATTTTGAACCGGTCCAGAAGAGGCATCCCAGACCGAGAAACGCGACCAGTCCGATGACGGCGTAGCGAATGGGAGGACGCAGCGAATCGGTCCCGAAAAACGCCAGCGCCAGGGTCACCGGAAATAGCAGCAGGATCGCGCCGGCGAGCGCGTTGGGATACACGAGTGTTCCATGGATGCGTCCGCGCTGGAGCTTCAGAAGGATCATCGGATTCGCCCGGTCCACGCCGTTGGTCTGGATGATCAACCCATCGTGGCGCATCTGTTCCACGATCGGTGCTGGGAATTCCTTCCATCCGTTTTTCTCGCCATCCACCAGGGTTTGTCGGTCGCGTTTGAATTCCACCTGATGCTGGTTCACGCCGCGCACCAGGCAGGTGAGAAATCCGAGCAGCAGAAAAATCAGCAGCAGTTTGGGCGGTCCGGCGCGGCTCACCACGAACAGCCCGAGGGCGTAACAGGCAAGCACTGCGGTGAAATGGGGCAGGGTGAGGCCGGTGAGGATTCCGTCCACGGAACCGCCGGCCGATACCCACTGCCACGCAAACCACGCGAGCGGGAGAATGACCAACCAGCGGTTTGGTCGGCGCATTGACTGCGGACCCAGCTTTCCGGTGAGGGCGAGGAGGAGTCCTCCCACGGCGGTGAGGGCGATGAGGGCCTGTCCCCACACCGCGGGCCACGACACCTGGAGCGCCTCCGCGAGATCGGCCGGAGCGAGGACCTGGCGATCGAGGATCACCGGGTTACCAAATTTGAGCAGGGCGAGACCGAGGATGAATCCGAGCGCGAGGGTGAGCAGTCCGGCCGGGCCGACCTGCATCGGGGAACCCTGCGGCGGATTCTGGGAATTCGCGGAAGGGCGGGGGGCGGCGCTCGCAGTCACGATTACAGTTTGAGATTGAGAAGGCCGACCTCGAAGACCAGGGATTCCTGCGCGTTGGTGTGGAGCAGGCGCTGGGTGGTTTCCCAGGAATCGAGATTGGCCCGCGCCTCGACCGGGGTGAGGCGCGAGGCCACACGGCTGGTGGCCGGTGCGAGCTGGGGAAGGAAGGCGAGGTCCACCGGGCCGCCGAGGGTCTGCATCCACACATCGCGCAACCACGCGGCCAGACCGGCGGCGTATTGCGAGCGGCGACGCCGGTACTCGGCTTCGATCGCGGCGGTGAGTTCCTCCTCCCAGCGCTCGCGTTGCTTCGCCTCGGCATCGGCATGACGCGTCAGGGGCGACACCGCAGTGAGCTGCTCCTCGATCGATTCCTTCATCGATCCGAGCGAGGTGAGCAGGGAGCCGAGCAGTTGGTATCGACCCGACAGCGGAGGCGATGCGGGCTCGGCGAGTGCGGCGAATTGCCCGACCCACTCGGCGACCGTTTCATCCACTTTCACCGTGCCGCTGGCGAAGCTCAGTCGCTGGCAGCGGGAGAGCAGGGTATCGGGAATCCGGTCGGCCTCGGTGCTGAGCAGGATCAGCACGGAGCCAGCGGGAGGTTCCTCGAGCGTCTTGAGAAAGGCGTTCGCGGCGAAAGTGTTCATCCGGTCCGCGCTGGAAAACACGGCCACCTTGTACGCGCTCTCGGAGCTGCGGAGGTTGACGCGATCAATGACGCTGCGGACTTGGTCCACGCTGATCACGCGCGATTTCATTTCCGGCCGCACCCACGAGACGTCGGGATGGTTGCGATGCGTGATGCGTTGGCAGGGATTGCAGGTGCCGCAGGGTTCCAGCGGGATTCCGGTTTCGCCGCGTCGGAGGGGCTGCGCGCAATTCAGGGTTTGGGCGAGACGCCCGGCGGCGTCCTCCAGGACATCGATGTCGTCCCCCAGGAACAAATAGGCATGCGCCAGCCGGCCGCGGCTGAGGCTGCGTTCCAGCAGGGCCGCGGCGGTTTCCGCGCGGGTGGAGGATTCGGACATGTCGGGGCCGATGTAATCGTGACCGCGCGGAGGCAACAAGGCTTTGCCGCTGGGGATCAGCGGGGGGATTTCTCCACGAGGGTGCGGATGCGCGCGCGTCGGCGTTCCCACTCCAGCCAGTTCAAGGCGTGATCGGGTCCGCTCCAGCGCGATTTTGCCGAGGCCCAGTGGTCATCGAGCTGTTGCAGCAGGCGCGCGGCGGCGGCGGTCTTGCCCCAGTGGAGTTCGGTTTCCGCGAGGCAAAGCCGGTTCTCCGGGAAATCCGGATCCAGGGCCACGGCACGTTCCAGATGCGACCGGGCCTTGGCGTGATTGCCGAGGCTCACCGGCCAGCCCGGGGCGTCGAAGTAGAGCAGGCCCAGGCAGCGGTCGGGTCCGGCGTGGTCGAACGACGCGTCGTGACTGCGGGCCGCGAGCCAGAGCGATTCCATTTCGCGAACCAGCTTCAGCGCGCTCAATCCGCGCGTGCGGGCCAGCTGGCCGAGGTTCAACGCGAGGTAGTATTGAATCGGCGCGGCGTTGGTGGCCGGGGTTCGGGCGAGGACATTCCGACACGCGTGGATGGCCTCATTCGCGACGATTCCGCGCTGGGTTGAGTTGGTGGCCACCTCGCCCAGATCAAAGGCTGCGCGTGCGAAAAACCAGGTGTTGGTGAAGGAATTGGTGGCCTGCAGCCACGACTCCCGTGCGGCCTGATACCGTTTCTCGACAACCGCGTTTGCCTGTGGTTCACTCCCGTGTCCCGCCGCTTGGTAGAGCGTCAGGAACCACAGGACAAATACCCCGACCCAGCCAGGAATCCCTGACTTTTGGCGAAATTGGGCTTGCCGTAGGTTCACTGGCTTCACTATACCGGCCGGCGTCCGTCCGTGCAGTAATGGTTTTAATGTCCATCATGTTCAAATCCCAACCGGAGAGGATCGCTTGAGTCGTCCGTTTCCGTCGCGTTTTACGCCGCCGCAGCCGCAATATCGGATTAACGGCAAAATCCGAGCCCGTGAAGTCCGTGTCATCGGGTCTGATGGACAGCAGGTGGGAGTCATGGAGTTGGGAGCCGCGATCAAGCTGGCTCTCTCCCAGGGACTCGACCTGGTTGAAATCGCCGCCACAGCCGTTCCCCCGGTCTGTCGCGTGGTGGATTTCGGCAAGTTCAAGTACGAGACCGCCAAGAAGGAGCGGGACTCGAAGAAGCACCAGAACGCCAGCACGGTCAAAGAAGTGCAGCTCACGCCGCGCATCGACCCGCACGATCTGGGCATCAAGCTCGACCACGCCGTGGACTTCCTGTGCGAAGACATGAAGGTGAAGGTCGCTCTCCGTTTCCGCGGTCGCGAAATGGCCCACACCGAAATCGGCAAGGGCGTGGTGGAGAAGTTCCTGAAGGATCTCGCACCGTGGGGACATCCTGATTTTCCGCCCAAGCTGATCGGCAAGGCCATCAATGTGATGGTCAGTCCGCTCCCGAAACAGAAGCGTGCGAAGCATCCCCGCGAACTCGGCACGCTCCCCTCGGAGCAGCATGCCGACGACGTGCCGGCCCAGATTCAGGCCGTGCGTGGGGCCTCCGCCTCCGCTCCGCAGGCTCCGGCCCGCGTGGCGACCGATGCCGCTGCGACCAACCCCGGTGGATTCGGCAACTCTGCCTTCTCCGGATTGGAACTCCCGCCCAAGCCCTGAGGCCGAGGCGAAGTTAACGAACGCAGAGCCGATCCTAAATTCTCAAGCAAAAGCCCGAAGTCATCCGACCTCGGGCCTTTTGCTTTTTCCCGATGTAGACGCCGCCGGGAGAAGGCGGATCACCCCGAGCAGAGAAGTGGTCGTCGTTGAATTGGGCGAGACCCGCGTGGTGAACCAGCGCTGAAGAAAACCGATCTCGATGGGGGCCCACCCGTCCGGCCCAATGGAAGTCCGGGTCCGTTTCTGGAATCCGGCTGATCCGCCTCGTTCCCTCGGCGGCTACGAAGGCAAGGGAACGCAGAAGGAAACGAGCTTCATCCCCTTCATGTTTTCATGCTTTCCAAATTCATTCCCTCCGGTGCTTTGGACTTTGGACTTTGGACTTTGGACTTTGGACTTTGGACTTTGGACTTTGGACTTTGGACTTTGGACTTTGGACTTTGGACTTTGGACTTTGGACTTTGGACTTTGGACTTTGGACTTTGGACTC
>CANGKZ010000007.1 GCA_947454705.1 Verrucomicrobiota bacterium
CCATTCTACCGCATCCAAACGTGCAAAAGGTCATCCGCAAACCCAATGCATCGCACAACGCGGACGCGCCCCCCTGTCGCCTCTGCGACCCATTCGGTTCCGATTGAACTCACCTCAGGTCCGGACACCAATGGGTTGAAGGGTTGAAGGGTTGAAGGGTTGAAGGGTTGAAGGGTTGAAGGGTTGAAGGGTTGAAGGGTTGAAGGGTTGAAGGGGGAGAGACGCGGTTGCATCCCGTATGGAGTACCGCGTTTACGCGGCTCTGCTGTTGGACCCAGAATCCAGCGGAGGGAATAATTTTAACCCCCGGTACGACCACACCCGCGCCTCCCCGAACCGTCTTAAGACGGGACTCCAAACGAAAGAAGATCCCTTCAGGTTTGCGTCGGAATCCTCTTCAACCCTTCAACTTTTCAACCCTTCAACTGCCGCGCGCCGCGCGCGTCCACAGCGCCTCATTCAACCCCGAGGCCCGCTCCACGCGGCGTTCAATGGCCGTGCGCAGCAGTCCGGGGTCCGACCACACCTCCACGCCGGACCTCGCCCGCGTAATGCCGGTGTAGATCAATTCACGGGTCAGCAGCGGAGTGTCGCGTTCGGGCAAGATCATCAGCACGCGGTCGAGCTCCGAGCCCTGGCTCTTGTGAACGGTCATGGCGTACACCGTCTCGTGCTCGGGAAGTCGCGCCGGCATCAGGGCGCGAATTCCTCCGGAACCGTCCGGGAAATAGACCCGCAGCTCTCCGTTGGAATCCGGGAGACAGATCCCGATGTCGCCATTGAACAACCGCAGCTCGGGCTCGTTCCGGGTGATCAACACCGGACGCCCCGGATACCAACCGCCGGCGTGCACGGTACCAGAAATGAAACCCGCCTCGCGGAGGAGCGCTTCGCAAAGGGCGTTCAGGGATTCGACCCCGTACGGACCCTTTCGAACCACGGCGAGGATTCGGAATTGTTCCACCGCCTTCAGTGCCACTGCCGGATCGCGCTGCCGGGTGAGCGGACCGTAGGCCGCGAGGATGGGGCCGCGGAGTTCGGATCGTAGCTGGGCCGCCGCGGGGAGTGGATGCCACGCGCCCGGCGTGTTGGTCAGGATTCGAAGGGCTTCGCCCGCCTGACCCGCGTTCACGGCACGGCTGAGTTCCGACAGGCCGGCGGCCGCACCAAAGCGCCAGTTGCGACGCAGCTCGACAATGCAGTCCGCAAGACCGGGACTGGAGCACGACTCGTCCACTTCTGCTGCCGGCAATTCGGCCGAAGTGACCACACGTGCTTCCGCGGCGAATGGAGCCGAGTAGCGCCGCGATTCAGTTCGACCGCAGAGTTCGCCCAGCACGTTGCCCGCTTCGACCGAGGCCAGCTGATCCTTGTCGCCGACCAAAATCAGCCGCGCTCCCGGGCGCAGCGCCTGCACGAGACGCGTCATCAGGGCGAGGTCCACCATGCTGGCCTCGTCCACCACCACCACGTCGGCGGGCAGGGGATTGTCCGCGTTGTGACGAAACGCTGGCGAATTGGGAATCGATCCCAGCAGGCGGTGCAGCGTCGTGGCTGCGGCGGGCAGGCGGGCCTTGAGGGCGTCGGAGCAGGGCAGGTCGCGTCGCGCGCGGTCGATCGATTCGGCAATGCGCGCGGCGGCCTTTCCGGTGGGGGCGCAGACCGCGATGTCGAGCGGTTGCGGATCATGCGCCTCTAGCAATGCCGCCAGGAGCCAGACCACGGTGCGGGTCTTGCCGGTGCCCGGACCTCCGGTGATGACGGTCAACGGACGGGTCAGCGCCATCCAGGCGGCGATCTTCTGCCAGTCCGGATCCGATCCGGTGCGCGGAAACAGGCGTTCCAAAATTGATTCCATCGCCCCGTCCCGCGCCGGAGCGGGCAGTCGAAGTCGATGCTCGATCCGTTTTCGCAGGGCGGTGGCGAGGTTCTGCTCGTGCGTCCAGTACCGGTGCAAATACAGGCGATTCGCCGCATCGAGAATGAGCGGGGCAAACTCGCCCGGGGAGCCGACCACTCCGCTTGCTTTCAGGGCGGCAATCCACTCACCCAGCGCAGGAAGCCGGGTAGGTTCAGCGTTGTCCACGGTTTCGATCCCGCACTCGTGCAGCGGTCGGCCCGCCACCGAGGGAAGCAGGAGGCAGGTGTGGCCTTCGCTCCGACGACGGCTCGTGAGTGCGGCCGCGAGGACCAATTCGGGTCCGCTGCCCGGGGCCAGCTCGTGCAGGAGCCGTGCGAATTGCACGTCGAGTTCGGAGAACCCTTCGAGCCCGGTGGCGCCATTCGGCAACGCGGTCGGGTTCATGGAATCACCTCCGTGAATTCGGGAAAGAGCAGCGCGCCGAGATCGCGGATCAGCCCGTGCGCCGGGCGGTCGGCAAACACGCCGCGTCCGGGATGCTGCGGATCCACGCCGCGGAGGAACAGGTAGCGGACGCCGCCGAAGTCCCGATCGTAGTCGTAGTCGGGAATGCGCAGCGCGAGCCATCGGTCCAGCGCCACGGTGTAGAGCAGGTACTGGAGGGGGTACAGATTCTGGTACATCTCGGCGTTCACCGCGGCGGCGGTGTAGTCGGAGGATTCCGCGCCGAGCCAGTTGGACTTCCAATCGACCAGCCACCACCGGCCCCCGGATTCGAACACCAGATCCATGAAGCCCCGCATCACGCCTTCCACCGGATTGAATTCCAGTCGGTCGAGCGACTTGGGGAATCCCTCGGGAAGATGTTTTCCGTGCCGGGCGAGCAGGGCGCGGAGGTCGGCCGAGGTGACGCGCCTCAGCGGGAAGCAGAACTCCAGTTCGGTGAGCCGGCGGCTGCGATCGACCGTGGAAAGATGCAGCTCCGCGTTCGCATCGGTGGAATCGAGCGGTGCGGCGAGGGTGTGGCGGATCATCGCAACGACCGCGGGTTCAAAGCGGGATTCGATTCCGTGGTCGAGCAGCAGCCGGTGGACGAGGGGAGCGTGTTCCGTCTCGGGGGCCGTGAAATCGAGCTCCTCGAACATCTGGTGCAGACACACACCGGCCTTCGCGCCGCGGGGAAAGGCGTGGATGTCGTCCGGGTCCGGCGGGAGGACCGGCAGCGGGGGCTGTGTTGGAGCCGTCGGGGTGTCGTCGTGGTCCGGGGCTTCGGTCCGGTGTCCCGCCGTGAGCCAGGTGAAGCTGGCCGCACGCCAATCCTGCGTGAGCACGCGGGTGAACCGGCGTGGGGCGGCCTGTGAATCGGCCGGGCGCTCCGGATTCCACGGGGTTTCATCGGGTTCGCCCGGGGTGGAGACTTCGATGAACTCACTCGATGCACTGATTCGCTCCAGCGCGGCCCGCGTGCCCGCGGCGGTTCGGTCCTTGCCCCAGGCTTCGAGTGCGGCAACGGGTTCCGGTGCGGATGCATCCGTCCCGGCGGAGTCCGGAAGGAACAGCCACGATGGGGCGGTGGTCGGATCCTTGAAATGGCCCCAGGCGAAATAGCAGCGATTTCGCGCCCGGGTGAGAGCCACGTAAAGGAGTCGCATGGTTTCCGCGAGACGTTCCCCGGTGGCGAGCTGCTCATGACGCTCGCGCTCGGGCGAACCCAGATCGCCAATCATGCGCCCGCCATCCTCCGGGTCGTGACACAGGATCAATTTTGGGTCGTCGGGCTGATTGCTTGAGTTGATGGCCGCGCCCTTGAGGAAGAACGGGCAGAATACCACGGGGTATTCGAGCCCCTTGCTCCGGTGAATGGTCACCAGCTGGACGGCATCGTCATCGCGTTCCAGGCGCAGCAGCTCGGCATCCCCGGCGTCCCCGGCTTCTTCGCATCGATGGGCCAGATATTGGCAGACGCCCGCGACTCCGAGCCGTCGTTCCAGTGCTACTGCGTGCAGGAGTTCGGCGAGGTGCAGCAGGTTGGTGAGGCGGCGTTCGCCATCGGGCAGCACGAGCCAGCGGCTTCGCACGCGGCAGTCGCGGATCAACTCGCGGAACATGGGGAGGAATCCCGCGGTGTTCCATCGTTCGGCCCAGGATTGGAACTTCGCGCTCCACGCGGCCCACGCGGTTTCATCGTCCTGCAGGGCGAGGAGGGATGCTCCATCGAGTCCGAGAATATTTCCGGCAAGCGCGGAGCGGAGCCGGCGGGACTGCGTGGGATCGGCAATTCCGTTCAGCAGGGTGAGGAGTTCGGCGGCTTCCTCGGATTCAAACACGCCGCGCTGGGTTTGCTGGACGCTCGGGATGGAGCGTCGGAAGAGCGCCTCGGCGACGCGTTCCGCCTGCTTGTGGCTTTCCACCAGGACGGCGATTTCCCGCGGCTTCAGCGCGCGTCCCTCGACCTTCACCGCGGACTCCGGTGAGAGCAGCCGACGGATCTCCGATGCCGTCAACTCGGCGAGCAGGGGCTCCGCCTCGGTACGGGCCATCGGCGCGTCGTCCCCGGAATCGAGGAACCAGAGTTGAAGCGGCGCGTGAAGTTCACCTCGCTCGGTCAACGGGCGGGCGTCGGCGCGGCCCGCGGCCTTCACGGGATGAAATTCGATCTCGGGAACGACGAAGGGCGCCGACCGATTTTGGAACAGGTGGTTCACCGCCCCCACCAGTCCGGATTCGGAACGCCAGTTGGTTCCGAGCGTGTGGGACTGCGCGGCGCCGCGGGCGGCGGTGAGGTAGGTGAAGACGTCGGCGCCGCGGAATCCGTAGATCGCCTGCTTGGGATCGCCGATGAGAAACAACCGTTGATGCGGCCGTCCGAACAGGCGCTTGAAGATGCGCCACTGGACGGGGTCGGTGTCCTGGAATTCGTCGATGAGCGCCGCCGGGAAGGAATCGGCCACGCGCGATGCGAGCCTCTCGCCCGCGGGGCCTTCGAGCGCGCTGTCGAGCCGGGTGAGGAGATCGTCGAAGGACTGGATTTTCCGCGTTTGCTTCATCACGCGCAGCGCGGTGGCCGCCTCCTGCGTGAACTTCAGCATCCAGGCCGAATACAGATGGGTCGCGAGCGCCACGAGTTCCGCACATCGGTCGAAAAATGGATGCGTGGGCGGCGTTTCCTTGGGGCGTCGCTTGTTGCGCTTCTCCTGGAAGGCGGCCGGGGTGAAGGAGTCGAACACCGCAAAGTCCGCAGTGCCCCCGGTGCCCTGGAAGCAGGCATTGAACTGCGCCCAGAATTCGGCGACCGACGTGTTTCGGTTGTAGGGAAGGTTCCCCCAGGCGATGTCGTCGCCAAAGTAGGAGCGGATTCCCGCGCCGTCGATTTGCCAGAGTCCGGCGGCCTCGGTGAACACGGCGTCGATGCGCGCGCGCAGTTCGGAAAACGGAAGCGGGCCGGGATCGGCGCAGATCCGGAGTCCCGGGTGCCGCTGGGTTTCCTCCAGCAGGCGACGGAGGCGTCCCGGGGAAAGGCCGGCGGCGCGTACCAATCCTGATTCGGCAAATCCGGCGTCCTCGAAGGCGTGTCGCCACCAGTCGGCCACGACCTCCTCCAGCAGCGGACGGACCGAGGGAACGAGTTCCACATCGAACAGGCTGCCACTTTCGAAGGCGCGGTCCGAGAGCACGCGCTGGCAGAAGCCGTGGATGGTGCGGATCGGTGTCTCGTCGAATCCCGCGAGCGCCTGCTGCAGCGTGGCGCGGGCGTGGCGGAGGTCGGGATCGTCGGTGCTGAGACGCTGCCGCAGCGCGACGAACAGCGGATCGGTGGACGTCGCGCCGGGAGCAAAGGCGGCAATGGCCTCGGCGAGTCGGTCGCGCAGGCGGCCGCGTAATTCCTCGGTGGCGGCCTCGGTGTAGGTGACGATGAGCAGGTTCCGGTGCGACAGACCATGCTCCAGCAGCAGGCGGACAAAGAGCCCGGCGAGCGTGAAGGTCTTGCCGGTGCCGGCGCTGGCTTCGAGCACCGTGATGCCCGGGCGCAGCGGTGTGGATGGCAGATCGAACAAGGAGGAACTCATGCCTTCTCCTCCCGGGAATGATCGTGGATGGGGCCGAACACAGCGCGCGCCAGGTGGATGAACTCCTCGTTCAACGGATCGGCTTCGTGCCGGAAACACAGGCGGTACGAGGGATCCGCCGATTCCGGGTCGGCCTTGGAACGTTCATCTCCCAGCCACGCGGTGCGGGCTTGTTCCAGCGGCGGTTTTTTGGATCGGGATTTCTCGTCGCGTTCCGCCTTCACCAGCGCGGCTGCGGTGATCGGAAACAGCCGAAGCGGTTGCCGGAGTCCGAGCCAGTACAGATCGAGCAGCGTTCGCAGCACGGCCTGCGGATCGTTTACAGGTGAGAACTGTGTGGTGAAATCCTCGGTCACCAGGCGCGAACCTGGGAAGGTTCCCGCCGGCCGGGTGAGCTGCCAGGCGAGGTGTTGGATCCACAGGCGCAGGGTGTCCGCGGCGCGGCGGCGACCGCATCGGAATTGAAGCAGGCTGCCATCGGCCTGCGGGACCACGGCGCCGACCACACGGAACGGGCCGGCCTCCAGGTCGATCGATTCGCGCTCCGCGGGATTGGGGCGGCCGAGCCGGTGGAGGAATTGTTCCGCGCGGAGGCGATGCTCGTGGTAGTCGAGCAGACCCGATTTCCCGGGCGGGATTCGCCCCTCCGCAGCGAGGCGGCGGACGAACGATTCGGGGAGCGATCCCGACAACTGGTTGGAGACCCAGTCGGACCGAAGTTGGAACGAATCCAGGGAGTCGAGCAGGAGCGGTTCCTGGTCTTCCAGCAGGTCGTGTCGGCGGCGGGGATCGAGCTGGAATCGGTCGCGCAGGAAGAACTGGGACGGATTGGAAAGGAAATCGCCGAGCTGCTGGAGCGTGACGCGTCGCCGGTCTTCCGGCGGTTCCGGCAGGGGCGCGGCGAGGAAGGGGCCGGGCGGAATGCGCGTCTGCTGGGTGGTGCGGGCGGCGATGGAGTTCTCCTCGGAGTACGAGAACAGGGGCGAGGGATTCGAGGTATCGTCGGACGATTCGAAATACGCCGGGCTGAAGGCGTGGAGCCGGTGTCGCACCGTGAGAAGCGACCGGCTCAACGGCCCGCCGCCCCCGGGCGCGGTGTAGCGTTCGTCGAGGAAATCGAACAGTTCGCTCACCACCACGCTGGGCGGGATCGGACGGTTGTCGCGCTCGCTCTGGCCCACATGGCTCAAGTGCAGGCGTTCGCCGGCGCTGATCAGGGTTTCGAGAAAGAGGTAGCGATCGTCATCCCGCGTGGAACGATCCCCGAGACGCGGCGCGGTGGCCATGAGGTCGAGGCTCGAATGCGGCGCCTGACGCGGGAAGGAGCCTTCGTTCATCCCCAGCAGGCAGATCACGCGAAACGGAATGCTGCGCATGGGCTTCAACGCGCAGAAGGTCACTCCGCCCGTCAGGAAGCCGCTGCCCTGGGTGTCCTCTTCCAACGCTGCAGACAAGGGTTCTAGCACGACAGCCAGCTCGACGGATTCGGTGACGGCGGCGGATTCCATCGGCGGGCGCATTCCCGCGATGGCCCGTCGGACCGGGGCGAGTTCCGCCTCCGCATCGCCACTCCCGTTCGAACCGGAACCTGAACCCGCCCCCGATACCGGCGACGAGGGACCTCCGGGAGGTGTACCAAAAAAAGTATCCAGAACCCGGAGCAGCTCCGGAATCCATTCCCCCGGGGGGCGAAGCTGTTCCAGGGATTCGAGGGTGGAAAAGAGGTGTTCCAGGAATGATGCGAACCGGCCGAGCACCCGGGTGGCGGAGCCTTCCACATCCCCGTAGGGCAGGATGCCGGCGAAGAGTCCGTCGTTGGAGGGGGATTCCGAGGGGGCCATGGCCTGGCCGAGCAGAAGGCGGCGAAGACCGGCCTTCCAGGTGTTGGCCTCGGTGGGAGGAAGGCCGAGGGCGGCGCGGTGTCCGGCATCGCGTCCCCAGTGGATGCGGGTGTCGGTCACCCAGTGGCGGATGAGGGCAAGGTTCGACTCCACCAGGCCAAACCGATTGCGCACGGCGGTGCATTCGAGCAGATCGAGGATTTCCGAGGCTCCGGCGCGTCCGTGGGCAAGTCGGAGAAGATGCAGGAAGGTCTCAACCGTTTGGCCCGATTGGCGCGGTCCGCGGTCGGCGAGGCTGTAAGGAATGCGTTCGCGTTCCAATTCTGGGGCATCGAACACCGCCTGAATCCGCGGGGCGTAGGTGTCGAGATCGGGCGTCATCACCAGCACGTCGCGCGGCGTGAGCGTGGGATCCTTCTGAAACCAGTCGAGCAACTGGTCGCGCAGCACTTCGAGTTCGCGGATCGGACTGTGGCAGGCGTGCAGGCGGATGGAATCGTCGTCGGGCGCCACCACGGTCCGGGTCGATTCCTCGACGGATTCGAGTTCCAGCAGTCCGCGCTGAACCCGCTGGAGCAGCCGGTTTCCGTCCGGTGCAATGAACTCGGCGTGTTCCTCCGGATCGCACTGTTCGTAGATGAGCTTGATGAAATCGCGTCCGAGCGGACCGAGGGATTCCAGCAGCCGGTGGCTGGAATCGAGGTGAAGCTCGGAGCCGTCGCCCGCGCGCAGCCCGGACTTGCGCAGGAGGCGTTCGCGTTCGCGTCCGGTCGTGACGTCGCCCCACCAGGGCTCGCAGGGTTGAAGCAGGAAGCAGTGGACGTCACGCGTCTGGGCGACGCGATGGAGCACGTCGAGGTACAGCGGCGGCAGCGCCGAAATGCCGAACAGCGCAATGCGGCCGGGCAGGGGATCCTGCGCAAATTCCGGCAGGGGATCGGGCAGCGCGGCGTGTCGCTGGGCGGGATGGGTTCCGCCGGTTTCCGCGGTGATCTGTCGCCAGAGCGCCGCCTGCCAGGTGCCGTCGGGTTCGGATCCGCCCTCGTCCCAGGCGCGGATCAAATCGGGACGAAACACCAAATACTGATCGAACAGGTGCGCGAGGCGGCCGGCGAGCTGGAGGCGCTTGCGTCGGTCGCCTCCATCGAGATACCGGCGCACTTCGTCGAAGTGCGGATCGGACGGCGGTTCCTGAAGCAGCCGAAACAGGCGCCAGTGGAGCGTGTCGCGGTCGTAGGAGGGGCCTCCGGCGTGGTCGGGCGTGCTGCGTTGGAGGATGCGATCGACAAACGCGCGCGGAAACGGGAACTCGACGTGCGCGCAGACGCCGAGACGCCGCGCGAGTTCGAGCTTTAACCAGCGGGCCATGCCGAGGCTCTGCACCACAAGCGTCTCGGGAATGAAGGGCGAACCCGAGGGCGTGCGCAGGACCGACGCGAGATGGTCGGCCAGGCGGTCGAGACGATTGCTGGTGTGGAGATGGAAACTCACCGGGACCCCGTCATTGGAGCGGCGTTGCACGAATCGGGGAAAGGAGGAAATGCAACGGGAGCGAATTCGCTTTCAGTGGACGGGCACTTGCCGGTTTGATCGGGCAAGCAAGTGACCGATCCGGATGAAGGCTTCCACCTCCACGTCTACCTCCTTTCTCAAGAGCCTCGATTATTCCGTGGTGCAGCAATGCATGCACTGCGGCCTCTGCCTGCCCACGTGTCCCACCTACGACGCGACCAAGCTGGAGCGCAACTCTCCGCGCGGACGCATCGCGCTGATGCGTGCGATCGCCGATGATCGGCTGGAGCCTTCCAAGGCCTTTGCCGAGGAAATGTATTTTTGCCTCGGATGTCTCGCGTGCATGACCGCCTGTCCGGCCGGTGTGAACTACGCGGAATTGTTCGAGCACGCCCGCGCCGAGGCCGAGCGTTCCGGGAAACTCAATTCGCCCAAGCGCACCCTCATCCGCGCCTTCACCCTCCGCTGGCTGTTCGATGACCTTCAGCGGCTCAAACTGCTCGGCATGGGCATGCGCCTGTGGCAGTCCACGGGGCTTCAGGCCTTTGTTCGCAACAGCGGTGTGCTGAAGCTGCTGCCGCGCCGATTGCAGGAACTCGAGGCCATGACGCCGGTGGTCGAGGAGGCGTTCTCCTCGGATCTCATCGAGCCAGTCACGCCGCCTCTCGGGGCCCGGCGCTATCGCGTGGCCATGCTGACCGGATGCGCGCAGGACCTGACCTTTGCGAGTGTCAATCTTGATACCGTGGAAGTGCTCTCCCGCAACGGCTGCGAGGTCATCACGCCCGCCGACCAGAACTGCTGCGGCTCGCTGCACGCCCACAACGGCGAGTGGAATCTCGCGCAGGTGCTGGCGCGTCGGAACATCGACCAGTTCCCGCCCGGCCAGTTCGACGCCATCATCACCAACGCCGGCGGATGCGGTTCGCACCTCAAGCACTACTCGCACCTGCTTGCCGACGATCCCGTGTATCTGCCCCTGGCTCAGGAATGGGACCGGAAGGTGAAGGACATCCACGAATGGCTCGGCCAGATCGGCATCGCCACCCCGCCGGCCGCCGCGCCGGGAACGGCGCCCGTGTCGGTGACCTACCACGAGTCCTGCCACCTCTGCCACGGACAGAAGATCACGGCCCAGCCGCGGCAAATGCTGAAGGCGATTCCCGGAGTCCAGCTGACCGAGCTCCCGGAGTCCAACTGGTGCTGCGGCAGCGCGGGCATTTACAATCTCACCCAGCCCGAGATGGCGAATCAACTTCTCGACCGGAAGATGAACCACGTGATTTCCACGAAAGCCACCGTGGTGGCCACGGGCAATCCGGGGTGCCTGCTGCAACTGGTTACCGGATGCAAGCAGCGCGGCGTGGAGCTTCGTGTGGTGCATCCCATCACGCTGCTCGCCGAGGCGTATCGGAAGTAGGGCTTCGTTGCGCGGTGTGTTGGGACAGTGCTCGCTCTCGGGTGATTCCAACGCCTGGTTGGCACTGATTTGGCGCTGGCCTGTCCGGGGTGTGGCGATAGGTTTTCGGGAAATCCCCAAGAAACCGCGCCCTTTTATGAATCCCTTCCAGCCCCAACGCAGGTCCGTTTCCAAATCGGCGGCTAAGTTTGCACTGGTTGCCGTGGCCGCTTCTGTGGCGTTCGCGACGACTGCGTGGAGCGCGCCCGTTGGGACCGAGGCGGGACCGCACCGTCAGTTGCCGAAGGCGATGCATGGCACCATGACCGAGCGGCCGCGCGTGACGGTCGGAATCCAGGACGGTGACTTCTCCGGACGCGACAATCGCGTGCTTCAGGCGGCGGTCGATTATGTGGGGTCGCTCGGCGGCGGCGTGGTGGAGATCGGCGATGGGGAATTCCTCATGCGCGATTCGCTTCACCTGCGGCCGCATGTGACGGTTCGCGGGCACGGCGCAAAGACCGTGCTTCGAAAAGCGAAGGCGGCATCGTCTCCGCTCGAACTCGACGGGGATTTCGGCGAGGAACAGATCACGGTCAAGAATCCCGAGGGCTTTGCCGTGGGGGATGGCGTCGCCATCTGGGACAAGACGGCGTTCGGGTTTCATCGCACCGTGGCCCGCATCACGGGGCGCAGCGGCAACACGTTTTCATTGAGTGTGCCGTTGATTTCCGACTGCCAGGTCAGCGGCGGAGCGGTTGCCGTCACGGTGTTTCCAGTGGTCAGCGGATACGACCTCGATGGCGTTCGAATCGAATCCCTGACCATTGAGGGCAATCAGGCGGAGAACGTGAATCTCGACGGCTGCCGCGGCGGTGGGATCTATCTCTATCGGTGCTCCGGCGCGGTGATCGAACGTTGCACCGTTCGGCATTACCACGGGGACGGCATCAGCTTTCAGCAGAGTAACGATGTCACCGTCACCGGTTGTGTCAGTGAGGGGAACTCATCCCTCGGCTTCCATCCGGGAAGCGGTTCGCAGCGGCCGGTGGTGAGGGATTGTGTGGCGCGTGGGAACGGGGACGACGGCCTGTACCTTTGCTGGCGGGTGAAGAACGGACTGTTCGAGGGAAATACGCTGGAGGGAAACGGCCGCTTCGGAATCAGCATTGGTCACAAGGACACCGACAATCTTCTGCGCAAAAACAAGGTGATCGGCAACGGAGCCGATGGGGTGTTCTTCCGGAATGAAACTACCGGCATGGCGGGCCACCGGAATCGCATCGAGGACAACCTGATCGAGAACAACGGGTCAAAGGAACCGGCGGCGGGCATTCGCGTGCGGGGTGAGACCGGGGATCTGGTGTTCAAGGGAAACACGATTCGCGACACCCGCTCCGGCGAAGCGCGGCGTCAAACGGTCGGCATCCGATTGGAGGAAAAAGTCGGCACGGTGACCACCGAGGGAAATCACATCGAAGCCGTCACCGCGGTGGACGATCGCCGGTCGGTGCGGTGAGGCTGTAGCTGGGAGGTTGAAGGGTTAAAAAGCTGAAGGGTTGAAGGGGAGTTCAGCCCTGGCGGCGCGGCTACGCCGCCGATACTTCAAAACGACCAGCGTCAGCGCCGTCGTTGCCAGCTTGGAAGCACGTCGGCGGAAAACCCCCAATCGCCCGCTCATCGATTGAACCGGCGCTCTGAACCGTTGGCTCAATCGCGGAAGTTCACGAAGCCCACGGCGACCGGGAAGTCGTGTCCGCGCACGGCGGCAATGACTTCCTGGAGATCGTCGCGGCTCTTGCCGGTCACGCGCAGTTCATCGCCCTGGATCGCCGCTGTGACCTTCAGCTTCGAGTCCCGGATGAACTGGCTGATCTGCTTGGCCGTCGGGCCGTCGATGCCTTGCTTGATCTTGATGGTCTGACGCGCGTGCCCCAGCGGGGAAAGTTCAGCCTCCTGACGGTCGATGCTCTTCATGCTGATGCCGCGCTTGGCCAGCTTGCCCACCACGATCTCCTCCAGCGCCTTGATCTTGAAGTTGTCCACCGCCTTCAACTTGATCTCGTATTTATCGAGGACGATCTCGGCACCCGAGCCCTTGAAGTCGAACCGCGTGGACAGCTCCTTTTGGGCCTGGTTCACCGCGTTCTCGACTTCCATCGAGTTCACCTTCGAAACGATGTCAAAACTTGGCATGGACGAAGGCTAGCTCGCCGGGTGGGGATGTGAAGAGGGTTTCGATGGGACCGAGCGTTGCTCATCGACCCGCACTCGACACGCCCTGGAATCCACAAGAGGATCGAGGAAGTAACGGCCCGCCCATGCCAAACTCCAAGCCCAGTCCCTTCCTCGGTCTCCGAACCGTCATCGTCCCCGCGGCCGACCTAGCCGCCGTCAAGGCGTGGTATTCCGCCGCCTTGGGAATCGCTCCGTATTTTGACGAGCCCTTTTACGTGGGATTCAACGTGGGCGGATTCGAGCTGGGGCTCGATCCGAACGCGGTCGCGGTGAGCGCTTCACGCCCGGCCTCCGGTCCGGTTGCGTATTGGGGTGTGTCGAACGCCGGGGCTGCGTTTGAACGCCTGATTTCGCTGGGCGTAGTGGCGCACTCGGAAGTGCAGGATGTCGGCGGAGGCATTCGGGTTGCGGTGGTTCTGGATCCCTTCGGCAATCCGTTTGGAATCATCGAGAATCCGCACTTCAAACTGACTTCGATGGAATCCACCCCGGCGGGGCAATAGGGCAGACGAAAGGAACGCGCGATGTTATCCGAAGACGGCAAGCACCTGCACGTGAGTTACGAGGAGTACCACGCGCTGATTGAGAAGCTGGCGGTACAGATTCACCAGTCGGGCTGGGAGTTCGACACCATCCTTTGTTTGGCACGTGGCGGGATGCGGCCGGGCGATCTGCTGTCGCGCATCTTCGACAAGCCGCTGGCGATCATGTCCACGAGTTCGTATCGCGCGGCCGCGGGCACGCAGCAGGGCGTTCTGGACATCGCCCGGTACATCACCACGCCGCGTGGGGAAATCGCCGGGAGGGTTCTGCTCGTGGACGATCTCGCCGACACCGGTCACACGCTCAAGTCGGTGATCCAGCAATTGCGCAGCAACTACGCGCCGGTCACCGAACTTCGCAGCGCAGTGCTCTGGACCAAGGGCGCCTCGGATTTCACCGCCGACTATTCGGCGGAATTCCTTCCCACCAACCCTTGGATTCACCAGCCGTTCGAGGAGTACGACTCAATGCGGCCCGCGGATCTGGTGGCGAAATGGAGCCGCTGAAACAAAGCGAACGATTCCGGCTGGAGAGATGAACCGCAGAGGCGCTGAGGCGCGGAGAGGCTGAAGCAATGCAGATGCTGGATGCTGGATGCGTCTGTCTTCTTCGTATGGAGTACCGCGTTCACGCGGCTCTGATAGGCGTTTACGAAGTTGGACCTTGGACCCTCGTCCTCGACTAGGTCACCCCAACGAATCGAAGCGGTGTGCCCATCACCTCGCGCAGCAGATCGGCTTTCTTGTCCGCAGCGAGAAGCTCTGCGCCTACTTCATCGGAGCTGTGAACCCGAAGGATGAGTTCGTCGATGACCCGTTCCGCGGACACCCGATCCACGCGCTGGATGTGCCGACGATCCAGTGCATCGGCCACACGCAGGAGCGCTGCCATGCGCCGAACGCGCAATCGTTCCGGTTCAGTCAGTGCCAAATAGGCCTCGTGCTCCTCGCTTGGAACCGCCTTGCGGTGGTAACGCGCAGTCAGTGCGACCCACTCCACCTCCGCGAGGGGCAGGCTGGTCCACGAGAATTCGCGGATTAAACGGGCCGATTCCTTGTGATGCCCCTTGCCATCGATCGGCACCACGGCCCACCCGATGTCGTGCAGCAGGGAGGCGACTTCCAAAAGATGCTGTTCTTCGGAATCGAGCGCCGGTTCCAGCAAGGGAAGCTCCGACAATTGGCGGGCAAGCCGGGCCACGTGCGTGACGTGATGCGGCTCGGTCTCGAAGCGCTCCAACAGCACCCCGACCTCGGGATGACGCGCGAGGCTTTCCATCGGAACATTCACTCCCCGGATCCGAGATGAATTACTTCGAGTCTTCGTTCACCACCACGCCGGAGACCACGGTTCCAACGCAATGCGTCGTGTACTCAAACGGGTCGCCATCGAAGAGCGCGAGGTCGGCATCCTTGCCCACTTCGAGGGATCCGATGCGCTTCTCCAGGTTCAGGATTTTCGCCGGATTCAGGGTGATCGATGCGAGAGCCTGTTCGAAGGTCAGTCCGTTCGCCGCGGCAACACCCGCTTCGAATAGGACGATACGAGTCTTGGGCACGTAGCCTTCGAAACCGCTTTGGAGGGCGAACAGGATTCCCGCCTCCTGGAGTTTCGCCGCGGTGGTCATGCTGGCGTTTTCCATTTCGGACGAGGATCGCGCCATCGTGGGGTGCAGGATCACGGGAAATCCGCTGGCCTTGATTTCTTTCAGCACCATCGGCGCATCGGCCACGCCATCGAGGATCACCTTCAACTTGAACTCATGGGCGAACCGAATCGCGGCCAGGATGTCCTGATGCCGTTGAACGGTGAACATCATCGGCTGCCATCCATCGAGGGCCCGCACCAGGGCCTCCAGATGCAGATCGCGCGATGGGCGTTTTTCCACATCGGTCTTCGTCATCTTGGCGCGGTAATCCTGCGCCTTGATCAATTCAGCGCGCAGCATGGCGATCGACTTTGCGATGGTGCTGGGTGCCTGGCCCTTGGCTGCGCTCAGCGTCTCGGGTCCGATGTTGCAGGCGAAGGCCGATTCCGGGAACAGCACCGCCGTGTCCAGATTCTGTGGCGAGGTCTTCACCACAAGGGTCTGCCCCGAGATCAACGCCCCGGGTCCGTGTCCGGTGTGGAGGGTGGTGACGCCCAGATTGCGGACGTATTCCACCAATGGATCGAGCGAGTTGAAGCTGTCCACCGCGCGTAGCTCCGGCTGCATGGGACTGCTCTTGTCGAGCTGGTCCTGATCCTGTTTTTGGTTCAACGCGCCGGAAATGCCGATCGTGGAATGGGCGTCGATCAATCCCGGGACCACGACGGCGGCCTTTAGGATGCGATATCCCGCCGGGATGGGAGTGCTTGCGGCCGGACCGATCGCCTCGATCCGATTGCCCTTCACCAGCACGACGCCGTCCTTCACTGCGGCACCGGCCAGGGTGTGGATCACTCCGGCCTGGATGGCGATCTCCGCCCGGACCGCGGAGGAGCTGTGGAGGGCAATGAGCGTACCAAAAATGGAAACAGTGCGGCGCAGTGTGGAATTCATTGTTCACCTCCGTGATTGCCGAAGCAGCACAACGTGCAGACCCGGGGATTGCCCGCGCCGAACCCGCCGGTCGCGAGCAACGCGTCCTTGGGATCGGATCGATCGAAGACCTTCGAACCTTCGACCCAGGTTTGTTCCACGTGGCTGTAAATGCTCAACGGATCGCCCGAGAGCACGATGAAATCTGCATCCTTGCCGGCATCGAGGGTTCCGATGCGTCCGTCGAGATCGAGCATCTTCGCTCCGGCCTGGGTTACTGCGGCCAGCGCCCCGCGCGGCGACATTCCGGCGCGCACCGCGAGCGCGGCGGATCGGAGGAACAGTCGGGAATCGGTCACCGAGTCATCGGTGTGGAATCCCACCAGCACGCCCGCGCGCTCCAGCACGCCGGCAGTCTTCCAGTCCATGTCGCGCGCCTCGAGTTTGCCGCCCGGGCTGTCGATCACGATGACGGAGCAGGGCACTCCGGCGGCGGCGATTTCGGAGGCCACCTTGTAGCCTTCGCTCACGTGTTGCAGCACCAGTCGGAACCCGAATTCCTTCTTCAAACGGAGCACGGTCACAATGTCGTCGTGGCGATGCGTGTGATGATGCACCACGCGGTCCCCGTTCAGCGCTTCCACCAGGGATTCAAGGGCCAGGTCACGCGCCGGCATTTTCTCCGGATCGCCCTTGGCCCGGGTGATTTTGTCCCGATACGCCTGCGCCGCCACGTAGCGTTCCCGCACCAGCGCGGCGGCCTTGGCGCGCGTGCCGGGGAAGGGGGGATCACCGAGGGGATTGGTTCCATTGGCCATTTTGAGGCCGCCGGCGATGCCGCCCGATTTGTTGGTGAGGGTCAGATCCTCAATCGTGCGGCCCTGGCGAAGTTTGAGATAAACGGTCTGACCTCCGATCAACGTGCCTGATCCCGGCATGATGTTGACGGTGGTAATTCCCCCGGCGCGGGCTCGTTGCAGGCTGGGTTCGCGAATGTCCACGCCGTCGATGGCGCGCATGTCGGGATTGATGGGCCCGGACCGTTCATTCACGCCGCCGGAGTTCAGGCCGATGTGCGAGTGGGTGTCCACCAGTCCGGGCATGATCACCTTGCCGGCCATCTCGCGTCGCTCGGCGTCGGCCGGGATTGCGGTGAGCGCGCGCGGTCCGATGGCGCGGATCTTTCCCTGCTGGATGACCACCACGCCGTCCTCGATGGGTGCACCAGAAATGGGAAGCAACCGGGCGCCGACGAAGGCCACGGGTTTTTCCTGTGCCGTGGCGTGGAGCACGGCGAACCCGGCGAGGAGTCCGAGGAGAAGTCGCGACCGGAATGGGGCAGCCAGCGTCGTCATGCCTGATTGGAGGGAAACACCCCCGAGCGCAGCAAGCGAATTGCTGAGAAGATGTGACGCTCCGCGGTTCTCGGCTCCTTTAACCCGGAAACGGCGGTTGAAGGGTTGAAAAGTTGAAGCGTTGAAGGGGTATCCTGCGCTGGCGCGAGGGATTTCTCATTCGTTCGGAGTCCCGTCTTCAGACGGTTCGGGGAGGCGTGTCTCGCGGCATGCAGACGGTTGATTTCCAACCGTTCGATGGCCCCGCGTCCAACAGCGGAGCCGCGTAAACGCGGTACTCCATACGTGTGAGCGAATCGTCCGCCGCTTCAACCCTTCAACCCTTCAACTTTTCAACCCTTCAACTTTTCAACCGTTCAACCGCCGTTTCCCGGCCGAATCCACCGCGTTCCGCCTAGTGGATCAGTGCCGCGAAACGAAGTCCGCGAAGGCTCACGCCGAGATGCGGCAGGGCGAAGGTGCGAAGAATCGCCTCGTAGATGGCGGCGCCGGTCAGGATCACATCGGCGCGTTCGGGCGGGAGGCCTGGGAGTTGCCGCCGCTGATCGATCGGCAGGGACCAGAGCTTCTCCACCAGGGAGGACAATTCCGCAGGCGTGAAGCGCGTGGCCTCGATCAAGTCCCGATCGAACTCGCGTCGCCCGAGGTGAATCAACGCCAGCAACGCCGTGCTCCCGCCCACGCCCACGGTGCGCGTTGGAATGCCGCCCTGAGCCAGTGCGGTGCCGAGGGACGGGGCGATCTCGCGCTGGAGAAATGCGTCGAGCGTGGTCCGGCAACGGGCCAGGGCGTCGGGCGTGGGTGCGTCGCCCGGCTGGAGTTGTTCGAGCATTCGAACGCTCCCGAGCTTGAGGCTCGTGCGAAACTCGGCATGACCGCCTGCGCCAAGAATGAACTCGGTGCTGCCGCCGCCGACGTCGAGCACGAGGATACGATCCGCACTCCAACCCGGAGTCGAAGCCACGCCGGCGAATGCCCAGTCGGCTTCGGTTTCCCCCGAGATGACCTCGGTGGTGAGTCCGGCAATCGATTGGATGGCACCGAGGAGTTCGAGCCGATTGATGGCATCGCGCGCCGCCGACGTGGCGATGACCCGAACTGACTCCGCCCCGCGTTCCCGCGCTGTGATCGCAAACCGGGCCACGGCTGCGGCGGTGGCCTGGATGGCGGAAGACTGCAGCTGGTGCGTCTCGTAGAAGCCGCGGCCGAGGCGGGTCTGTTCGCTGGTTTCCCAGACGGGCGTGACGTCGTGTCCGTCAACCTCCGCGAGGAGGACTTTCACCGAATTGGTTCCGACATCAATGATGGCACGGCGCGTCATGAAGTGCCCCAGTGGACGCAGAATCCGCCCCGCCGGAAAGCCCGGAAATGAAACATCCATTCCGCACGGAACCAATCTTGGTAAAAGGTCGATCCATGGCCCATCTCGACCATCTCCGCGTCGAACGCCAGCCACCCCTTTGCGAAGCCTAGGCCTCTTCAAATCGTGGGCTGAATTGCTAATCCCCCGCGCCTCACAAACCGAACTGAAAGCCCCCTTCCGACAATAGCCGCGGGCTTCAGCCCGGGGTTGTTCGAACGCGTTTGTTCTACCAGCTCAAGCGGGGCGACAGAGGCTTTCTAAATCATCGAAACCTCACCCATGTTCCACGAATTTGCAGGTCGAGCAGATGAGTTCGCGTCTGTGGACCCAACCGCATCTTACTCGGTCGTTTCATCTACGGAGTTCGCTGTGCGCGGAGGAAGATGCGGGGCTGGTCGGGGGGCACCGGGAGGTGGTAGTCGAGCGGGCCGGTGTGGGTGAGAAGCGGGACCCAGTTGAGGGCGTTGGTCGAGGTTTCGACGGTGTAAGTCTGATCGGGCTCGGATCGGAAATGGAACAGCAGTCCCTCGGATGTCCGCAGCGGCAGATCAAATCGGAACGCGGGAGGTGCGGTATCTGCAGTTCCTGCGGATCCTCCGATGGCGGTGCTGGCCCGCCAGTGCTGGGGATCCGCCGGGTCTTCGGGGCCGGATTCCGAGACCACGATGGAGCGTCCGGTTCCGTCGGCCTCCGCCGGCCACGGTGCCTGGTCGGAATAACTGAACGTGATCAGCGGGGCCGCTCCCGTGCCGGATTTCAGCGTCACGGTTTCGCCGCCGTTGTCGAGGGATCCGTCGTAAGGACCAAAAATGGTAACCCCGGCAGCGACCCGATAATAGGCGCGGAAGGCGGCGGCATCGGCGGTCTTGATCAGCAGGGCGAAGCTGGAGGGCGCGAGTTGAGCCCCTTCCGGAAAGGTGAAGGAGATGCCTGCGGTGAATTTGGAACCGGCGAGGTTCAGGGTCTCACTCGGGCTCGCGTTGAAGAGTTCGATGAATTCGAACCCGTCTGCCGCGGGGTGGTACATGACTTCGGTGATGCGGAGATTTCGCGCGAGGAGCGTTTCGGTGTCCGGAACGCCAGCGGTGAATTCGATCGGGGCCGACCAGTTGCTCGCGCGCCCCGCCACGTCGGTGAATCGGGCTCGTGCCCGATAGAGCCGGCCGGGACGGAGGGTGTTGACCGGCACGCTGACGGCGTCGGCGTTGCCGGTGAGTTCATCGGTTTCCCAGGTGGATTGGATCTCGAACTTCATAGGTTCATCGGCACGAAACGCCGGGTGTCCCGGGCGGCTGATTTCCGCGATGCGCCACTTGATGCTCGCGCGACTGGCGCTGCCGGAATACGCGGACGAGGCGAACGAGAGCTGGTTCACCGGGAAGCCCGCCAATCCGGTGTAGCGGATGCTCGGGCTGTCCGGCCGTGCTGGTTCGGCGGCCATGTTGTCGAGCATCGTGGAACGCCGGACGAGGTAGTTCTTCATCAACTGCACCGCTCCGGCGAAGGAGTGGGAGATGCCGGATTCCCTCGGGAATTGATAGAATCGCCCCCATCCCGCCTTGGAGGACAGGGTGATGGCGGTGTTGGTCATGATCGGGTTGTAATCCCACTGGCAGCGGTCGGCATCGAGGATGGACGCCGCGTTTGTACCACGAATGAGGCGTGCCTGCTCGTCGATGACAGCGCCCGCCTGGTCGGGGTTGAAGAGGAGGTCGCGAAGTTCACGGACGCGGTTCCGGAATTCGAGCGACAGGGCGGGGTACTTCGGGGCGGTGATGCTGAAGTTTGCGAGCACGCGGGATTTGAAGGGCTCGTCGCCGCCGTTGACACCCTCCCGATACATGTTGTCGGCCCAGGTGAGGTCGAGATCCCAAGGTTGAACCACCCAGCGGTTGTCCACCGGGTTGTGGTAGTAGAAGTAGTTTTTCCCGTCGGCGATGTCGTAGTGGTGGATGGCCTGAACCACGGTCTGATAGCCGTAGTACGACGGCAGATTCAGGTTGGTGCGCCACCAGGATTCCGTGGGTGCGTTGGTGCTGTTGTAGGTGCCCAGAAACTGGGAGAGATCGGATCGATCGGACGGACTGGTTTTTCCGATGTGGTTCAACGCGCCGAATCCGCCTTCCATGTCGAAGATGTTTCCATCGGGCAGTCCGCGTTCCTTGAGGAATTGCCCGTCCTGTTCCTCGACGGCGAGGTACAGGCCCCAGAAGTCCCCATTGAACTGCGAATCCGCGGCGGTTTCCGCGGCTTCATCGATGACGCGGAACTGGATGTGGGTGGTGTGGTTGGCATCGACTCCGGCGAGTTGGAAGAGCCGGTAGCCCACGCTTTCAAAGAGGCCCTGTTCGCCGCGGTGATCGTAGTCCCCCTGCTGGATGTCAGGGCGGAAGCTGAGCTTGTCCCAGGTGGCGTTGTAGCTGCGTCCGAAATCGTCCTTCATCTTCAGGCTGTGGCCTGGGTTGAAGTCGAATTTCCACGCGTTTTTGCCCATGGAATAACGCCATACGCCGCCGCGGGCGCGGTACCGAATGTGGTCATAGACCTCGCCATCATACACCAGCGCGCCTCTCCACAGGTAGTTGTCGCCCGTGTACTGGTTGTTTGGCTTTCCCGGGGCCCAACCCGTGGAGGTGGCGACCGAAAGGCTTTGCGAAATGAGATGCATCACCGGGAGTCGGTTCATCTCGGGGGCGCTGACGGTGAATGGCGCGCCGTTGGAGCCTGACGCACCGGGATGTATCGCCCCGCGCCATTCGGGAACTCCGCCGTAGCAGAACACGGCGAAGTTCGGAACTGGATCCTCCGTGTATGGGGCCCGGGCTTCGGCACCCAGAGTGTCGCGGGCGATGAAACGATATCGGATCAGGTTTCGATGCGCCGAAAGGGCCGCCGGAAGAGTGACTTGGAAGGTGTTGGTGTCGGTGGCCGACCGGACCATCTCCACCGGAGTCCATTGGGTCGCGTATTCGGGCGACGTGAGTTCGATGTACTTTCCGGGTTCCACCACTTGATACAGCGCGGTGACCGATGCGATGCCGTCGGGATCGGTGGCTTTCACCGAGAGGGTGATCGCCTGACCCGGAAGGGGCTGGCGGGGTTGTGCGCTGACCTGACGCAGCGCCGGGGGAGCGTTGGCGGCGAGGACCGAATTGGGTCGGCCCGGGGTGGGGGCGGCACCTCCCGAGCGGGCCGTCGCAACCAGGCTCGCATCGAAGAAGGCGTCCGAACTGGAACTTAAATCCACATTCGCCAACTGAACTGCGAGGACGTTGTCGCCGTTCCTGAGCACTCCGGCCGGAAGCGCGAGATCGTAGGTGGCGTAGCTGTTGTCTTCACGCGCTCCGTTCAAGGAGTTGGCATCGAAGGCGACTTCGGTTTCGGGAAGGTTCACCGCGAGGAGCAGCCGTCCGTTCAACCAAAGTTTGAAGCCGTCATCGAACAACGCCCCGAGTCGCAGCGAAGTGAAGGCGGCAGCGTCGTTCGCCGTGAAATGCTTTCGCAGGAACACCTGCCGATAGGTGTTCCGCATGTCGTCGAGACGGGTGGCAATCGAGACCGAGGGGTCGTATCCGATGGGCAGCGCTCCAGTGGACCAGCCGGAGTCATCGAAGTCGGTGGCGCGCCAGGCTGTGGTGGGGGTGGAGGCTTCGGCCGTGCCTTTTCGGTAGCGCCACACCTGGCCGGCGTTGATCAGGGGTTGGTCCGCGATGGGAGCGACGCTGGACCCCGAGGGACGCCAGCTGCCGCCGAGGGAATTGTCCAACGACGGATTCACCAGTTCGATGGAGGAATCCTGATCCATTCCCACGAGCGGCCATGGGAATCCATTTTGGTACGCCACTTCGTCGATCACCGCTCCGGAAGCGTCGCGCAGGGTGACGGTGTCGGCGGTTCCGCCGAGGGAGTTGAGCCACGGTCCGAGCGGGTTCTTCACCCCGTAGGCCGCGGTGAGTGCGGCGGGATCCTCCGCCACCACCACAAATCCGGACGCCGGAATCGTCGTGGGGGTGGGAAGCACAAAATCCACTCCGCCGCTGAGCCGCCAGCCGGAGAGTTCCACCGCGTTGGTTCCTGAATTGAACAGCTCCACGAACTCCAAGGGCTGCTGACGCGGCACTGGGGAATGGTGGATCTCATTGATCATCACCGGTCCCGCCGAGCACTCCACCCGGCCGCAGAGCAGCGCGATCAGCCCGAGAAGCGAAGCCAGGAGGGGATTTGGGCGGAGCAATGGGAATGGCCAGCCGGGGCGGAAACGGGCGCTCATGGATGTTGCAAGCATGCGCATGGAACCCCGGCGAGCAAGAACGAGTCCGAGTCCGGGGCCGACAGGGAAAATTCGTTCATGGCGGCGGATGCACTCCTTCGATACGGTTTCGTCCGAATGAATTGGCATGTTTGGATCTGGGTTTACCTCGCGCTGCTCCTCGTGGGCGGTCTGATTGGCTTCATCAAGGCCGGCAGCAAGGCCTCGCTCATCGCGTCGGTGCTGTTTGGAGTTCCGCTGGTGCTCACCCTCGTCTTCAAGGGAAGCGTGTGGATGGCCCTCGGGTTCCTCGCCGCCCACGCGGTGTATTTCGGAATGCGTTTCGCGCGCACCAAGAAGTTCATGCCCGGCGGCCTGTTGACCATCGCCTCCATCCTCGCCGGACTCGCGGCCCTGTTCAGTTCGAAGGTTTGAGCGGTTTCCGCAGGGGGCCTGCTGGTCCTTGGCGGTTCAGTTTGAGTCAATCGTCCGTTCCGTCGATTCCCATTCGTCCGGCTCGCGGGTTTCCGCGCATCGGGCGCACCTGATTTCTACGCTCCATGCCGAACGTCGATCTTCCCGTCTGGCAGCTTCACGATTCCATCCTCCGTTCGCTGACGGAGGGCAATCAGCTCGTGCTTGTGGCTGCGACCGGATCGGGCAAGACCACGCAGGTGCCACAGATGATCCTCGATGCCGGGATCGCCGGGAATCGACGCATCGTGATCCTCCAACCGCGACGCGTCGCGGCCCGCACCGTGGCCACCCGCGTGGCGTGGGAGCGCAAGGGGACGCCCGGCGGCGAAGTGGGGTACCAAGTTCGATTCGACGATCGCCTGTCCGATGCCACCCGGTTGTGCTTCGTCACCGAGGGTATTTTGCTGCGTTGGCTTCAGGACGATCGAAACCTGTCGGACGTCGGAGTGATCCTGTTCGATGAATTCCACGAACGGAACCTGCTCAGCGATGTGGCCCTGGCTCTGGTGAAGGATCTACAGCGGACGCGTCGGCCGGATCTCAAGATCGTGGTGATGTCGGCCACGCTCGATGCGGAACCGGTGGCGCGTTATCTCGCCGACTCCGGAACTCCGACGGCAGACGGCGCGGAGCCGAAGGCCGCACCCATTTTGGTTTCCGAGGGACGTGTCTATCCCGTCGCGTTTCGCTGGGCGGAATACGGCGACGAGCGTCCGGCCTCCGAACAGGCGGCCGATGCGGTGGAGCGGATCGTGGCCAACGGGGATCCGGGCGACATCCTCGTGTTCATGCCCGGCATGGGCGAGATCCAGTCCACGATCAATGCCCTCCAGTCGGCCCGCCTGACGGAGCGTTGTCTCTTTCTGCCGCTTCACGGAGATCTTTCCCCCGAAGATCAGGACCGCGCGTTCCAGCCTTCGGATCGACGGAAAATCGTGGTCGCCACCAACGTGGCTGAAACATCCGTGACCATTGACGGCATCTGCCACGTGGTGGACGCCGGATTAGCCCGCGTGGCCCGGTACGATGCCGAGCGGGGGATCCAGACCCTGGCCATCGAGGAGATCAGCCGTGCCAGCGCCGACCAGCGGGCCGGCCGCGCGGGGCGTACCGCTCCTGGTACGTGCTGGCGTCTGTGGACCGAGAGCGGACACCTGAACCGTCCCGCCAAGAACACCCCCGAAATCCAGCGCGCGGACCTTGCCGAAGTGGTGTTGCTGCTGCACTCCCTCGGGATCCGGCGCGCGGCGGAGTTCAACTGGCTCGACAAGCCGGACGTCGATGCCGTCCGTCGCGCGGAACGGTTGCTGATCGTGCTTGGAGCCTTGGCCGATGCCTCGTCAACGCCCGGACGCGAAGGGGAATCCGACCTGACGCAAATTGGTCGTCAGATGCTCCGACTGCCCATGCACCCGAGGTTTTCGCGCATGCTGGTGGAGGCTGCCCGGCGGGGATGTGTGCCGGCGGCGGCCCAGTGCGCATCGCTGGTCAGCGGACGCGATCTGCTGGTGCGGCCGGGCCGGGACGATGCGCATCTGAAGGAGGCGCGGGAATTGTTCGAGGGCAGTTCCGGCAGCGATTTTCACACGCTGATGCGCGCGCACCAATTCGCGCGGAACAGCAAGTTTGATCCCGGCCAGTGCCGGCGCCGCGGCGTGCATGGACAGACGGCGCGGCAGATCGAGGACACGTTTCGTCAGATCGTGGAGATCGCCGGACGCGAGGGGCTCGACGATGCAGAATCCGAAACCGAACCCTCGGACGATGCGCTGGCGCGCTGCCTTCTCGCGGGGTTCATCGATCAGCTGGCAATCCGCCGGGACACAGGATCGTTGGAGTGCGTGATGACCGAGGGCCGCACCGGCACGCTGGTGCGCGAGAGTGTGGTCGATGCGCCGCTCTTCGTCGCCGCTTCGGTGCGCGAAGTGGACGGTCGCGGCGGCCGGCTCACGCTGCTGGGCATGGCCACGGCGGTGAAGCGCGAGTGGATTCTGGAAATGTTCCCGCAGCACGTGACCAACACGATTGATCATGTGTTCGACCGCACGCACAAACGCGTGGCGGCGATCCGGCAGATTCGATGCCTCGGTCTCGTGATCGGACAGGAGCACCAACGCGAGGTCGATCCCGCCGCATCAGGAAAGGTGATCGCCGATGCGTACGGCCGTGGCTGGTTTGATTTGCCCAAATTTGATCACGAGCTGAAGCAGTTCGTGGCGCGGGTGAACCTGGTGGTTCGCGCCATGCCGGATCTGGAATTCCCGCCGCTCGACGGAGCCGCGATGTTGCGCGCGCTGGCGTCGGCCTTTGAAGGGATGACGCTGGTGAAGGAGGCGCAGTCGGCGGATTTGAAACCGCATTTCAGACGTCATCTGGCACCGGAGCAACTGGGCTGGCTCGATGAATTGCTGCCGCTTTCGATTCCCGCCATCGCGGCGGATGAACGTCCGCTCAAGCTGTCTTACCTGGATCCGGTGGAGGATGAGGACGAGCTTCCCGTGCCTTCGGTTCAGGTGAAGTTGAACGACTGCTGGGGCATCAAGGAACACCCGCGAGTCGCCGAGGGACGCGTCCCCGTGCGCCTCTGGCTCATGTCCCCGGACGGCAAACGGCTGGACGGCACGACCGATTTTCCGGCGTGGAAGGCTTCGGCGTATCCGAAGATCCGCGCCGCGATTCGCGCCAAGTATCCGGGCTTCACCTGGCCCTGAAGAATCAGCCGGTGGGATCGCCCCCCGGCGTCAGCGGGCGAGGGCTTTCGCACCAATGTCGGTGCGGTAGTGCATGCCCTCGAAGTGAATCTTCCCGAGCGCCGCGTACGCACGATCGCGCGCCTGTGCGAGCGTGGGAGCCCAGGCGGTGATGCCGAGGACGCGTCCGCCGCTGGTCACGATCTTTCCATTCTTCATCGCCGTGCCGGCGTGGAACACCTTCACGTCGGGCAGCGCGGCTGCGGCGTCGAGGCCTTCGATCACCTTGTCCTTGGTGATCGGGCCCGGGTATCCCCCGCTCGCGGCCACCACGCAGACGCAGGCCTGCGACGACCAGCGGAGCGTGATGCGGTCGAGCGTGCCCGTTGCACTGGCGATCAGGAGGTCCACGAGATCATTCTCGAGGCGGGGGAGGTACACCTGGGTTTCCGGATCGCCGAACCGGGCGTTGAACTCGATCACCTTGGGGCCACTGGCGGTGAGCATGACGCCGGGATAGAGCAATCCGCGGAAATCAATGCCGTCGGCCACGCATCCCGCGAGCCACGGACGCAGGATCTGTTCTCCGACCTGTTCCAATTCTGAGTCGGAGAGAAACGGAGCTGGGGAGTAGGTTCCCATGCCGCCGGTGTTGAGGCCGATGTCGCCATCGTGGGACCGCTTGTGATCCTGGGAGGTGGGAAACAGCTTGGCGGTTCGCCCGTCGCAGAGGGCGTGGAGGGAGATTTCCATGCCTTCCATCAGCTCCTGAATCACCACGCTGGATCCGGCCTGGCCGAAGGATTTGTCCACCAGGATTTCATCCACGGCGCGTTCCGCATCTGCGATCGAGGTGGCCAGCAGCACGCCCTTGCCAAGTGCGAGACCATCGGCCTTCACCGCGCAGCGTCCGCCGAGCGTGGCGCAGTAGCGCTTGGCCTCGGCCGGATCCGTGAAGGTTCCCGACCGCGCGGTGGGAATGCCGTGACGGATCATGAACTCCTGCGAGAAGGCCTTCGACGCCTCGAACTGGGCGGCGCGTTGATTGGGTCCCCAGATGAGGAATCCCTCGGCCTGGAAACGGTCCACGACGCCAAGGGCGAGGGGGTTGTCGGGGCCCACGACGACGAGGTCGGGCCGGTGCTGCTTGGCAAAGGCGATCAGCGCATCGAACTGGTCGGCACCAATCGGCACATTTTCCACTGCGGCTCCGGAGCCGGCGAGGCGTTCCAAAGCGGTGCCGGCGTTGCCCGGAGCGACCCACAGCTGCGTCACCTGACGCGATTGGGCGAGCTTCCAAACCAACGCGTGCTCACGGCCGCCGGATCCCAGAACGAGGAGTTTCATCGTGTCTGCGAATCCAATCAGGAAGGGGCGTCGTGAGGGAGGGAAAATCGATCCCGAACTTCGCTGCTCATTTTCCGCCGGTTGCGGTCGATGCGGCCGGGGATTTCAACACCCCCTCCAGCACGGCCCAGACATTGGTGGCGACGCGTCGATGTCCCTCGGCGGTGGGATGAATCTGGTCGGCCTGGTTCAAACTTGGAACGCCACCCACGCCTTCGAGAAGGAACGGCACGAGGGCGACCGATTCCCGCCGGGCCACCTCGGGATAGAGCTCCCGAAACTCGCGGGTGTAGTCCGCACCAAAATTGGACGGCATCTGCATTCCAGTCAGGACGATCCGGACCTGGGGGCGTGCAGCTCGGGTTTTCTGGATGATGCTGACCAGATTGGAGCGGGTCTGCGACGGGGCCATTCCGCGCAGGCCGTCATTGCCGCCAAGTTCGAGGATCAGGACATCGACCGGCCGCTTGAGAATCCAGTCCAGGCGGCGAAGTCCGCCCGCCGTGGTGTCTCCGCTGACACCCGCGTTGACCACGCGGTAGGGAAGCCCAGCGGCCTGAATCCGCTGTTCGAGCAGCGCGGGATAGGCCGCCGAGGGATCAATCCCATACCCGGCGGCGAGACTGTCCCCAAGCACCACCACCGTTTTCTTCGAATCGGCCGGATCCTCGGCGCGAACCGGAGCCGCGACGATCCATAGGAGCAGCATGGCAATCCACCCTGTCATTCCGGTAAGGGAGGGGCGATTGAATCGATGCACTGCCGTTTGCATCCGGCGAACCAAGCGGTTTCCCGCCCGGAGGTCAAACTCGCGCTCTGTGGGAGCAGGAAGTTCCGCGGTGTGAGGGATTTGAGCAGGTGTATCAGAAAATGTACTAAGCGACCGTGAGGTTGTGGGGGATGAGGCCGTGACGAAGAGTCACAGACGTGAACGACATTTCAGCAAAGCGGACTCGAATTGATTCAGCGACCGGCCTTCGGAGCGGATCGATGCTGACGGTGGCGCTGGCGTTGGGCGCGTCCTTCGCCCTTCCGGTTTCCGCGCAGAGCCTGCTGAGCACCTACGATGTCATCGTTCGCAACAATCTGAGCACGTCCACGGATATTCGCGGCCTCGTGGTGGCGAAGAACTACACCGGCACCGCGGGCGGGCCCTTTGCCCAGGATCTTTCATCGACCACCCCGGGAACCGACACGACTTGGATTCAGAGCAGCATCGCTTCGAGCGGATCGGCGCTGACGATGCAGTATGGCAGCCTCGCTTTTGGCGGATCTTCCATCTCCGGACGAACGATCAACTTCAATCAGGCGGGGAACACGGTTCACTACAACACCTCGTTCAATTTCAACTCGGTGTTCAATGGCATTTCCACTGAATCAACGGCCAATGCGGCTCTGAGCGCAAACGGCTCTTCGGTGCTTTCGGGAAATCTCCTCACGTTCAACGTGGGCGCCACGCTGCCGGCATCGGGTGGAACGGCGGTGTTCTCGATCGCTGCATCGACGCTGGCGGACAGCGGCATCGCGCAGTACGACCTGAACCTCAACGGCAAGAGCCCGACGGCAATCATCATTAACGTAACCGGATCGGCTGGTTACTCGTTTACCCGTCCTGGCGGCGCCAATTTCGTGGGCAATTTCACTTCCCAATCCTGGTACCAAAAGACGCTCTGGAACTTCAACGGCGCGGGCACGGTCAATTATGGCGCGGGTTGGAAGGGATCCATTCTGGCACCGGATGCCACCGTCACTTCCACCGGAGATCTCGACGGTTCGCTCGCCGCGTTCAACGCGAGTCTCACGGGTGAGGTTCACCTCCCGACGTGGTCCGGCACCGGCGCGGTGGTTCCCGAGACCTCGACGTGGGCCGCGGTGGGAGCGTTGACCGGCGTGATCGGTTGGAGCTTTGTCCGCCGCAATCGAAGGACTGCCCCGGTTCAAAAGGCCTGACACGATTTTGCGCCGGTGTCGGAATCCGCGCCGCGGGTGTCCGGCTGGAGTTGCCATCGGGTTCCCGTTTGTTGTAGCTGAGGACGTGTCTCATCGAGTTCTCCTGATTCGAAATCCCGCATCACGCGCGGGACTGAATCAGGAGCTTCTGTTTCAGGAGGCGGTTTCCTTTCTAGCAGAGCTGGGACATCAGGTCTCGGTAGAGGTCACCGCAGGTCGCGGTTCCGCGATCGATCTGGTGCAGGGAAGGGCTGGAGACTTCGACCGGGTCATCGCGGCAGGCGGCGATGGAACCGTTCGTGAAGTTGTGACGGGTCTGGTTCGCGGTGGGCATCAGACTGCACTCGGAATTCTGCCGCTGGGCACTGGAAATGACGTGGCGCGGCTGATGGGGGTGAATTCAACAGAAGCCTTTCGGGAGGCGATGCGGCGCGGGCAGTGCCGCCTGTTGGATGCCATCCAGGTCGAGTCCATGGCCGGCGGTTCACGGGAGGCCGTGCAGGTCGGATTACTCTTTGCCGCGGTGGGTTTTTCCGGCGAGCTCCTGAGGCAGACGACTCCAAGGGTGGTCCGCTGGTTTGGTCCCAAGCTTTGCTACTCGGTGGGATTTCTACGAGCACTTCCCGTCTACCGGCCGGCGAAGGTTACGGTGACCTGCGGGGATCGACGGGAATCCGGTCGATTGCTCCTCGCCTGTGCAGCCAACGCCCCGCACGCGGGCGGAGGAGTGATGAAGTTGGCACCCGGTGCCTCAATGAGTGATGGCCTGCTCAACATGAGCATCATCCAGCAGATCAGCCCCCTGTCCGCGCTTCGACATTTTCCAAATCTGGTGCGCGGCACCCACGTGCATCATCCGCGCGTTTCGTACTTCGAGGGACGCACCATGAAGGTGGAATCGGATCGTCCTGTCCCGGTGGCGATCGACGGGGATTTGGTGGCTTCCACCACCGCCAGTTTCTCCGTGCTCCCCGGTAGAATTCGGATGATTGCTCTCGGAGTTGCGATTGCACCGAATGGTGAGCAAAGATCGGTGTAAGAATCTCTAAACGAGATGGATCCGTCGATGGTTGTAGGGGGAGAATTACTGGGAATCTCCTCAAGGCTGGTGTTCGGCACGTCGATAACCGGTTTTGATGCCGATGGCGTCCAGACTGTTTTCAAGAGGGTTGGGAATCGCAGGATTCCTTGCCGCTGCGTCGTCTTTAAAGGCGGACAAGGAATACATTTATGGCATCGGATCCGACTGGGCGCTGTACCAGCTTACCGTCGATCCCGTCGCAAACACCGTCGCGGTCGCAAAGCAGTCCGTGAATCTAACGGGATTCATCTCCGGATGGGGAACCCGATACAACGAAGTGTTGAACGGACTCGGCATCGACCAGAGCACGGGCGACATCTACTTCAACTACAGCTACAACAGCAGCGCGACCTCGACCTCGGGGACGATGTCGGTGGTTCCGTACATTTACCAGAACCAGAACGGCGCCTATAAGGTTCCCTACGCACTCGGGGCGACGATCACGTCGACGACTCTTCCTGCGACAGATGCATCGGGCGGTTGGATGCCGCGAGCGACCTATTACAACGGCTCGTACTACGCGGGGATGCAGTCCAGCGACACCTTTGTTGTTCTGCCGATTACCGGTTCGACCACAAAGAGCTACACCTCGGTTCTCCAATACACCGACTGGGATCACACCACCGGAACCACGAGCATGTCCGGCGGCGATTTTGTCCTCGGTTCCAACGGCGTGGTGTACGGAGCGACGGATGCCGCGGGGGTGAACATCTTCTTTCGCCAGCAGCTCTCCAATGCCACCAACGTTTCCAGTGGCGCATCGTGGACCAACTTCAACATTGATGTGTCGATCCCTTACGCCACGCAGGGATCGATTCAGGTGGCTGGTTTGGGAGCCTCGACCAATCTCTATGTCGCATCCACCGCGGGGCAGAATCTGTACCGCGTAAACGGATACAATGGCTCATCCGCTCCCACCTTTTCCCAGATCGGCGGTTCGGCAGTTCTGGGAGTCACGTTTACCGATTTGAGCATCGTCCTGTCCTCCCCGCTGCCCGTGCCGGAAGCGCCCACCGGCCCGGTCGGTGTCATCCTGATCGTTGCCGCCGGGACCGGGGGAATTGGGCGACATGGCCCGAGGTGGCGCGCCAAAGTGTCGCAGAGGCTGCGTCCACGAAGGTGATTCCAAAGTGGCATTTTGCGCTTTGTATCGGGATTTTCCTTAAGAGTCGGTGTGTTGGTGTCGATGAACCGCATGGATTGGGTTCATCCTGATGATTCGTCGCTGGCTTCCAACGCTCCTGGTGTTGCTTTTCGCCGCCCTGCCTCTGCGGGCCGCGAACGAGTACATCTATGGCATTGGAACTGACTGGAAGATCTACGAAATCACCGTCGACAAGACCGCGAACACGGTCACGACGTCGGCGAAGTTGAATCTCAGCGGATTTGTTAGCGGATTCGGCACCCGCAACAACGAATACATCAACGGACTCGCGATCGATCCGGCTACCGGCAACATTTTCTTCAACTACAGCTACAACAGCAGCGCCTCGGCCACCACCGGTCCGTTGACCGTGGTACCGTACATCTATCAGAAGGTGAACGGTTCTTACACGATTCCCTACGCGCTTGGATCCGCGGTGACTTCGGCGACGCTTCCGCTGACGACCGTTGGATCGGGCTATCTTCCAAGAAGCACCTACTACAACGGATCCTACTGGCTGGGGGTCCAAAACAGCGACACGTTGGTGGAGTTTCCGATCGGAGGCTCGAGCACCAAGAGCTACACGGCGGTGAATCAGTATTCCAATTTTGATCACTCCGCGACGACCTCACTGGGCGGCGGTGACTTCGTGATTGGGACCAACAATGTGATCTACGGATCGACAGTTCTTACGAGTGCGAACACGTTTTTCAGACAGCAAATCTCCAACGCGACGAACGTGTCATCGGGGGCTTCCTGGACGAATTTCAATGTGGACGCCTCGATTCCCTTTGCTTCGCAAGGGTCTATTCAGGTGGCCGGGTTGGGGCAGAGCACGAACCTTTACGTGATTACATCGACTGGTAAAAACGTGTATTTCGTGAACAATTTCAACGGTTCCTCCGCGCCGACGTTCACCCAGGTCGGTACATCGGGAGTGATTCCGGTCACCATGACCGACCTGAGCATCATCGTGAATGCACCGCTCCCGGTGCCCGAACCTACGACCCTGTTTGTCATTCCCGTGGCGACGCTCGGCGTGCTGGCTGAAAGTCTGAGAAGGCACCGCAAACGGTTTGGAATTGGTTGCGAGATTCCTGTCGAGGACCGGATTCGAAGGAGACTCCAGCCGGTTCCAGTTCACCGACCGCGTGGGCGCTGTCGCCTCGCTTCAACCTTCGCCGGTTGAGCCGGTTTCGATTCCGTTGAATCCGCGGGGAGGACGGTCTTTAAATACCGTCCAGTGTGCGAACCGGCCACGGCCGCAACGGATTCCGGACTGCCTTCGGCGACCACCGTCCCTCCGCCACCGCCGCCTTCCGGACCGAGGTCGATGACCCAGTCCGCCTCGGCGATCAGGTCAAGGTTGTGCTCGATCACCACCACTGTGTGGCCCCCGTCCACGAGCCGCTGAATCACCTCCACCAAACGCCGTACGTCCTCGATGTGAAGTCCGATGGTGGGCTCCTCGAGAATGAACAGATCCGGCTTGGAGGCGCGCATGCGACCCTCGGCCGACGCCGAGCGCAGACCGGTGAGAAGATGTGAGACGAGCTTGATGCGCTGGGCCTCACCTCCGCTGAGCGTGGGGCTGGTTTGGCCCAAACGCAGGTAGTCGAGGCCGGTGTCCCGCAACGCCTCCAGCGGACGGTTGAGAAGGGAATGCGCGGAGAAGAACTCCAGCGCCTCGCCCACGCTCAAATCCAGAACGTCGGCAATCGACTTTCCATTCCACAACACGTCGAGAGTTTCAGGATTGAAACGCCGTCCGCGGCAGGTTTCGCAGCGCACCTCGGCGCTGGGGAGAAAGTTCATCTCCAACCGTGTGGATCCTGCGCCATCGCATTCCGGGCAGCGTCCCTGCACGGAGTTGAAACTGAACCGGCTCGCCGAGTAGCCGCGCATTTTGGATTCCTGCGTCGAGGCGAACAGTTCGCGGATGCGATCAAAGAACCCCACATACGTTGCCGGCGTGGATCGCGGAGTGCGTCCAATCGGTGACTGATCCACCTCGTGAACGGCCTGAATCGCTTCAATGCCCGACACGCGCATTCCACCGCGCGGCTTGCGTCCGCCGGGCTTCTGCGCGAGCGCGGCCTGCACTGCGGGGTACAGGCATTCCTTGACCAGGGTGCTCTTTCCCGAACCGCTGACGCCAGTCACCACCACGAAACGTCCCAACGGAAATTTCACCGTGACCTTCTTCAAATTGTTCACATCGGCATCGTGCAGCGTGAGCCACGCGTCCTTGGCGGCGGGCACCGGACGACGGCTCCCGCGCGAGGGATAGGAAACCGGCGCCGCAAGGCACCGCCCCGTGATCGAATTCGGGTTCTTCAGCAGATCCGACAATGTCCCAGCGGCGACCACTTCGCCGCCTCGGACCCCGGCTCCAGGGCCGAGATCGAGAATCCAGTCGGCCCGCCGCATGGTGGCTTCGTCGTGTTCCACCACCACCAGCGAGTTGCCCCGGTTCCGCAATCGGGTCAGGGAATCCAGCAACTGGTCGTTGTCGCGCGGATGCAACCCGATGGTGGGTTCGTCGAGGATGTAGAGCACGCCGCTCAGGTTGGATCCGAGCTGCGCCGCGAGACGAATGCGCTGGGCTTCACCGCCGGAGAGCGTCGTCACACCGCGTCCCAATTGCAGATACCCAAGTCCCACCTCGGCGAGGAACCGCAGGCGTTCCCGGATTTCGGGGAGGATGTCCCGGGCAATGCGCGTCGAGCGGTCATCCAGTTGCAATCCGGTGACCCAGGCGAGCGCGGTATCGACCGACATGGCACCGAGTTGATCCAGCGTCGGGCCGGGCTCTGCCGTGGCCTTGGATCGTTTACGCGTGTTTTCTTCGGGGGACGTTGTCGCTCCGGTGTGGACATCGAGATGCACGGCGCGTGCCTCCGGGCGGAGTCGGCTGCCGTGGCACTCGGGGCAGGCCTCGCGTTTTCCCTCCTGCCATCGCCACCAGCTTTCCTCGATCGATTCGGCATCGGCGCCGCGATCCACATCGGGCAGGTGAAACAGCTCGCCGAATCCGCGGCACTTCGGGCACCAGCCCTGGCTGGAGTTGTAGCTGAATTGTTTGGGATCCAGCGCGGCGAAGGAGCGTGAGCATTTTGGACACGCGCGTTCCGTCGAGTGCACGGTGAGCTGGCCGAGGCGGTCCAGCGCGTACATCACGCCTTTCCCCACTTCCAGCGCCTTTTCAATCAGAGCCGCACGCGCGCGGGGATCCGTTCCTTTTTTGGGCTTTGCCTCGAGCGTGCCCACGACGACCTCGATGTCGTGCTCCTTGAATCGGTCCAGACGGAACAGCTTTGAGGGATCGTACCAGCGACCGTCGGCGCGAAGTTCCGCGAATCCCTGAGCGACCGCCCAGGCGGCGATGTCGGAGTGGAAGCCCTTGCGGTTCTTCACCACCGGAGCGAGCAGGGTGAGATCGCCGCGCTCTGCTGCGTCGGACTCGAGCGTTTCCTGCAGGGCATCGCGCGTTTGTCCCCGCACCGGAATCTGGCAATCGGGGCAGTATTGGGTGCCGAGCCGGGCAAACAGCAGTCGGACGAACTGATGGATCTCGGTGACCGTGGCCACCGTGCTCTTGCCGCCGCCGCGCGACACGTTTTGCTCGATGCTGACCGACGGGGGCAGTCCGGAAATGAGGTCCACTTCAGGGCGCCCGAGCTGCTCCACGAATTGCCGCGAATAGGCGCTCATGGAATCGAGGAACCGGCGCTGCCCCTCGGCAAAAAGAAGATCGAAGGCGAGCGTGCTCTTGCCGCTGCCGCTGACGCCGGTGATGACCACGAACTTGTCCCGCGGAATGTCCACCGAGACGTTCTTCAGGTTGTGTTCGCGCGCCCCGCGGATGGCGATGGCCTCGGGCGGCAGCGCGGTTCGTCCTCCGGCGGAAGCATGTTCGTTGAGCACGGCGGGACATTGGTCCGGGAATGGGGAGGGGGCAACTGTGGGGTGGCTGGCTTTTTGCGCGCGCGTCGGTTCCTCGATTCGCCGCTTGGCAGCCGCACGGGGCGACGTACGATTTTCCCATGATGCGCTCTCTCGGCACGGCTTTCGCGATGGCTCTTCTCGGATCCGCGGCTCTGGCCACCCCCTGGCCTTCGTGGCGCGGTCCCAACAGCGATCAGACCACTCCTGATACCGGCTTCCCCTTGAAGTGGAGCGCGACCAACCAGGTGCGCTGGAAAGTGACACTGCCCGACGCCGGCAATTCCTCGCCGGTGGTGTGGGAGAATAAGGTGTTCCTCACCCAGGCCACCGAGGACGGCAAACGCCGTTCGCTGCTGGCCTTCGACCGATCCACCGGACGCCAACTCTGGAATCAGGACGTACTCTTCGAGGGCACGGACCCGCATCACAAATCGAATCCCCACTGCTCGGCCTCGCCGTTCACCGATGGAAAACGCGTGGTGGCGAGCTTTGCCTCCGCCGGGATTTTGGCGTGCGATCTTTCCGGCAAGGTGCTTTGGCGACGCGATCTCGGCCCGCAGCGCCACGATTGGGGACAGGGTTCCTCACCGGTGATCGAGGGCGATTCCGTGCTGGTCTATCACGGCCCGGGAGCTGGCTCCGCTCTTTACGCCCTCGACGCCGCCACGGGCGCGACGCGATGGACCGTTCCGCTCAAGGAAGAGCGTCCCGCCGAGCGGTTCGACGGATTCGCCGGCAATTCCCAGGGCCAGATTGGAACCTTCAGCACCCCGCTGGTCATTCGTGCGAGCGGACGCAAGGAGCTGCTCCTTCCCGTGGTGAACAAGCTCCGGGCCTTCAATCCGGACACGGGGGCGGAATTGTGGAGCGTCGGCGGGATGAATCCGCTGGTGTACAGCTCCCCCACCTACGGCGAGGGACAGATCGTGTCCATGGGCGGATTCTTCGGCGCGATGATGATCCTGCCCCCGGGCGGCAGCGGGGATCGCACGGCGGAACGGACCATTTACGAGCGCCGCATGAAGCGCCACACCATCGGGTCGCCCATCATTCACGAGGGGCATGTGTATCTCGCGGTGACCGACGGATTCCTGCAGTGCTACAAGCTCTCCACGGGCGCGATGCTCTGGGAGGAACGCATTCCTGCTTCCGGCGCGAGCAGCCAGACCTGGGCTTCCATGGTTCGCGCCGGAGATCGTCTCTATGCGATGAACCAGTCGGGCGACACCGTGGTGTTCCGCGCGGCGCCCAAATTTGAGGTGCTGTCGATCAATTCCCTTGGCGAAATGTCCAACAGCACGCCGGCGTTTTCCTCGGGCGATGTGTTTCTTCGCACCGAACGGACGCTGTGGTGCGTTTCCGAACAGGCCCCGGCCCGTTGAGCGGCGATCGCGGTTGCGGCATGCGCCGGATGCGGGTGCTCAGCGTTTGATGTCCTGGACCAGCACCAGACGGTGTCCTGCGTCGAATTGCAGCTGGCGGAACTTGTGGTACACGCCTCCACCGACCGTGGGGCCGGTCACCGGTTCGGTGGAACCCGAGGCCGGCGACAATCCGAACGTGAACGACGGCGGGGTCTCGGTGCCGACCTCCCATTCCACGATCAGCGAACGATCCTTCAATTCGATTTTATTGGCCGGAGGGCCGAATCGTTGGAGGGCTTCTTCGTAGGTCAGTTTGCCCATTTCCGCCTGAAGCGCGCGCACCGGCGGGAATCCCGAAGTGTCGCGTGATTTGCATCCGGTCGGCAGGGCCAGCCCCAGAACGGCCACGAGCAAAAGCGGGGCGGTGGAGCTGCGGATCGAATGAAAGGGACGGAATGCCGGACGCATGGGGTGAGCCTGCACGGCCGGATTCCGCGTGTGAATCCCGGAGTGAATGCGCAAGCAAGGGTGTGATTTCGTCTCCTGCGGCCTTGCGGGGACTTCCGTCGGTGTGGCACAACCCCGGCCCGTGCATTCATTCCGGTATTCTGGCAACGAACTGTTCTGCGAAAACGTTTCAATCAGCGCCCTCGCTCGAAAGCATGGGACGCCCTTGTACGTGTATTCGCAGGGAACGCTGACCGACCATTTCACCAAACTCGACGACTCCCTCGCCGAGCTGCCGCACTTGGTCTGCTTCGCGATGAAGTCGAACTCCAACCTCGGCGTCATCCGGACGCTCGCGCAGTTGGGCAGCGGCTTTGACACCGTCAGCGCCGGGGAAATCCAGCGCGTCATCGCCGCCGGTGGAGATCCCCGTCGATGCGTCTTCGCCGGCGTCGGCAAGACCGAGGAGGAGATCGCCTTTGCGCTCAAACAGGACATTTACAGCTTCAACGTGGAGTCTGAAGCCGAACTGCGCCGAATCAGCCGCGTGGCGGTGAAGCTCAAGAAGATCGCGCCGATCGCGGTTCGCGTGAACCCGAACGTGGATGCCGGCACCCACGCCAAAATTACCACCGGCACCTACTCCAACAAGTTCGGCATCGCGTTCGAGGAGATCGAAGGTGTGTACGCGCGCGCCGCCAAGCTGCCCAATCTGCGGCTCCGCGGCCTCCAGATGCACATCGGTTCCCAGCTCACCGACGTGACGCCGTTCCGCAAGGCGGTGGAAAAGGTCGCGCCGCTGGTGCAGCGCCTGAACCACATCCACGGGTTCGATTTCTTCAGCATCGGTGGCGGCATTGGCATTGTTTACAATCCTGCGCTCGCCAGCGGCGATCCCTCGTGGTGGCAGACCCCGGCGGGACGCAAGGTGCTCACCCCGGAGCGCTACGCCTCCACGCTCGTGCCGCTGTTGAAGCCGCTCGGATTGAAGATCCTGCTCGAGCCCGGCCGCTTCATCACCGGCAACGCCGGCGCGCTCGTGACCCGCGTCGAGTTCATCAAGAAGACCGGAAAGAAGAACTTCGTCATCGTGGACGCCGCGATGAACGACCTCATCCGTCCCGCGTTTTACGACAGCTACCACGAGATCGTTCCGCTCAAGCGTTCCAAGGGCGCCACGGTTTCCTCTGATGTCGTCGGTCCGATCTGCGAGTCGGGCGACTTCTTCGCCAAGGACCGACCGCTGCCCAAGGTTGGGGAAGGGGATTACCTCGCGCTCCTCAGCGCCGGAGCCTACGGATCGGTCATGGGCAGCACCTACAACAGCCGTCCGCTGGCCACCGAGGTGCTGGTCCATGGATCCAAGTCCGCCGTGGTACGTCGTCGGCAGACCGTGGAGGAAATCTGGGCCAACGAGCAGCCCGCCCCGTGGCAAACCCAGCCCAAGGCGAAGGCCAAGTCCTCGCGCAAGGCCTGAGGAATCGGCTGCGGTGTGTCGGCCGGCGATCCGATGGATTGCCGGCCGAACGGCGTGCGGTTTGACCGCGTTTGACAGGGCTGTTACAACCGTGGGGTCCAATGAAGAAATCTTCCGGCGCTGCAAAGAAACCCAAATATCACCGCATCCTCTTGAAACTCAGCGGTGAAGCGCTGGGTGGCGAGGCCGGATTCGGCATCAATCCTGAGGCGGTCCATGACATGGCGCGTCAGGTGAAGGAAGTGCAGGAACTTCAGGTCGAAGTCGTGATCGTGGTCGGGGGCGGGAACATCTTCCGCGGCCTCCAGGGCAGCGAAAAGGGCATCGAGCGCGCCACCGGGGACTACATGGGCATGCTGGCGACGGTCATCAACGCCCTCGCCTTGCAGGACGCGCTGGAAAAGCTCGCCGTTCACACCCGGGTGTTGAGCGCCATCACCATGACCCAAATCGCCGAGCCCTTCATCCGCCGGCGCGCCGTGCGTCACCTGGAAAAGGGGCGCGTGGTGATTTTTGCCGCGGGCACCGGGAATCCGTTCTTCTCCACCGACACCGCCGCCGCGCTTCGGGCCAATGAAATCAATGCCGAAGTCGTGCTCAAGGCGACCAAGGTGGACGGCATCTACGACAAGGATCCGAAGAAGCACACCGACGCCAAGCGCTACACCCAAATCAGCTACGCCGAGGCGCTTCAGAGGCAGCTCAAGGTGATGGATGCCGCCGCCTTCGCACTCTGCCAGGACAACCGCATGCCGATCATCGTGTTCGATTTCTTCAAGCCCCACAATTTGATGCGCGTGGTGATGGGCGAACCCGTGGGAACCATCGTCACCGGCTGAGTTAAAACTTCAACTTCCCGACCCGCGGCCCACCCGTTTCCCAACCACTTCGTCGCAACGCCAGCACGTCAGCCCCTTTCACTTCATCCCCTCCGACTATGTCCATTGAAGAGATTCTGTTTGAGACCGAGGAAAAGATGCTCAAGACCGAGGAACACGTGGTTTCCCAGTTCTCGGGCGTCCGCACCGGCAAGGCCAGCCCCTCCCTCATCGAAAACGTGATGGTCGAGGCCTACGGGTCCATGATGCGGCTCAAGGAGCTCGCCACGATTTCCGCGCCCGAATCCCGCATGCTGATGGTGCAGCCGTTCGACTCCGGCAACATCAAGGCCATCGAGAAGGGGATTCAATCCGCCAACCTCGGCCTCAACCCGGCCACCCAGGGCAAATTCATCCGCATCATCCTTCCCGATCTCTCAGCGGAACGCCGCCAGGAGTTTGTGAAGATCTGCAAGAAGATGTCCGAGGACGGACGCGTGGCGGTTCGCAACGAACGTCGTCAGGCTCTCGAAGGCCTCAAGAAGGCCAAGAACGACGGCGGTGTCTCCGAGGACGACATCAAGACCGCGGAAACCGAAGTCCAAAAGCTCACCGATCAATTCATCAAGAAGATCGACGAGCACCTCGCCCACAAGGAAAAGGAAATCCTTACGGTGTGAGTGAAAGCGTAAGCGCGAGTGATTTGGGGCCCTTCGGGGCCCTATTTCTTTTCCGCTGCGTTTCTGGCGGATCGGAGCGCCATTCGTCGCCGCGTTTCAACCGCAGCGAACGCGGGAATCAAGGTCAGAACCCAGGAGGTTGCCGAAGGTTCTGGCACCGCAATGACTCCATTGATCCAATCCAGGTTGTCGGAAATTCGTGTTGAAAGCCAATTGGCCGGAATGTCGTTTGCGGCGTCCGAAATATTCCCGAGATTGTCCAGGTAAAGTCCGCCGGAGTCGAAGATGGCTGCGTTGAATCCGGTGGAGTCGTTCTGGTTGAAACGCCACCCGTTCACCACTCCGAAATTGATCCCCGCCAGCTTCCACTGGCCCCCCTCCTGAATGAAGACGCCCCCGCCGCTGTCTCCGGTCGAGAGCGTGGCTTCCTCTGCCAGACCGCCTGCGGTCGTTGGATCCCCTGGTGTTGAAATGCGATCGAAACCCGCGGAAAGCATCCTCCCGAGCCTCTGACCGGTGTAATCTTCCACGCTGCTCACGACATTCTGTCCCCAGCGTTGCTGGTAATCGGGAGTCCCCCAGACCCATCCGCGCAACGTGGTGGTGCTTGCACCGGCGACGTTCACCGGGTCGCCGCGCTGGGTGCCGCGGCCGAAGACCGTCAATGTCTTCCCCACCTCGTCGGATCCCTGGTACAGCGGAGCCCAGGATGAAAAGGGATGGTCCACCTTCATAATGGTCAGGTCCGAGGTTGGACTGCTCCATGCCGCAACGGTGGTAAAAGCCTGTCCCTCGTAATGGATCGTGCCTCCGACCCCTTGGAACACGTGCTTCGCGGTGATGAAATATTGCGGCGCGATGGCGGTCGCGAGAGCGTTCTCGTATTGGATCTGCCACTGCCACCCGCTCCCGTTGCCCGGATCGGTGGTGTTGTGGGTTGGATCGCCTGAGCCGATGAAAATCAAGGCCTGTGCCGGAAGGGGCGTGGCAATCAACGCCAACGAAGCTGCCGCTAGGATAAGCCCGGATTGCGAGGGTTGGCGTGCGTTCATCCGTGTCTCCTACCTGCATCACTTTTGGTGTACAAGGAGAGATCCATTTCCCGAGGGTTAATCCTTGCTGCCGGGGTAGTCAGTGGACCTCCGACCGTGAAGGGGTTGCCAACCGGGCCGGATCTGGAACACCCTTTCCCGACAGTTCACCCCGCGTTGGCCCGGTGTTTCAACGCGTCACCCTGACCCCGCAACCGAATCCAGCATGCATCTGACCTGGTTTGATTGGTCCATCGTCGCCGCCTACTTCCTCATCAACATCGGGATCGGTCTTTGGTACCGGCGCAAGGCCACGGGATCCACCGATGAGTTCTTCGTCGGCGGTCGCAACGTCTCCTGGTGGCTCGCGGGCACCAGCATGGTGGCGACCACCTTCGCGGCCGATACCCCGCTCGCCGTCACCGGCATCGTGGCCGCCAACGGCATCGCTGGAAACTGGGTGTGGTGGAACATGCTCCTCAGCAGCATGCTCACGGTCTTCTTCTTCGCCCGCCTCTGGCGCAGGGCAGGGGTGCAGACCGATGTCGAATTCGCCGAATTGCGCTACAGCGGCCCACCGGCGGCGTTTCTGCGGGGCTTCCGTGCGCTGTACCTCGGACTGCCCATCAACTGCATCATTCTCGGGTGGGTGAATCTCGCGATGGTGAAAATCCTCATGATGATTTTCCCGGTGCTCGGCACCAATCCGCTCGGATTTCCGGCCGCCGCGGATCCGAAACTCACGGCCCTGCTCGTGGTGTTCGCCATCATGCTGGTCACCGCGCTGATTTCGACTCTCTCCGGGTTGTGGGGCGTGCTGGTGACCGACTTGTTTCAGTTCGTGTTGAAAATGGGAATGGTGGTGGTGCTCGCAATTTTCTCGGTGAAGGCCGCGGGCGGCATGGGACCCATGATGGAAAAGCTCCGCGCCCTCGACGCCACCCGCGAAGGCACCGGTTCAATCCTCGCCTTCACGCCCAATCTCGATTCGGCCTGGATGCCGATGATCACCTTCTTCGTCTACCTCGGCGTGAACTGGTGGGCCACCTGGTACCCCGGCGCTGAGCCCGGCGGCGGCGGTTACGTGGCCCAACGTATCTTCAGCGCCAAGGACGAGCGTCACTCCCTGCTGGCCACCCTGTGGTTCAGCATTGCGCACTACGCCATCCGGCCGTGGCCCTGGATCCTCACCGCACTCGCCTCGCTGGTGCTTTATCCGACCCTGCAGGACAAGGAATCCGGGTTCGTGAAGACCATCATCGATCCCAACGTGTTCCCTCCGGTGCTCGCCGGTGTGATGGTCGCCGCGTTTGCCGCCGCCTACATGTCCACGGTTGCCACCCAGCTCAATTGGGGTGCCTCGTATTTGGTCAACGACTTCTACCGCCGCTTCATGAAGCCCGGTCAGGAAGACGCCGCCTATGTCCGCGCGGGCCAGTGGGCCACGCTCGGGCTCATGGTGGCTTCCTGCGGAGTTACCTATTTCCAGGACTCCATTTCCGGCGCCTGGAAGTTCCTCATGGCCATCGGCGCCGGCACCGGCAGCGTGTTCATCCTCCGCTGGTTCTGGTGGCGCATCAACGCATGGAGCGAGGTGTCCGCAATGCTTACATCGTTTGTCGTGTCGATGGTTCTGCAGTTCGGATTGAAGTGGAAAACCGAGGATCCCCGGGAATTCGCCTGGACCGTTCTGGTGACCGTCGTGTGCTCCAACGTCGTGTGGCCCATTGTGACGCTTCTGACCGCGCGGGAGAACAATGCCACGCTCGACTCCTTCTATCGCCGTGTACGGCCCGCTGCGGCGCTCTGGGGCCCCATTGCGCGCGCCGCCAAGGATGTTCGCCCTCCGAGCGACGGCACCGCGAACCTCCGCGACTGGGTTGCCGGCTGCGTGATGATCTACCTCACGCTCTTCGGCACCGGAAAGATCATCTTCGGCGAAACCCGCCTCGGAATCATCCTCCTGGTGGTGGCCGCCGCTGCGGGCGTGCTCGTTTACTGGGATCTGAGCCGGCGCGGATGGAAGGTCTTCGACGACGAAGCTTCCTGAGTCTAAGCCGGTGAGTCGGTTTAAGTGCGTGCGCGACGCGGTCAGGGCTTTCCCTGGCCGCGTTCGCGATTAAACGCCACGCAGTCGGCGTACCGCACGCCGGTCCCGCCAAAGAGATCCAGCGCACTGCCGATGGTCAGGTCGATCCGCCCCCGGGACAGGCGATCCACCTCCTGCAAATCTTCCAGAGACTTTGCGCCCCCGGCATACGTGCAGGGCAGGGGAGACCCCTCGGCCAGGCGCTTCACCAGTTCGCTGTCGATTCCCCGGCACAGCCCTTCCACGTCCACCGCGTGGACTAGGAATTCGACACACCACTCGGCGAGACGCTCCAAGGTGGCCCGTTCCACCCGCAAATCGGTGAATTTCTGCCACCGGTCCGTCACCACGAAATACTCGCCATCCCGGACCCTGCAGCTCAGGTCGAGCACCAACCGCTCGCGTCCCACGAGGCCGTGAAGGGTGCGGAGACGGTCCCAATCAAGGGAGCCATCCCGGAACACCCACGAGGTAACGATGACTTGGGAAGCCCCGGCATCGAGCCATTCCATCGCATTGTCGGCGGTAATGCCTCCACCGATTTGAAGCCCCCCCGGCCATGCCGCCAGCGCCTCCCGGGCCGCAGTTTCATTGCCTGGCCCCAGCTGAATCACGTGTCCCCCGGTCAGCCCGTCCTGCCGATACAAATTCGCGAACCAACCCGCCGCACGTTCGGAGACGAAGTTGGTTTTCACCCCATCACCGCTGTCGGTCAGCGTGCCGCCCACGATCTGGGTGACACGTCCGTTGCGGAGATCAATGCACGGTCGGAACATGGCCACATCCTGAGGATCGGAAGGCTCCGGCACAAATTTTTTGCCAGCCCCCTCCCGGTTGCGCACGATTCGTCCAGTGACCAAACCGCTCGCTGTTGTTTTCTACGAAGCCCTCCTGCCGGGAACCCGGCTTGCGAACCGATTGACCGATCTCGGCTACCGCGTTCAATCGGTCACTAGCATCGCCGAGCTTCCCGACGTCCTGCGTCGCGAACCTCCGATGGTGTTGGTGGCCCAGCTCACGCCTCGAACCGGCAGCATCGCACCGGTCATCGCCACCCTGAAGGCGGACGCCGCCCTGGCGCATCTCCCGGTCATTGGCTACCTGCCGCCGCGCCAAACCGCGGAGCAAACTGCAGCCCTCGCCTCGGGGGTTAACCTCGTCGCCGCCGACACTGCGGTGCTGGACCAACTTCCCCAATTGCTGGAGCATGCACTCGCTGTGGAATAATCGGCGCATCCATCACATCCCACTCCTCTGACTTCCCCATCTTCCCGTGCCCAGGGCTCGGATTATTCGCAAAAACCACTGATTTTATGGCCATCCCCAACGTTCCCCTCACGCAGGGCATTCACGTCTGTCACCTCTACTACCGATTGGACCGGGCCCGCTGGGCGGCTCTCCCTCCCGGCGAATCTGCTGCCGCTTTGAAGCGTCTCGAGGCCGTCTGCGCGGCCAATCCGGGACCTGCCGCTCCGCGCGTCATGAGCTTCGCTGGAGTCGGTGGAAAATCGGATGTCGCCTTCATTCTGTTCGCCGCCGAACTCCAACATCTCAGCGCCCAACAGCGCGCCGTGGAAGCTGCCTTTCCTCCCGGCACCCTCATCCCGGCATTTAGCTACCTCAGCGTCACCGAGCTGCCCGAATACGTGACCACGGACGAGGATCTCAAGCGCATGATCCAACACGGGGAACGCAAGTTGGTCCCCGGCACACCCGAGTTCGAAGCCGCATTTACCGCCGCAAAGACGCGCAATGACGAGTACAAGCACTACCGTCTCTATCCGGAAATGGAGTCCTGGGAAGCGATGTGCTTCTACCCGATGAGCAAGAAGCGAAACCTCGCCGACAACTGGTATTCGCTCGACTTTGACGCGCGCAAAAAACTCATGAGCGGACACGCCAAAACGGGCCGCAAATACGCGGGTAAAATCTCCCAAATGATCACCGGATCCACCGGACTCGATGATTGGGAATGGGGCGTCACCCTTTTTGCCCACAATCTCGATGAAGTGAAAAGCATCGTGTACGAAATGCGTTTCGACGAAGTCACGGCCCGCTACGGGGACTTTGGGCCCTTCTACTGCGCACTGACCCTCGCTCCGTCGGATCTTTGGAGCCATCTGGGGCTCTAATCGCAGTCCGAAAACGAGTTTCGGTTTTTTTACGTGGGCGGATTCGATGCATTTCCGAATCCGCCCATTTCTTCTCCACAAAAGATCTCGTTCAAAAACCCCAATAAAACCGGCCCTCAAACGAGCCTGCGGTGTCGGCAATGCAACTTTTTTCCAAAAAGGCCTTGCAGCCAAGTCACTGATAGATAAGCTCTGCGCTCCGTTTCATTCTCTTTGAGGATGTAATTGAAACCGTCGGTTCGGCCGACAACCAGACCGCTCTTCGCGGCGAGGGAATTATGGCCGAATCCCACGCGAGCTCCGCTCGGTGAAACTGAATTTTTGCTGTGAAAACGTTTAGACCGTTAACGCCGTCCCAGCGGTATTTGACCGTGCAGGACTTTTCGGACGTCACTAAGACGCGTCCAGAGAAGTCCCTGGTTTATACCAAGAAGAAGTCCGGTGGCCGTAACAACTATGGTCGGGTGACAGCCCGCGCCATTGGTGGTGGCCACAAGCAGAAGGTCCGCATGGTGGACTTCCGCCGGAACCGCTTCGGCCTGGAAGCTAAAGTTGTCGCGATCGAATACGATCCCAACCGCAGCGCCCGCATCGCTTTGCTCGAGTACTCCGACAAGCAGAAGACCTACATTGTGGCCCCCGATGGCCTGCAGGTGGGTACCTCGCTCATGAGTGGCCCGACGGCCCCTCCGAGCGTCGGAAATGCTCTTCCCCTCGCCAACATCCCCGTGGGTCTGCACATCCACAACATCGAGCTGATCCCGGGCCGTGGCGCCCAGATCGTCCGCTCCGCGGGTTCCGCGGCGGTGCTGATGTCGAAGGATGACGGCTATGCGCAGGTTCGCCTGCCGTCGGGTGAAATTCGCCGCATCCACGAAAACTGCCTCGCCACCATTGGCCAGGTCGGTAATGCCCAGTGGGAAAACGTGGTGTACGGCAAGGCCGGTCGCACCCGTTGGATGGGCAAGCGTCCGATGAGCCGCGGTATGGTTCGTAACCCTGTTGACCACCCGAACGGTGGCGGTCAGGGCAAGTCTAAGGGTGGTGGTGGTCGCCAGCATTTGACCTCTCCGTGGGGTCTCCTCGCCAAGGGCTATCGCACTCGTAACAAGCACAAGGTCTCTAACCGATTCATCCTCGTCCGCCGTGACGGCCGGCCGATGAAGCTCAAGTAATCATATGGGTCGTTCTCTTAAAAAGGGTCCCTTTGTGGACCACCATCTGGCCGACAAGATCGACAAGGCTAGGACCACGAAGTCGAAGTCGCCGATCAAAACCTGGTCGCGTCGCTCGATGATCACCCCTGATTTCGTGGGTCTCACCTTCAACGTTCACAACGGCAAGGTGTTCAACCCGGTGTTCGTGACGGAAAACATGGTCGGGCACAAGCTCGGCGAATTTTCCTTCACCCGCACCTTCAAGAAGCACGGCGCTCACACCGCGAAGGCGGAAGCGAAGTAGTATCCAGGAGATCCCATGGAAGTCCGATCGCTCTATAAGAATTTCAAGATGTCTCCGCAGAAGGTGCGCGAGGTTGTCCGCCAGGTGCGTGGTATGAACGCGCAGCAAGCCCTCGGGGTGCTGCAGTTCGTTCCCCGCAAATCAGCCCAGGCGGTCGCCAAGACCCTCAAGTCGGCCATCGCGAACGCAGAGAACAATCACGGCCTCAAGCCCGAGACCCTCGTTATCCGCGAGGCTCACGCGCTCGCCGCTCCGTCTCTCCGCCGCTTCACTCCCAAGGCCCGCGGCTCCGCCGGCCCTGTGATCAAGCGTAACTGCCACATCCAGATCGTCCTTTCCGACACGACCGAATAGCACGCGTATGGGCCAGAAAACCAATCCAGTGGGCTTCCGCATCCCGGTGAACCGGGACTGGCGGTCGAAGTGGTTCGCCTCGAAGAAGGACTTCGGCGGTCTGCTCGAAGAGGACCGTCTCATCCGCGAGACCCTCAAGAAGAAGCTCGAGTCGGCCTCCGTGCCGCGTATCAACATCGAGCGTGCCGCCTCCCGGTGCCGCGTGACCATCTACACCGCCCGTCCGGGTGTTGTGATCGGCCGCAAGGGTTCCGAGATCGACAAGCTGAAGGAAGAGCTGTCCAAGCTCACCGGCAAGGATGTCTACGTCGACATTCAGGAGATCAAGCAGCCGGAAATCGACGCGCAGTTGGTCGCTGACAATGTCGCGATCCAGCTCGAGCGCCGCATCTCCTTCCGCCGCGCAATGAAGAAGGCGGTTCAGACCGCCATGGATTTCGGTGCCGATGGCATCAAGATCCGCTGCGCCGGCCGTCTCGGTGGAGCCGAACTGGCTCGCGTCGAGACCTATCACGAGGGACGCGTCCCTCTGCACACTCTTCGTGCCAACATCGATTACGGCTTCTCCGAAGCCAAGACCGTGTACGGCAAACTGGGCGTCAAATGCTGGATCTGTAAGGGCGAAAGCAAGAAGATCCAACCTGTGGCGCCGCCTCGTCCGGTGGAAGCACCTGTCGTCGGCAAGTAAACCAACCGTCACCAATTTTTTCAGGAGAGCGAAGTTATGGCGTTGATGCCGGCAAGGGTTAAGTACCGCAAGATGCACCGTGGACACCGCACGGGCCTCGCCTCGCGCGGCAACACGGTGGCTTTCGGCGAATACGGCCTCCAGGCGCTTGAGCGCTGCTGGATGGACACAAAGCAGATTGAAGCGGCCCGCGTTGCGGTCACCCGCTACATGAAGCGCCGTGGCAAGGTTTGGATCCGGATTTTCCCGGACAAGAGCTTCACCAAGAAACCGCTGGAAGTCCGAATGGGCACTGGCAAAGGCGCGGTGGAATCCTGGGTGGCGGTCATCCGTCCTGCGAACATCCTGTTCGAGGTCGATGGCGTTACCGAGGTTGTGGCCCGCGAAGCCATGCGCCTGGCAGCAACCAAGCTGCCGATCAGCACCAAATTCATCGCACGCCACAAGATGGCTTGAGGAGCAGACATGGCCAAGACCGCTTACAACGATTTGACCGCGCAAGAGCTTACGGCGAAAAGCCAGGAGCTGCGCCAGGAGCTGTTCAACCTCCGCTTGCAGAAAGCGTCCGCACGGCTGGAGAAGCCGCATCGGATTGCTGAACTGCGCAAGGAGATCGCCCGCTGCGAAACGCGCCTTTCAACCCTACGCCAGGCTTCGGCGCAGGGAAAGGCCACCGCCCCCAAAGCTTGACGAAGTATGGCTGAGCAAACCCTAGTCCGTGGCCACCGCAAGGAGCGGGTCGGCGAAGTGGTCTCCGATCGGATGACCAAGACCATTGTTGTCCGTGTGGAGCGCCGTTTTCGGCATCCCCAGTTCAAGAAAGTCGTGACGAGCTTTAAAAAGCTCTATGCGCACGACGAGAAGGAGGAAGCCTCGATTGGCGACCTCGTCCGCATCCAGGAAACCCGGCCCTTGAGCAAAACCAAGTGCTGGCGCCTCGTGGAAATCCTCAACGCCGACGGCACCAGCAAGACCGCCTGACGCCGGCACCCAATTAGAGGAGTAATCTATGCTTCAAGTTCGTTCTAGTCTCGATGTCGCCGACAATACCGGCGCCAAGGTTGCCTGGACCATCGGTGTCCTCGGCCGTAACCAGCGCTATGCGCGGGTTGGCGACGTGATCAAGGTCCACATCAAAGAGGCCGCTCCGGACGGTTCGGTCAAGAAGGGCGAGGTCCAGAATGCCGTGGTCGTTCGTACCCGGCAGGCGATCCGCCGTTCCGACGGATCCTACCTCCGCTTCGACCGCAACGCGGTGGTCATCATTGATAAGGAAAACAACCCGAAGGGCACCCGCATCTTCGGCCCGGTGGCTCGCGAGCTCCGGGACAAGAAGTTCATGAAGATTATCTCCCTCGCTCCTGAGGTAATCTGAACGACGACGCCCTGATACCTGTTAACCAGCCATGAAGGTGGAAACCAAACTTAAATTTCACGTCCGCAGCGGCGACGAAGTCGTCGTGATCGCCGGTTCGTCCAAGGGCCGCCGCGGCAAGGTCACCCGGGTTCTCACTGCTCGCAGCTCCGTCATCCTGGAAGGGACGGACGAGCGCAGCAAGGAAACCGATGACAAGCGCCGTCTGGTGCGTCCGGTCCAGCACTATCTCCGCAAGAGCCAGCAGAACCCTCAGGGTGGGCTGCTCTGGTTGGAAGGACCGGTCCATGTGTCCAATGTGATGAAGGTGGACGAGTACGAGCGGCGGAGCGCCAAGCGCACTGCCAAAACCCGGTAAGCCGATCGATCGAAATGAAGGCCCGTCTTTACAAGAAATACGTCGAGGAAGTTCTGCCCGCGCTGAAGGAAAAGCGCAGCTATCAGAACGTCCACCAGATCCCTCGTATCGAGAAGATCGTTATCAACATGGGTGTGTCGTGCTCGGCTGAAAAGGGATCCGTGGAAGAGGCCGTCAAGGACCTCACCCAGATCACCGGCCGCAAGCCCGTCATCAACAAATCCCGCAAGAGCGTTGCGAACTTCAAGCTTCGCGCCGGCCAAGCCATCGGCTGCCGTGTGACGCTCCGCCGGGAAGTGATGTACGAGTTCTTCGACCGCCTGGTCACCTCTGCGCTCCCGCGTATTCGTGACTTCCGCGGGGTGTCGGTGCGTGCCTTCGACGGCCGCGGATCCTACTCGCTCGGTCTTCCGGACCAGACCATCTTTCCGGAAATCGAACTCGACAAGATTAAGCGGCAACAGGGCATGGACATCACCATTGTCACCAGTGCCGACAGCAACGATGAGGCCTACGACCTCCTCAAGCTGATGGGCATGCCGTTCTCCAAGTAACTTTCAAGCGATACTCACTATGGCCAAGAAATCCTGGCTGGAACGCAACAAGAAGAAAGCCGCGACGGTTAAGAAGTACGCCGCGCTGCGCGCCGAGCTGAAGGCGAAGGGCGACTATGCCGCCCTGAGCAAGCTCCCGAAGAACGCGAGCCCCGTCCGTGTGGTCAACCGCTGCAAATTCAGCGGCCGCCGCCGTGGCTTCCTCCGCAAGTACGGCTGCTCCCGCCTCACTTTCCGTGAGGGCGCAGTCGCCGGTCTGATTCCGGGCGTCACGAAATCCAGCTGGTAACCCGCCGCCGACATGAACGATCCCATTGCAGACCTTCTCACCCGCATTCGCAATGCGGGCAGTGCCCTCCATCCTGAGGTTGCGATTCCGCACTCCAAGATGAAGGAATCGATCGCCCACCTCCTGAAGCGCGAAGGCTATATCAATAGCGTGACCGTGGAAGGTGGAACGGTGAAGACCCTCAAGCTCGGGCTTCGCTACCAGGGCCGCAAGACCGTGATCACCGGCATCAAGCAGGTGAGCACCCCGGGTCTGCGCCGCTACTGCAGCAGCACCGAGATTCCCCGCGTGCTCGGCGGAATGGGAGTTGCGATTATCTCGACGCCCAAGGGCGTGATGACGGGCTCCGACGCCCGCAAGCAAAACACTGGCGGCGAAGTCGTCTGCTACATCTGGTAAGGCAAAAAGGTTTTTCGTATGTCACGCATTGGCAAAACGCCCGTTCCGATTCCCGCTAAGGTCAAAGTGACCGTCGCAGGGAACCGAGTCTCGGCCGAGGGCCCCAAGGGCAAGCTCGAACTGAATCTCCCCGTGCTGACCACCGCTGCGGTGGACGGCGCCAGCGTTCGCGTCACTCGTGACGGCGAGACCAACCAGGCCCGTGCGATGCACGGTCTGGCCCGCGCGCTGGTCAACAACATGCTCAAGGGCGTCTCGGACGGCTTCCAGAAGAAGCTCGAGATCCAGGGCGTCGGATTCAAGGCCGCTGTCCAGGGGACCGCGGTGAATCTGTCCCTCGGATTCAGCCATCCCATTCTCTATCCCATCCCCGCGGGCATCAAGGTGACCGTGGAGGAGAACACCAAGCTCACCATCGACGGCGCCTGCAAGGAAACCGTGGGTCGTGTTGCCGCTGAGATTCGCAGCTACTACCCCCCCGAGCCTTACAAGGGCAAGGGTGTCCGTTACGCTGGCGAGAAGGTCGTCCGCAAGGAAGGCAAGACCGTTCAGTAAGGATAAGATCCGCAGGTTCAACCCTAGATTTCGCCCGCAGAATGAGAACCGAACACAAACAGCGCCTCGCGCAGCTCCGCCACTGGCGTGTCCGCAAGCACGTCGTCGGCAGCGCCGAACGCCCCCGGATGAGCGTCAAGTTCACCGGCCAACACATCTACGTCCAGATCATCAACGACGCCGCCGGCTTGACCGTCGCGTCGGTGAGCACCCACGGGAAGACGGCACCTGCTGGTGTCAAGGGTGCCAATGTCGCCAGCGCGGTGCTGGTCGGCAAGGCTGTGGCCGAAGCGGCCAAGGCCAAGGGCGTGGAATCAGTGGTCTTCGACCGAGGCTCCGCCCGGTATCACGGCAAGGTCAAGGCGCTGGCGGATGCCGCGCGTGAGGCCGGGCTCAAGTTTTAAACTCTCATCGAGATTACGATTGTGGCTGACGAAAAAGAACAAGTGACCCCCGCCGCTCCTGCGGCCGAGGCTCCCAGGAACGAGCGTCCCGAACGCGGTGGTGATCGCGGTGGAAACCGCGGTCCCCGTGGTCCCCGCCGTCGTCCCAACAACGACGATGACGGAAAGCGTGACGAATTCACCGAGAAGACGATTTTCATCAACCGTTCTTCCAAGGTCGTGAAGGGCGGTCGTCGTTTCAGCTTCAGCGCGCTGGTTGTCACCGGCGACAAGCTGGGCCGCGTTGGACTCGGTCTCGGCAAGGGCGGCGAAGTGAGCGATGCCATCCGCAAGGGTGGAGAAAACGCCCGCGCCCGCCTCGTTAATGTGGCTCTGAAGGGAGCTACCATTCCCCACGATGTGTTTGCATCGTTCGGTGGAGCCAAGGTTCTCCTCCGCCCGGCCAGTCCCGGTACCGGACTGATCTGCGGCAAGACGGTTCGCGCAGTCGTGGAATCGGTTGGCGTCAAGGACGTGCTGTCCAAGTCGCTCGGTTCCAAGAATGCCGCCAATGTGGCCAAGGCCACCCTCAATGCGCTTCTCCAGCTCCGGCGCCGTGAGGATATTCTCAAGTCCCGCGGGCTCGAAGACCGGTCTCAGAAGGCCGCCTGATTTCTTCCTATGTTGCGTCTCCACAATCTCAAGCCCCGCGCTGGTGCCAAGCACCGCAAGAAGCGCCTGGGTGCCGGTGAATCAAGCGGTCACGGAAAAACTTCCGGCCGTGGTGGCAAGGGCCAGAGCGCCCGTTCCGGCAGTTCGATCCGTATGGGCTTCGAAGGCGGTCAGATGCCGCTCATTCGTCGCTTGCCCAAGCGCGGATTCAACAACAACGCCTTCCGCACCTCGTACCTCCCGATCGACCTGGACACTTTAAACCAGTTCGACAATGGAGCGACCGTGGACGAAGCCACCCTGCGTGGCTCCGGCGCGGCCCGTGGTCAGAAGCTCCTCCGGATCAAGATCCTCGGAGACGGCGAATTGACCAAGAAGCTCCACGTCAAGGCGGCCGCGTTCAGCGCCACCGCTCGCGCAGCCATCGAAAAGGCTGGCGGGACTGCCGAAGTGGTGTCCTGAAGTCACGGTCTTAGTCACACGCACCGCTCATGTTCAGCCAGCTCTTTCAGACCTTCGCCAACTGCTTCAAGATTCCGGAGCTCCGCTCGCGGATCATCTTTACCGCGCTGGTGCTTGGTGTCTGCCGATTGGTGGCGATGACCCCGGTGCCTGGACTCGACGGTCAGGCCCTCTCGACCTTCCTTGAACAGCAGAGCAGGGGAAACTCCGGCAATTCTGTTCTCGGTCTGTACAGCATGTTTACCGGTGGTGCCTTGGAAAAGTGCGCTGTCGGATCCCTCGGGATCATGCCGTACATCAGCGCTACGATCATCATCCAGCTCTTAACTGCGGTTGTCCCGCTTCTGAGCAAGCTGGCTCGTGAAGAGGGTGGCCGTCCAAAGCTGATCGCCTACGGCCGTTACTTGACGGTCTTGCTGTGCCTCGGTCAGGGCTTGGTGCTCGCCTTGGGATGGGAACACGCCGACAAGACCTTTAGTGGGTTCTCCGGAAGCCTCGTTCCGGCGGATGCGAATCTCTGGTGGTATCGAATTCAGACCGTCGTGGTGTTGACCTCCGGTACGCTCCTTTTGATGTGGCTCGGTGAGCAAATCACCGAACGCGGAGTGGGCAACGGTGTTTCGTTGATCATTACCATCGGCATCCTGAATCGTCTTCCACTCGCGGCAAAGTCGATGGCGGTGATGTTCTTCGGTGAAACCCGCACAGCACGCTGGCCGACCGCATTCCTGCTGATTGCAGTCCTCGTGATTGTGGTTGCCGGTGTGATCGCGATCACCCAGGCGCAGCGCAAGATTCCCGTTCAATACGCTCAGCGCGCAGTCGGTCGTAAGGTGTTCTCCGGTGGAACCTCCTTCATGCCGCTTCGTGTGAACTACGCGGGTGTCATGCCGGTAATCTTCGCTCAGGCGATTCTAATGTTCCCGAGCATGATCTTCACAAAGCTTGGCGACATTTACCGCATCCCGCTTCTGCGCGGATTGGGTATGTCCCTCAGCGACCACGGCTGGTTGTATCTGATTTTGTTCTCATTGATGATCCTGTTCTTCTCGTACTTCTGGGTTGCGACTCAGTTTAACGAGCTGCAGGTGTCCGACGATTTGAAGAAGCACGGTGGCTACATTCCGGGAGTTCGTCCTGGAAATCAGACCAGCGACTTCCTCCATCGCACGATGAGCCGAATCACCCTCGCCGGTGCGGTCTTCCTGGTGATCATTGCCACGATCCCGACCTTGATGTCGAAGTACATCGGGATCGACTACCAGGTCGCCCAGTTCTTCGGCGGCACATCGATGCTGATCACTGTGGGTGTTCTTCTCGATACGATGCGCCAGATGGAATCGTATCTCCTCATGCGCCACTATGACGGTTTCCTGAAAAAGGGTCGCGTCAAGGGTCGGATGGGATGAGTCGGGAGTTGTTTTTGGAAGTTCTTTGTAAAATGCCCGCAATTTGCCGCTTCGACGCACGGCGTTGGAACGGCGGATCGCAAGGTGAAAGTTTCGGGAGTTAATATGGCTGAAGGGAAGCCCAAAACTCCGTCCGAGATCGAGGCAATGAGGGAAGCCGGGAAACTGGCGGCCAAGGTGCTTCGGCGCGCGGCGGCGTTGGTGACCCCAGGTCTTACAACTGCGGAACTGGATAAGATGGTGGGAGAGCTGTTGCGCGAGCACGGCGCCACCAGCGCCTTTTTGGGGTATCGTGACTTTCCGGGGCAGTGCTGCATTTCCGTCAACGAGGCGGTTGTGCACGGCATCGGCGACAAGCGGAGATTGCAATTCGGTGACCTGGTGAAACTGGACATCGGCGTGCGCCACAAAGGCTTTGTGGGAGACGTTGCGATGTCTATTGCCGTCGGCGGATGTCCTCCGATTGCGCAGAAACTGATGGACGTCACGGTGCAGTCCCTGTATGAGGGAATTTCCGCCGCGCGTCATGGGGCGCGCGTGAGTGAAGTTTCAGCGAAAATTCAGAAGCGGGTTGAAGCTGCTGGATTCAGCGTGGTGCGAGAATTTGTTGGTCATGGTGTCGGCCGGTCGGTCCATGAGGACCCGCAAGTGCCGAACTACGTGGATCGGAGAAGTGATTCACGGCTGCGGGCGGGCATGACGGTGGCCATTGAACCAATGGTCAACCTGGGTGCTCCGGGAGTGGAAGTTTTGGGTGACAACTGGACGGTGGTGACTCGGGATCGGCAACTGTCGGCTCATTTTGAGCATACGGTGCTGATCACTGAGGGAGAGCCGGAAATTTTGACTAGAGATGAATTGCCGCCGCTTTATTGACGGCGGGACAGACAGGAAAGATTTGCGATGAAAGTGAGAGCGTCAGTTAAGAAACTTTGTGAAAACTGCAAGATCGTGCGGCGCAAGGGCGTTATCCGCGTGATCTGCTCCAACGCGCGCCACAAGCAGCGTCAGGGCTGAACCAATTGAGCTATGCCACGCATTCTAGGTGTTGATATTCCGGGTGAGAAGCGAGTGGATATTTCCCTTCGCTACATCTACGGACTGGGCCCGGTGAATTCCCGTCAGATTCTCGCGAAGGCGGGGATCGATCCGGCGACCCGCGCAAAGAACCTTTCCGAGTCACAGTTGTCCTTGATCGTGAACGCGATCCAGGAAGGGAAGTATGTCGTCGAGGGCGATCTTCGCCGTGAGATCGGCATCAACCTCAAGCGACTGCAGGCCGTCAAGTCGTATCGCGGTACCCGCCATCTGCGCGGACTGCCGGTGCGCGGACAACGGACTCAGACGAATTCCCGCACCCGCAAGGGGCCTCGCCGTACGGTCGGCGTGCAGCGCAATCCGAACGCCAAGTCCGGCACCCACTAAACCCCTTTAGACGATCCCTATGGCAGACGAGACGAAGGCGGCGAAACCCGCCGCTAAGAAGGAAACCGCCGAAGGCACAGCCCCGGCGGCAGAAAAGCCCGCAAAGGCTCCGAAGAAGGCTGCGGCCGCTGCGCCTGCAGCTGCTGAAGCGCCTGCGGCTCCCGCCGTTGCACCGACTGTGGCAGCCCCGTCGGCTGCCGAGTTGCTCGGTGATGATCCCAACGCCAAGAAGGTTGTTCGCGTCAAGGGTGCGAAGAACATCAGCGTCGGCATCGCCAACATTCTCGCGACCTTCAACAACACCCAGGTCACCATTACCGATATGCAGGGCAACCTGATCGGTTGGAGCACCGCGGGCCGCGTTGGATTCAAGGGCTCCCGCAAGAGCACCGCATTCGCCGCCCAGCAGGCCGCTCAGGACGCCGCCCGTCAGGCGATGTCCCACGGCATGCGCGAAGTTGAAGTGCGCGTCAATGGTCCGGGTTCCGGCCGCGAGAGCGCCATCCGCGCCCTCCAGGCGATCGGACTTGAAATCTCCGCGATCAAGGACACCACTCCGGTGCCCCACAACGGCTGCCGGCCTCGCAAGAAGCGCCGCGTCTAGTCCAGGCCTGATCCCGAACTTTAGAATTTCGAACGTCTTCTTATGGCTCGTTATACCGGCCCCCGCACCCGCATCAGCCGCCGTTTCGGCGTCCCCATTTTCGGTAACTCGAAGTACCTCGAGCGTCGTCCCTACGGCCCCGGGGTGCACGGCCCGAAGTCCCGTCGCAAGCACAGCGACTACGCGATCGGTCTGATCGAAAAGCAAAAGCTCCGCTACTTCTACGGCCTGCAGGAACGTCAGTTCCGCAACGCCTACGAGAAGGCTCTCCGCATGCGCGGTGTCACCGGCGAGAAGTTGCTCCAGATCCTCGAAGGCCGCTTGGACAACTTGGTGTACCACGCTGGTTTCGCCCTGACCCGTCCGGCTGCCCGTCAGCTGGTGGCTCATGGACACGTCAAGGTCAACGGCCGCAAGGTCGATGTGCCGAGCTTCGCCGTGAAGGTGAACGACGTGATCGAAGTCCGCGATCACAACGTGAGCAAGCAGCTCGCCGCGAAGAATGTCGAAGGCGCCACCAGCCGGGTTGTTCCCGATTGGCTGTCCGTTGACAAGACCGCGCTGAAGGCGACTTTGCTCCGCGTTCCGTCCCGCGACGAGATCAACCCGATCGCCAACGAGCAGGCGGTCGTCGAATTCTACTCCCGCTAATCCGGTCCGCCGCGGTTCGGCGAACCACAAAGCAATTATAGGGGGCGGCCGACCGGGAGTAGCCAAGGTCGGCAATCGCCCAGATTAAAATTGCACCCCAAATAAGCCATGCCTGTACGTCTAGGTCGTTTTGAAATGCCCAAGCGGCTCTCGAAGGATGAATCCTCCGCGACGCCGACTTATGCGAAGTTCATCGCAGAACCCTTTGAAACCGGGTTCGGGCACACCATCGGCAATTCGCTTCGCCGCGTGCTGCTGAGCTCTCTCGAGGGAAGTGCCATCACTTCCGTCAAGATCGACGGAGCCATGCACGAGTTCACCACGGTGGACGGCGTTGTTGAAGACGTGACCGACATCGTCCTGAACTTGAAGAAGATCAAGTTCAAGACCCATTCTCGCGAACCCCAAATCCTGCTCCTTTCCGCCAACAAGGAAGGCGCAGTGACTGCCGCGGACATCCAGCTCAACCAGAATGTTGAATTGGTCAACCCGGAGCAGCACATCTGCACTCTCGACAAGAAGAAGAAGTTCGAGATGGAGATTGAGATCAAGGTGGGCCGCGGTTTCTGCCCTGGTGACGAAAACAAGAAGATTGATCAGCCCATTGGCGTGATCGCGATCGACTCGATTTTCTCCCCGGTCACCCGCGTTCGCTACGGTGTGGAAGCGGCCCGTGTGGGGCAGCGCACCGATTATGACAAGCTTCTGGTTGAGATCTGGACCGATGGTCGGATCTCCCCGGACGACGCCCTCACCCAGGCTTCGGCGATCCTCCAGCATCACCTCGACGTGTTTGTCGGTTACGACAAGAACGCCGTGGAGTTCGAGGAAGAGCAGAAGCCTCAGGACGACGAGAAGGCCAAGCTCCGCAAGCTTCTCAACATGAGCGTCAACGAGATCGAACTCTCGGTCCGTGCCGCCAACTGCCTCAACAACGCCAACATTACGGCGGTCGGCCAATTGGCCATGAAGACCGAAGCCGAAATGCTCAAGTACCGCAACTTCGGTAAGAAGTCGCTGAACGAGATCAAAGAAAAGCTGTCCGGCCTTGGGCTGGCGCTCGGCATGAACATCGACCCGTCGCTGCTCGAACCGGCGCCGGAAACCAAAAAGATCTAACCTCCCATGCGCCACCTTAGTCGCACCGCCAAGCTCGGCCGCACTGGTTCCCATCGCAATGCGATGCTGGCCAACCTTGTCGGCAGCCTCATCAAACATCGTCGCGTGACCACCACGCTCGCCAAGGCAAAAGCCGCCCGGCCAGTCGCCGAGAAGCTTCTGACTCTCGGCAAACAGGCCCAGCAGGCTCTCGCCGCGGCTTCCGCCTCGTCGGACGCCAAGCAGAAGGCCGCCGCCACCGCGGTGAACGTCCACTGCCGCCGTCTCGCCGCTGCGAAGCTTCGCCAGCAGCCCCGCAGCTTCTTCGTCGGTACGAAGAAGGCACCGGGCAAGGTGAAGCGCGAGCAGTTCCGCGAAAACGAAGACGTGGTTCACATCCTCTTCGACAAGATCGCTCCGCTCTTCAAGGACCGCAGCGGTGGCTACACCCGCATTCTCCGTCTCGGAGAGCGCCGTGGTGACGTCGCCCAGCTCGCGATTCTCGAGTGGGTCGAAGGACCTGCCGCCGAAGCGACTGCTGCTGCCCCGGCTGCTGAAGCCGCGAAGTAATCGCAGCTGCGAGTCTCGCATTCATTTCAAAGCCCGCCCAACGGCGGGCTTTTTTGTTGCCCAGATGTGCTTTGATGACGCGTCGAGGCGCAGCGTGCTTGCTCGGTGGGGAAGTTCTGGGAGATTCGGCCCATGATTCTTCGAAGTGATGAGACGGTGGATCTTGCGACTCCAACCGGACCGATGCGAACCCACGTGTTCCGTCCGGTGGCCGCAGGTCGGTATCCGGGAATTGTGCTCTATTCCGAGATTTTCCAAGTCACGCCTCCGATTCGCCGGACAGCTGCGTTTCTGGCTGGGCATGGTTATGTGGTGGCGGTTCCTCAAATCTGGCATGAGTTCGAACCCGCCGGTTCATCGCTCGCCTACGATCAGGCCGGGGCCGATCGGGGCAATGCGTTAAAATTGCTCAAGGAGGTGCCCGCAATAGATGGGGACGCTCGGGCGACAGTGGATTTTCTGAAGACCCATCCCTCATGCACCGGACGTATTGGGGCGCTGGGGATTTGCGTGGGAGGCCATCTGTCGTATCGGGCATCGATCGTGTGCCCTGAGATCCGCGCGACGGCCTGCTTTTACGCCACGGATCTGCATAAGGGATCGTTGGGAAAAGGCGGTGACGACACGCTGCTTCGCACCGGAGAGTTGAAGTCGGAGCTCCTGTTGATCTGGGGGCGGCAGGATCCGCATGTGCCACGGGACGGACGTCGCAAGATTTACGAGGCAGTCGGAGATTCCGGAGTGGAGTTCACCTGGCATGAATTCAACGGTCAGCACGCTTTCCTGCGGGACGAGGGGCATCGTCATGATCCGGCACTCACGTTGTTGTGCCAGCAGTTGGTGCTGGAGTTGTTCCACCGTCGCTTGGGGGAGGGAGACGGGGCGGTGGCGGCGGGTTCCGCAGAGTCGCGACACTGATTCGGTACGACGAATCGCGGGTGGAGGATCAAAAATGGCACCCGGGACAATCCTCGTTTGCGTCGAAGGGACTTCGCCGTAGGCTCGTCATAAGTTCATCCCCGGCATCTGTTAACCGCATTCCGTCATGAGGGTTCAAAGGCTTCTAGCGTTCGTTGTTGCATGTTCTTGGCTCGGGCTTTCGGCCCGGGCGGCGGGACCGGATTTTCAGCGTCAAATTCGTCCGATTCTTTCCGACAAGTGCTTTGCCTGCCATGGGCCGGATGAGGCGCGTCGCAAGGCGGGATTGCGGCTGGATCTTCCCGGGGAACCGTTCAAGGCGTTGAAATCCGGCAAGCGGGCGATCGTTCCGGGCAAGCCCAACGAATCGGAACTGGTCCATCGGTTGGACGCCACGGATGAGGATGAACGGATGCCTCCGGCGAAGTTTGATCGCCACCTGTCGGCTGGAGAAAAGGATCTTTTGCGTCAATGGATCGCAGCGGGAGCCGAGTTCAGCGATCACTGGGCGTTTCAGCCTCCCGCCGAACCAACCGCACCTCAGACCCAGAAGGCCGGCTGGGGACGAAATCCGATCGATCGTTTTGTCCTGAAGGCTCTGGAGGAAAAGAAGCTCGCACCCGAGCCGGAGGCGGATCAAGTGACCCTCGCGCGTCGAGCCTCGCTCGATCTCACCGGACTCCCGCCGACTCCCGAGGAGGTGGATGCGTTCCTGGCTGACAAGACGCCTGGATCCTACGAGCGGCTGGTGGATCGTCTCCTGGAATCTCCCGCCTACGGGGAACGCATGGCTCAGTGGTGGCTGGATCTGGCGCGTTATGCGGACACCAACGGGTATCACATCGATACGCATCGCGACCTGTGGTTGTGGCGTGAGTGGGTGATCCGTTCGTTCAACCGCAATGTTCCCTTTGATCGCTTCACCGTGGAGCAGGTTGCCGGCGATCTGCTCCCGAATGCGACAGTCGAGCAAAAGGTCGCGTCGGGATTCAACCGCAACACCATGGTGAATTTTGAGGGCGGCGCGGATCCGGATGAGTACCAGACCAAGTACGTGGTGGATCGCGTGAACACGACGGGATTGACCTGGCTGGGGCTGACCGTGGGCTGCGCCGAGTGTCACGATCACAAGTACGATCCGATTTCCACGAAGGAGTTTTACCAGTTCTTCGCCTTCTTCAATTCGATCACGGAGCGCGGTCTCGATGGCAGCAACGCCAACCCGGTTCCGGTGATGAAGGTCCCGACCGAAGAGCAGCAGGCCGCGATCGAGCGTCATCGATCCGAAATGAAACGGCTCGAAGCGGCGCTGGAGCGTCGGATGGGTTCGCCGAGCGAATCTGAGTCGAAGTCCCTGCGGACCTGGATGCAGGAATTGCGCGGGGGACTTCAGGATTCGTGGACTGCCTTGAAGCCGGATCGGGCTCATTCGACCGGCGGGGCGACGCTGACGATTCAGGACGACAGCTCGGTACTGGCGAAGGGAAGCACGCCGGATTCGGATCGTTATGAATTAAACGCTGTCGTCGGGGACCGCGCCATCGCAGGGCTCCGGATCGAAGCTCTTCCCGACGCTTCGATGACGAACGGCGGATTTTCTCGTGGCGACACCGGGGACTTCAACATGACGGGTGTGGAAGCCTTGTTGGAGGCCGTGGATCCTTCGAAGGAGCTTGATCCCGCGACGGTGACTGCCGGGAACTGGTGGTCGGTGGGGCCCTTTACTGCGAAGGATGCGAATGATGCCTTCAATCGGGAGTTCATCGCCGTTTCGTCGATCAACCTATCCGCACTGGTGGGCGAGAAATCGGAACTGCGTTGGGTGGAGCAACCCGGCTGGAAGGACGCGAGCCAGATTGACCTCAAGGGGGATGTGGCTGCGACCTATGTGACGCGCGTGCTGACGGCCCCGAAGGCGGGGTGGATGCGGATTGCGGTGGGCAGTGACGATGGCGTCCGAGTTTGGATGAACGGCCGCGAACGGTTGTCCCGAAACGTGTCGCGATCGGCCGCGGCGCGTCAGGATTTTGCCCTGGTTCCGTTGCATGCCGGCGAGAACCGGTTGGTGATGAAGATCAGCAACGGCGGCGGTGGGTACGCGTTTTTCTACGAGCCGATTCGCGAACGGGTGACGACGCTTCCGTTGAACTTCTCGGCGGCATTTGCGGATGGGGCATTGAAGGGGAACGCGGCGTCGAATCTGATCGATGCCGATGCCAAGTCCGGCTGGGCAGGGGATGGACATTCGCCCGAGGCGCGGAAGCCGTTGCAGGCGGTCTTGGTGGCCGACGGTGCCTATTCGTTTGCATCAGGGGCGCGCCTCAAGGTGGTGCTGAAGTTTGAGTCTGGCCAGGCCAAACGTTCTTTGGGGCGCCTGCGATTGTCCGCGTCATCGCGCGATGAACTGTCGCGCGTGGCTGCCTTGCCGGAGCCGGTTCGCGCGGCTCTTTTTGCGAAGGACACCGGCGCAGGAGCCGGCGAATCCCATCGTGTGCTCACCCGTCATTTTCTTGAGGAGCGTTCCGAGGAGGTCCGTGAGTTGAAGCGGGGAGTGGCCAGCGAAAAGGATGCGTTGGCGAAGGTGGAGAGCCAGGTTCCCGAGACGATGATCATGGCCGAGATGGACAAGCCCCGGGACACCTTTCAGCTCATTCGGGGCAACTGGCAGGCCAAGGGGGACAAGGTGCTGCCGGGCACGCCTGCGTTCCTTCCGCCGTTGCGAAAGGCGAACCCGGACCGGGCCTCGCGCCTCGACCTCGCGAAGTGGCTGGTGGATCCGGCAAATCCGCTACCGGCCCGCGTCACTGTGAATCGCTTGTGGCAGCTCGTGTTTGGAACCGGGCTGGTCAAGACGGCCAATGATTTCGGCAATCAGGGCGATTTGCCCTCGCATCCCGAGTTGCTGGACTGGCTGGCGTATCAATTCAGCCACGGCGTGGCACTGCCCGGCGGGGGACGCGGCGAGCCCTGGGATGTGAAGTCGATGATGCGGTTGTTGGTGACCTCTGCGGCGTATCGCCAGAGCACCACCGTGACTCCGCACAAGCTGGAAGTGGATCCTTACAACCGTTTGATTTCGCGCGGCCCCCGCTTCCGCTTGGATGCGGAGTTTGTGCGTGACCAGGCGCTGGCGGTGTCGGGCTTGCTCGACCGGCGCGTTGGCGGTTCGAGCGTGCGTCCGTATCAACCGCCCGGGCTTTGGGAGGCGATTGGTTTTGGCAACGGATTCAGCTCGCAGAGTTATACGCAGGATCACGGGGGCGATTTGTATCGGCGTGGAATCTACGTGTACTGGAAGCGGTCGCTTCCGCACCCGTCGATGACCACATTTGATGCGCCCAACCGCGAGATCTGCACGGTGAGCCGTCCGCGTACGAGCACGCCCCTGCAGGCGCTCGTGTTGATGAATGATCCCCAGTATGTCGAGGCCGCTCGCGCGCTCGCCCAGCGCGTCCTGCGCGAAGGGAAAGGGGATGTTGCAGCACGACTCGATTACGCATTCCGGCTGGTGGTGGGACGGTCCCCCAACCCGAAGGAGCGGGCGCTGTTGAAGCGCGTCTTCGAGCAGCAGCTCGGACATTTTACGGGCAATCGCGAGGCTGCGGAAAAGTTGATTTCCGTCGGCGAGGGACCACGCATGCCGGGTGTCGAACCCGGTGTCCTGGCTGCCTGGACCGCCATTGGAAATCTGCTTCTGAACCTCGATGAGGTGATCACCAAGGGATAAAAACTAAACCCTCGCACAAGAGAATGAACTTCTGGCTCCAGCGGGGATTGGTTGTCGCGATGTGGGGCTGCCTGATTTTAGCGGTCTCCGCGGTGGCATTGGATGCTGGAGTCGCCGCCACGCCGTGGAACACGCCTGACAGCCGTGGGGCGACGATGGAGTTCAACGACCGGTTCTCCGCTGAGCATTATTCCATCGCGCTCTCCAATCTGCGGCCCTGGCAGTTGTTGAAGCCCCGGTACGTTTATGACTGGGTTCAGTGGGGAATGATTCTCCTCGGAATCCGGTTGTTTGCTTCGAAGGAGCGTCGGGTTCGAACCGGGACTCTGATCTTCTTTTTTGCTCAGTCGGGATTGTTTTTTCTGGGTTGGCTGCAGCTGGTTTTCCTCAACTGGCCGCAAATCATTCTTCGTTTGATCCGGTGCGAAGCGACCCGGGAGGATTTTGTGGATGTCCCGTTTACATGGCTCGCCTCCCAACCGCCCTGGGTGGTGATTTCGTTGGTTGTCGGGGCTGCTTTGTACGGTTTCAGGTCGCGTCAGTTGCCGTCCAATGACGGAGCGGTTGCCGGTGGTTTACAGGCATAAACACTTTCCATTTTCATCATGCTCTTCGAATCCGAATACGCGCGAATTCACAATCGGCGGACGTTTTTGACGCGGTCCACGACGGGCCTCGGAATGGCGGCGTTGGCGTCGCTTCTGGGCACCGGGAAATCCTCGGCGGCAGAGGCGCAATTGCAGGCGCACGTTGCCGCGGGAGGCGCCCTGAAGACGCTGCATCATTCGCCCAAGGCCAAGCGGGTGATCTACCTGTTTCAATCCGGTGCGCCGTCGCACATGGATTTGTTCGATCCCAAGCCGCATCTGCGAAAAGTCTCGGGCACCGAGCTGCCGAACAGCATCCGGATGGGCCAACGCATCACGGGCATGACCAGCGGGCAGAAGCAGTTGCTCTGCGTGGGATCGGCCTATGAATTCAAGCGGTTTGGCAAGTGCGGCATGGAACTCAGCGAGATCCTGCCTGGGTTGGGTTCGATTGCGGATGATGTCTGCCTGATCCGCTCCATGACCACGGATCCGATCAATCACGATCCGGCTGTGACATTCTTCGCGACCGGAAATCAGCAGCCCGGGCGGCCGACGATGGGTTCGTGGATCAGCTACGGCCTCGGAAGTCCGAACGAGAATCTGCCTGCGTACGTGGTGTTGTTGAGCGGCGGCGGTGGACAGCCCCTGCAGGCCCGCTATTGGGGCAACGGGTTTCTCCCCGGGCAGCACCAGGGCGTGCAATTCCGCGGGGAAGGGGACCCGGTCCTCTACGTTTCGAATCCCCCGGGAATCGATTCGAAAACGCGTCGGCAGCTCCTGGATGGAGTGCAGGAGTTCAATCGAATGGCATTGGGCCGCGTGGGGGACCCCGAGATTCAAACGCGTATCGAAGCCTACGAGATGGCCTATCGCATGCAGACGAGCGTGCCGGATCTGATGGACATCTCGAAGGAACCCAAGTCGGTGCTTGATGCGTACGGAGCGGTCCCTGGAAAGCCCTCCTTCGCCAACAACTGCCTGCTGGCGCGCCGTCTCGCTGAGCGCGATGTGCGTTTCATTCAGCTGGTCCACCGCGATTGGGATCACCACGGGAATCTGCCCGCCGAGATCAAGCGTCAGGCGGACCTCACAGACCGCGCCAGCGCGGCTCTGGTGGCGGATCTGAAGCAGCGCGGGCTGCTGGAGGACACCCTGGTGATCTGGGGCGGGGAATTCGGCCGCACGAGCTACAGTCAGGGCGAAATCACCAAAACCAGCTTCGGCCGGGACCATCATCCCCGCTGTTTCTCGCTCTGGATGGCCGGCGCCGGGGTCCGGGCGGGCCATGTTCATGGGGCAACCGATGATTTCGCCTACAATGTGGTTCGCGATCCCCTCACGGTGCACGATTTCCACGCCACCTTCCTGCATCTGCTTGGAATCGATCACAAACGCATGACCTATCGGTTCGAGGGGCGGGATTATCGCCTGACCGACGTTCACGGAGAGGTGGAACGAAGAATTCTCGCCTGATCTGCAAGATTCTTGGAAACCGTTGAAAGTGCGAATTATGGGGCGTTTTGAGTCGAAATGAAGACCGTGAAAGGCCAAGAAGCCAAAATCTCCAAAAAACCTATTGCACTGAGATTTCCGATTGATACTTTCTGCGCTCCCGTTGCCGTCCGTCGGATGGCGTCACGCTAAAACTTTAGGCTTCAATGCCCACGATTAATCAGCTGGTCCGCAAGGGCCGCAACAAGCTCCGCTACAAGAGCAAGGCCCCTGCCTTGGAAAACGCACCGTTTCGCCGCGGTGTCTGCCTCCAGGTAATGACCCGTACTCCGAAGAAGCCAAACTCCGCGATGCGGAAAGTAGCCAAGGTCCGGTTGACCAACGGCTACGAAGTCATCGCCTACATCCCCGACGAGGGGCACAACCTCCAGGAGCACTCCATCGTGCTCGTGCGTGGTGGTCGTGTGAAGGATCTTCCCGGTGTCCGCTACCACATCGTCCGTGGTACGTTGGATGCCGCCGGCGTCGAGAAGCGCCGCGTCAGCCGTTCCAAGTACGGCGTCAAGCGTCCGAAGGCTGCCAAGCCTGCGGCCGGCAAGTAATTTCATTCTTAGCTTAACTCTGTTCTTTGTATGTCTCGTCGTCGTCAAGCGAATAAGCGGTCTGTCACGGCTGATGCCAAGTTCAACAGCCAGCTGGTTGGCCGGTTGGTCAACGTGGTCATGCGTGGCGGAAACAAGAACGTTGCTCAGCGCATCGTATACGGAGCCCTGGATGCTCTCGCTGAGAAGAATCCCGGTGTGAACTCCCTGGAGATTCTCACCCGTTCCATCGAGAACGCGAAGCCCCGCATCGAGACCAAGGCGCGCCGCGTCGGTGGTGCGACCTATCAGGTTCCCCTGGAAATTCCGGCTGAGCGTCAAACCGCTCTGGCCATGCGCTGGATCATCAACTTTGCCGACGCCCGCAAGGGTGTGCCGATGAAGGAAGCGCTCGCCGCTGAACTCATGGAAGCCTTCCAAGGCCAGGGCAATGCGATCCGCAAGCGGGATGACGTCCACAAGATGGCTCAGGCAAACAAGGCCTTCGCCCACTTCCGCTGGTAGTCCATTCCAATCCTTTGATTCGCCCCGCGGGCAACCCGGGGCGCTTTTTCTTCTCCGAAACCGACGATCGATACGAGTTCTATGAGCGACGTAACCGCAATCAACGCCGCCCTTAACGCGCCGGGCCGCCAGTATCCGCTGGAACGCACCCGCAACATCGGCATCGCGGCGCACATTGACGCCGGTAAGACCACGACGACCGAGCGTATTCTCTTCTACACCGGCCTGATTCATAAGATCGGTGACGTCGATGACGGCAATACCGTTACCGACTGGATGGAGCAGGAAAAGGAACGCGGCATCACCATTACGTCCGCTGCTGTGACTTGCTTCTGGACCCAGAAGCAGGAAGAGGGGCTGTACAAGTCCCGCGCGACCATTCCCCACCGGATTAACATCATCGACACCCCGGGCCACGTGGACTTCACCGCCGAGGTGGAACGTTCCATGCGCGTTCTCGACGGCGCTGTTGCTGTGTTCTGCGGTGTGGCCGGTGTGCAGCCCCAGTCCGAGACTGTTTGGCGCCAGGCGACCAAGTACAAAGTTCCCCGTATCGCGTTCGTCAACAAGATGGACCGTACCGGCGCGAACTTTGAAAACGCGCTGAACGACATGCGGAAGAAGTTGAACGCCTATGCGTTCCCGATCTTCCTCCCCATCGGTGCTGAAGACCAGTTTGCCGGCGTGATCGACGTCGTGAACCTTCGCTCCATCGTCTGGGGCCCGGGTGATGTCTCCAACGAAGGTCTCAAGTATGAGATCCGTGAGTTGACCCCTGAGCAGATGGAACAGGCTGTTGCCGCCCGCGCCGAGCTGGTGGACGCCGTTTCCAACAAGGACGACCTCATCGCGGAAATGGTGCTTGAAGACAAGCCCATCGACGCCGCGACCCTCAAGGCCGCTGTTCGCCGCCTTACCTGCAAGATTGAACTCATCCCGGTTCTCTGCGGATCGGCGTTCAAGAAGAAGGGTGTTCAAGTTCTCGTCGACGCGGTGGTGGATTACCTCCCGTCGCCCCTCGACATTCCCCCTGCGGTGGGTCATGAGCTCGGAACCGAAGTCCAGGTCGAAGTTCCGACCGACGACAACAAGAAGTTCTGCTCGCTCGCGTTCAAGCTCTGGACCGATCCGTACGCCGGCAAGCTCGTGTTCTTCCGCGTGTATTCGGGTCAGCTCAAGAAGGGCGACACGATCTACAATCCCCGTACCCGCAAGCGCGAACGCGTGAGCCGCCTGATGGTTATTCAGGGCAGCGAACGTAAGGATATCGACGGCGTGTACGCTGGCGACATCGCGGCGCTGGTCGGTCTCCGCAACATCACCACGGGTGACACGCTCTGCGACGAGTCGTTCGACATCACGCTCGAACCTCCCACGTTCCCCGAGCCGGTCATCAGCATGGCGATCGAGCCGAAGACCAAGGCGGATCGCGACAAGATGTCCGAAGGCCTCCAGCGCCTCTCCGAAGAAGATCCGACCTTCCACGTTTTCACCAACGAGGAAACCGGTCAGCTCATCATCGCGGGCATGGGCGAGCTCCACTTGGAAATCATTCGCGATCGTTTGAAGCGCGAATTCAAGGTGGAAGCCGACGCTGGCGCTCCTCAAATCGCGTATCGCGAAACCATCACCAAGCCCGCCGAGGGCGAGGGCAAGTTCATCCGTCAGTCGGGTGGACGCGGTCAGTACGGCCATGCCTGCGTGAAGGTCGAGCCCAATGAAAAGGGCAAGGGCGTTGAAGTCATCAACGGCATCGTTGGTGGTTCCATTCCCCGCGAATACATCCCGGCTGTCGAAAACGGCATCCGCGAAGCGATCAAGTCCGGTGTGTACGCCGGCTATCAGGTCATCGACATCAAGGTCGAGATCACTGATGGATCGTTCCACGAAGTCGACTCCAACGAACTCGCGTTCAAGATGGCGGGCATCTTCGCCCTCAAGGACGCGTTCGAGAAGGCGGCTCCGATCCTCCTCGAGCCGATCATGAAGGTCGAAGTCACCACTCCTGACGAGTACCAGGGCGACCTGCTCGGTGACATCAACCGTCGTCGCGGCGTCATCCACGGCGTGGATGGCAAGGGTGGCCAGACCATCCTCAACGCGCAGGTGCCTCTTGCCGAAATGTTCGGCTATGCCACTGCGATTCGTTCTCTCTCGAAGGGACGCGCCTCCTACTCCATGGAGCCGCAGAACTTCCAGCAGGTGCCAAACAGCGTCTTGACCACCGTCCTCGACGCGGCCAAGAAGAAGCCGGCGGCCCGTAGCTGATTCCGTTTCACCGTAACATTACTTCAACCTGTTCTTTGTATGGCTGGACAACGCATCCGCATCCGATTGAAGGCCTATGACCACCGGGTCATTGACGCCTCGGCGAGTGAAATCGTCGAGACGGTCAAACGATCCGGCGCTCGCGTCGCTGGCCCGATTCCGCTTCCCACCAAAATCGAGCGCGTGACCGTTCATCGGTCTCCGCACGTGGACAAGAAGTCCATGGAGTCGTTCGAGCAGCGCACTCATAAGCGCCTTCTCGACATCCTCGATCCCACCGCCAAGACCGTGGATGAGCTCAAGAAGCTCAACCTGCCGGCCGGTGTCGACATCACCATCAAAATCTAGTCATCCAAGACCATGCCTCTAGGAATCATTGGAAAGAAGCTCGGTCACACCCGCGTCTATGATGCGACTGGAGTGATGACCCCCGTCACCGTTGTCCTCGTCGGCCCGAACCGGGTCCTCCAGGTCAAGACCAAGGACGGCAAGGACGGCTACAACGCTGTTCAGCTCGGATTTGACGACCAGAAGGAACAGCGCCTGACGAAGGCCGTTCTCGGTCACGTCAAGAAGTTCAACGGCGTCGCCGTGAAGCGCATCCAGGAATTCCGCGACTTCTCCAAGGAAGTCAAGGCGGGCGACCTGATCGGCGCAGACCTCTTCGAAGTCGGCCAGTTTGTCGATTGCATCGGCACGACCAAGGGCCGCGGCTTCGAAGGTGTCGTCAAGCGTCACGGGTTCCGTGGTGGTGACATCACCCACGGTGCCAAGGGCTGGCATCGTCGTTCAGGCGCAATCGGTCAGCGTCTGTTCCCGGGTACCGTCATGCGCGGCATGAAGATGCCTGGTCACATGGGTCAGGTGCGCCGCACCTCCCAGAACCTGGAGATCGTTCAGGTTCGCAAGGACGACAACGTGCTTTTGATTCGGGGCAATTTCCCCGGCAGCGAAGGCGACTACTGCGTGATCCGCGAGGCCAAGAAGATCTCGAACGGTTCCGCCCGGTTGGCCCAGATTCAAGACATGCGCAAGAAGGCCCGGGAAGCCCTGGCTGGTGGCGCCGCCAAGAAAGAAGAGAAGAAGGCCGCTGCCAAGAAGAAGTGAGGAGAACCTGACTGATGAAACTTCCCGTCCAAACCATTTCCGGAGCGAACTCCGGCGAGCTCGAAGTCAAATTCGAGATCATCGAAAACAAGCGGGGCGAGCAAGCCCTCCACGACGTTGTCGTCGCGTATCGCGCAGGTCGTCGCAGCGGAACCGCTGCCACCAAGACCATGGGCGACGTGAACGGCAGCGGCAAGAAGCCCTGGCGCCAGAAGGGCACCGGCCGCGCTCGTGCCGGTTCCTTCGCCAGCCCTCTGTGGCGTGGCGGTGGTGTGACCCACGGTCCACAGCCGCGTGACTACAGCAAGAAGGTCAACATCAAGGTCAAGCGCCTCGCTCTCCGCAAGGCTCTGAGCGAACGCCTCAAGGCGGGCGACGTGATCGTGGTGGACGACATCCAGCTGGCTTCTCCCAAGACGAAGGGATTCTTCGACGTCTTGAAGAAGCTCGACCTCACGGACAAGACCTCGCTCTTCCTCACCGGCGGTGAAAACCGCAACGTGGAACTGGCTGCCCGGAATCTTCCCGGCGTCGGTGTCAACACGGGGCACTCGGTCGTCAGCTACGACCTGCTCAAGTACGACAAGCTGGTGTTTACCAAAGCCGGTTTCGAACAGATCGAAGCGCGCCTCGGAAAGGAGAACTGACCGCCATGAAATTGAACGCGTTCGACATCATTAAGACCGTCCGGATCACCGAGAAGGCCAATCTCCAGTCGGAGAAGCACAACAAGTACACGCTCGCCGCCGATCCCCGCGCCACCGCGCCTGAGATCAAGTCGGCCGTGGAAGAGTTGTTCAAGGTCAAGGTGCTCAAGGTCAACACCTCGAATGTTCGAGGCAAGGCCCGCCGCCAGTACACCAAGGCTTCTGGAACCACCAGCGCCTGGAAGAAGGCGGTCGTCACCCTCAAGGAGGGCGACAAGATCTCCCTCGCCTGATTTAGGCTGAGAGCTTTACAACAACAAGGCGCGCGGATCTCCGCGCGCCTTTTGCTTTTGCGGGGGCACTTTGGATTCCTCCCGGCGGGTTCATTCGATAGCTTCTTCGGGTGATGTTCGATTCCTCCAATCGATCCGATGCGAGTCGGTATCCGGAAGCGCAGTCGGAGCGGGATGCGTGGATTCGCGCGCTTCGGCCGAATCTGGAGGAGCGTCGTCGGTCGCTCCCGATCGATCGTCCTTCGGCATGGCTTTGGGAATCGGAGCCGGTGGGCGATGGAAGGGAGCGTCCTGTACTGACGGTGTTCCTCACCAATCGGGAGTGCCCGTGGCGTTGCCTGATGTGCGACCTCTGGCAACAGACCCGGTTGGATTCGGTGCCGCCCGGGGCCATTCCCCGCCAGATCGATGCGGCGCTGTCCCAGGCTGGATCGATTCCCGCAGGCACGCGTCTCAAGCTCTACAATGCTGGGAGCTTCTTTGATCCCGGAGCGATTCCCACCGTCGATCACGTCGCCATTGCGGACCGGTGTCGCGGATTTGATCGGGTGCTCGTGGAGTGTCATCCCTCCCTGGTGGGAGACGGGCGTCGAATCCGGGAATTTGCCGAACAGATCGCGCCGGCCCGTTTGGAAGTGGCCATGGGGCTGGAGACGATCCATCCGGAGGTGCTTCCAAAGCTGAACAAGCGCATGACGCCGGAGCAGTTTTCAGACGCGGCGCAGGTGTTGAAGCGGATCGGAGTTGCGAGGCGGGCGTTTGTATTGGTCCAGCCGCCCTTTCTGCCGGCGGGCAACGCGGTCGAGTGGGCGGTGCGTTCCGCAGAGTTTGCCTTTGCCAACGGGGTGGAGGTGGTGGCGTTGATTCCGACTCGGGATGGGAATGGAGCGATGGAGATGCTGCGTCGCAGCGGGGAGTTCACTCCGCCGACGCTGAGCTTGTTTGAGGACGCCGTGGATGCCGCATTTCAAGTGGGCGGCGGCGTGCTGCTCGCGGATGTGTGGGATCTGGGCCGATTCTCAGATAATCCGACCACGTTCGAGGCGCGACGAAACCGGCTGGAAGCGATGAATCGCGTGCAGCGAATTCTTCCGAGGGTGGGTGCCGCGAACGGCTTGGATTAATGGCGTCGCACCACGCCGTCGGAACCCATGGATGCGGCGAAAGTGTGGCGATCCAATTCAAGGCATGCCGGCACGTCGGCTGCGAGATCGGGAATGCCGAGGAGGCGTCGGGCGTTGGAGGCGGACTGGAGTGACTTGAGCAGGTCGTGCCGGTGCAGACGGTAGGTCGCAAGGGCGGTGCTTGCTGCGTCTCCGAGCTGGGCCGAGGGATTCAGTGAGAGCAATCGATCGGCCAGCGCGCCGGCCCCCAGGACATCCTCAAAGGCGACATCGGCCCCGGTTCCTGAGCAAACCAACAGGATTTCCTTCGAGCCTGAAGCGATGAGGTTCCGTGCGGTGGTATCAAGATTGGTAAAAGCGGCCACCCAGATGGCGGACGCTCCGTGGCAGGCTTTGAGGGCCCGGGTTCCGTTGGTGGTGGTCATGGCAACGGTGCGGTGTTCCACCCGATCGCGTCGGACCTCACGCGGGGAATTTCCAAAATCAAAATCGATTCCGCCCGAGATGCCCGCATGGATTCGGAGACCGTGACGTTCCCCGGCCAGCAGCAGGTTTGGATCTGCACGTCGAAGCGCGACGGCTTCGCTGATTTCAGAAACCGGACGGATCCCTTCGGCTCCCTGCGCCAGCATTTCCAACAGGGTGGTGGTGGCGCGGAGGACGTCGAAGACCACGCAGGCCGTTTGCGCGAGCGATCGGTCGGCGAGGAGTCCCTGTTCGGCCGGGCTGAGGAGGGCGTCGATACGAATCATAAGGAGGCGGCGGGAGCTCGGGGCTTGGGCTTCGGCTTGGTGGGCTTGCCCAAGCTGGAGCCCAGATGAACACGGGCGTGGTGAAACAGGAATTGCTGGGCGTAGCCGGCGTTGGGGCCGAAGTGGGTTTCGACGAAGCGCAGCAGGCGGCGCGGCGACGGCGCCCGCTTGGGGAAATAGAGATGCCGAAGCACCTTTAGAATCCAGACGTCGGCGGGGAAGGCGTCCTGTCGGCCATACGCGAACAGCAGCACGCAATCGGCAATCTTTCGGCCAACTCCGTGCAGGCCTACGAGCCGATCCCGGGCCTCTGCCGTTGGGAGCGCGCGCAAGGCTTCTAGATCCAGGGATCCGTCGGCAACTCGCCTCGCTGCGTTCAATAGGTAGGGGGCGCGAAAGCCCATTTTGCATTCGCGCAAGGCGGTCTCGCCGAGCTGTGCGACCGAATCGGCCGAAGGGAAGGCGTGCAGGATACTGGACCTGGGCGGAGCTTCGAGTCGCTGTCCCGCGCGTTCGCAGAGGAGTTCAATGCATTGCTGGATTTGAACAATCTGCTTGGTGGAACTGAGGATGAATCCCGCGAGGCATTCCCACGGATCCTGACGAAGCAGTCGCAACCCGGGGCAGGCTTGGACGGCTTCCAACAACGGTGGGTCCGGGGGGAAGGTCGCGATCACGTCGGCGAGGCGGACGTGCGACTGCAGGTAGTGTTCCAGCCACCGCCAATCGGTCTGGGGAGTTGCAGTGGTGGCGGTGAGGATTCCGGGTTCGCTGGCTTCGATCCGGACCCACGTGCCCTGGATTGCCGATTCCCATCCGGTGCCGGAGGGACGCCACCGAAAGGCCTGTCCACTGGTGACCGTCGCGGCGAGGTCGTAGTCCTCGACCTGGATCCGGTGCGTCGTGTCAGTGCGTTCCACGGCAGGCGAACAGTTGGATCCGGTGCCGGTGGTGTCCCCGTTCCACCACATTGAAGAGCCCGAGGCTGCTCACGGAATCAAACTCCCGGAGGAGTCGTTCGGGGATCGGCTGTTCCTTGTCCACTTCGAGCACGTAGAGGGCGTTCTCGCCGGCGCGTCCGGCGTACCTGTATTCGGGCCAGAACCAGAATTGATTCTCCGGCACATCGCTCGAACGGACGGTGACGAGCGGTCGGTCGGTCCCGATGCGAACGCGCGCCTCCGGGGTGTAGAAGCTGAGCAAACCGGCGCGCCCGTAGTGGTCGGCAATGAGGAACACCGGCTTGCCGCCGGCTTTTTCAAATTTGATGCGCTCCTCCTGAACGAGCGACGCGAGGGCCTTGTGGCCGCGGACGCGTCGCAGCGGATCGATGCGGTCGGGTAGGGAATAGCCGGAGATTTTCTCGACCAGGTTGGTGTCGTGGAGCAGGACGACAATCGGGAGGCCGATCGCGACGCCGACTTTCAGCAAGCGACCTGCGGTGCGGCGGCGGGGTTCGGCCTGGTGGTGCCACCAGACGGCGGCAAAGAGGAACAGCGGGACGATGGACGGGGCGATCCAATTGGGCTGCACGCGTGCGCGGAGGGTGTAGCCAAAGAACCAGAGGAACACCGGGGCGCCGAAGCACAGGAGGTAGTTGAGGATCGCGGCCTGCGGATGGCTCCGTCGATTGCGAGTGCGAAGAAATGCGATGGCGGCCCAGACGATGGCGACGAAGAACACCGGGTTCATCAGCGCGGGGACGGCACCAACGAAATCGAGGAGGAACTTCGCGGTGGGTTGCCATTTGCTGTCGAGTCCTCCGCGTTCGGAGAGATGGCGAACGGTGATCCAGCCGTTGGCCTGGTTCCACAAGAGCACCGGGAGGGTGCAGATCAAATTGACGACCAGCGCGAGCCACGGGCCGGGCCTGCGGAGTTGCGCGCGCGCGGGAGGCCAGGCGAGGAGGAAGATTCCAAAGGAGGCCCAGAGAAACGGGGAGCTGTATTTGCTGAGGAAGACCCCGCCGGAGGCCAGTCCGGTGAAGATCCACCAGCGCGTGGAATCCTCGGTGATGGCGCGCCAGCCCCACACGACGGCGGCGGTCCAGAACATCACCAGGAGCGGGTCAATGGTGATGAGAATGCTTCCCACTGCGAGCAGGGGTGTAGCGGACACCGCGACCAGAAACAGGACCGAGGTGCGGGCGCTGGTCCAGCGGGCGAGCGGCTTGAGGAGCATCCAGCCGATTGCAAAGGCCATGAGCGGGGAAAGGAATCTCACGCCGAGTTCGGTGTCTCCGCGGAGATGGGTGCCGATCCATTGGGCCACCGCAATTCCAAGAGGCTTGGAGTAGTACGACCAGTCGAGGTGCTTGGACCAGAGCCACTGGTAGGCTTCGTCTTCGCTTAATTCGATGACAGCGGCCTTGAGATAAAACCATCGGAATACCAGCAGGACGACCAGCATCAGTCGGCCGAGGCGAAGCCATTCGAGATCGAGGGCCACGGAGCCTTCCTGAAAAACCGGCGCGGAGGGATCGGGCTTCGGATCGGTCAGAAGCGAGGGGCGTCGTCGCCACCAGATCGGGAAGCATTGCTGTCCGATCTTCTGCCAGAGGCGTTCCAGGCCCAGCGTGACGCCTAGTCCGCCCAAGGTTCCCAATGCCGCTCCGGCGAGGACATCGCTCGGATAATGAACACCGAGGTAAAGTCGCGAAGCGCAGACTCCTGCCGCGACGGGAACGGTGAAGCGCGCGCTGCGTCGCCAGAAGAGGAAGGCCACGGTGGCCAGCATGGCGGCGTTGCCTGCGTGTCCGCTGGGAAAGGATCGATATTCGCTGCCTCGGCCGACGCGCAGGTTGGTCTCGGGATGGGTGACAAACGGGCGCGGGCGTTTGACGGATTCCTTGATCGAGTTGATGACCAGGGTGTCGGAAACCAGCAAACCGGCGACGACGCAGGCGAGGAACATGCGTCCGCGAAAACCACCGCGAATCATCAAGCCGAGCACGACGAGCGCGAGAAGCAGACGGGAGGCGGTGGTTCCGGAGAGGAACGGCATGAGCTGATCGAACACCGGGTTCGAGAGCGTCTGGTTGACGAAGCGGAATCCCGCGAGGTCGATGGAAGCGAGCCAATCCATGCGTTAGGTCAGGTCGGGACAGAATAGCTGCAGAACGGGCCCGGGGGCAGATCGAATTCGCGGGGAATCAGATTGGGCCGTCGGCGGGCGGTCAGGCCGGGGAACCTTCGTGAACCGCGCGCTGGTAGGCGCGGTGCAGTTCGAGGACGCGGCCGGACTGCCGGAGTTCCGCGCCATCGAGATGACTCGCGGGAAGAATCTCGAAGGAACACGCGGTGAGAAACACAGCACTGGCCTGTTGAAGTTGCCAGATCCGGCAGCTGCGTTCCGCGAGGGACCATCCGAGTCCCCGCGCGAGTTCGAGGATGAAGGCCCGGGTGACTCCGGCCAGCAGTCCTTCGGCGGTGGGCGTGGTGCAGAGGACTTCCCCTTCGATCCAGAATAGGTTGCTGCTCGCCGCCTCGGCGAACCGGCCGTCGGTGTTGAGGAGCAGGGCTTCATCGGCTCCGCGCGCCTCGGCTTCGGAGCGGGCGAGGATTTGGGCGAGTTTGTTGTTCGATTTGAAGGTGGCCAGTCGGTCGCCGGTGGGAATTCGAATCGACGCGGTCACGAGCTTCCACGGACGCACCTGTTCGGGATTCACCGCAGCGGCAGGGTGCAGGGTGAGGATCAAGCGCGGATGGTCCGCGCCGCGGGTGGAATAGCCGCGAACCCCCACACCGCGGGATAGCGTGATTCGCAGCAGCGATTCGGGCAGTTGGTTCCGCGCGATGAGGTCGCGGGCGGCGGCTTCGAGTTGGTCGGCAGTCCAGCGCAGGGTGATTCCCAAAAATGAGGCCCCTGCCGTGAGCCGTTGGAAATGCTGCTCCCAGCGGAACGGAACACCGCGGTACACCCGGATGGTTTCGAACAATCCATCGCCGTAGAGGAAGGATCGGTCGAAGACGGAGACGGTCGCTTCGGCGGCGGGAACGGGGGTTCCATCCATCCACACCCATGGGGTTGTGTCTTGGCTCATGCTCGGGTGTGGGGAGAGTGGGCTTTTGCCGCGTGAGTGGGAGTCTTCAACCCATTGAGGGCGGCGAGCAAGCCGGCGGCCTTGGCCTCGGTTTCCGCGAATTCCTCCTCGGGGATGGAATCGGCCACGATGCCCGCGCCGGTGTGGACCCAGGCGCGTCCTTCCCGAAGCACCGCGGTTCGGATGGTGATGCTGAGCTGGCTCTCCTGATTGAATCCCAAGTAGCCGTGGCACCCGCAATAGGGTCCGCGGGCCACTGGTTCGAGTTCATCGATGATCTCCATGGCCCGGATTTTCGGGGCGCCGGTGATGCTTCCTCCGGGGAAGCACGACGCGAGCGCCTCGAGGTGGGACAATTCCGGCCGGAGCGTTCCCTCGACGGTGGAGACCAGGTGCTGGACCTGGGCGAAGCGTTCGAGGCGCATCAAATCGGGTACACGCACGGACCCGTATTCGCTGACCCGTCCGACGTCGTTGCGGAGGAGGTCGGTGATCATGAGGAGTTCGGCGTTTTCCTTGGGGCTGCGCTGCAGTTCCCAGCCGAGTTGTGCGTCGCGGATCGGGTCGGCGCTGCGGGGGCGGGTGCCCTTGATCGGACGGGTGGTGAGGTGGCGTCCGCTGAGGTGGAGAAACAATTCCGGCGACGAGGAGGCGACCGAGAAATCCCCGCAGTCGAAGTACGCGGCAAACGGAGCCGGCGAAACGGAGAGCAGTCGCTGGAAGGCGATCCAGGGATCCGCGGGGCAGGGCAGGTTGAGACGCCGGGCGAGGTTGACCTGGTAGATGTCGCCGGTGCGGATGTAGGCGAGGGCTCGTTTCACGGCGGCGACGAACCCGGCGCGGTCTAGGGACGGGGGTTCCAAAGCTGATACAAGATCCAGGGGCGCTTCCGTCGTGGATTCGGTGCTGGAGAGCGGGGAGGACGGGACGGGGTCCTGGGTGAGACGGGATCGCCAATCGGCGAGTTGCCGTCGTGCTCGCTCCTCGGTGCGATCGCCCTCGGCATCGAGTCCGGTGGCCACCACCCAGGTTTCGTGCTGGGCGTGATCAAACACGACCAGGCTGGGGTAGAAGCCCAGGTGGCAGTCCGGGACGAGCAGGTCGTTGACTGCGCGGTGGGTGACGCGGGGTTCGACGAATTGCTTGAGGTCGTAGCCCCAGTAGCCGAGGCAGGCACCGAGCGGGAAGGGGACGTCCACTTCGTCCATCAGTTCGAATCGCGCGAGCAACGGGGCGAGGTGCTGCCACGGGTTGCCGAACTGCACGGTGGGTTCCGAACCCGGGCGGCGGGTTTCGCAGGCGGATCCCTGGGATCGGAAGACCAGCATGGGTTCCGCAGCAACGATGGAGTATCGGGCGTGGGGGACGGTGAACGAACCGGTGCGCAGGACCGCCAGGCCGGGAAGATCCCGCACCTGTTCGGCGAGGGATTCCGGGGAATGCTGGGTGGGGACGGCTTCGATCAGGACGCGCATTCGATCGGTGCCGCAGGCTGCCCCGCGGGAGGCGTTCGTCAATCCCGGAGCCGGGGATTTGTTGGGGAGAGGTTGAAGGGTTGAAGGCGCGCGTTGGCCTTTTGGACGCTGGGTTTTCAATCCGGCGGCGTCGGTGCCCTACAGCGATCAGCATTACCCCAAGCTCGAATCCCTCTTTAACTCTTCAACCTTTCAACCCTTTAACCTCCGGCTGTGGCCGGAACCGGCCCTGGCCGAACTGCCGGAGCCGAAGGGTTGCACCGGGAGTGGGGATCCCCCTACGGTTCGGCTTTCAATCTTTGCGACCATGAATTTGTTTGATCTGACCGGAGAGGTGGCGGTGGTGATCGGTGGAACGGGCGTCCTGGGCGGCGCGCTGGCCGAGGGGCTGGCGTCGGCCGGGGCAGCAGTTGCCGTGGTGGGACGGAACGCCGAACGCGGGCTGGCGCGGGTGGCCGCCATTGAAAAGGCCGGCGGACGCGCCGTGTTCGTGGCCGCCGATGCGATCGACCGCGAACAGTTGAAGGCGGCGCATGCATCGATCCGCGCTTCGCTCGGGGCTCCGACCGTGTTGGTCAATGCAGCCGGCGGAAATGATCCGAAGGCCACGGTGACCGAGTCGCAACGGTTCGAGGATTTGTCGCTCGAGGCGTGGCGTGGGAATTTTGACCTCAATCTGGTCGGCGGCGTGCTGATCCCGTGTCAGGAATTCGGCCCCGCTTTGTGTGCCGCAGGGAAGGGGAGCATTCTCAACATCGCCAGCGTTTCGGCGCATCTGCCGTTGTCGCGGGTGGTGAGTTATTCCGCAGCCAAGGCGGCGGTGTTGAACCTGACCCAGTTCCTCGCGCGGGAATGGGCACCGAAGGGCGTTCGCGTGAATTCGCTCACCCCGGGCTTCTTCCCGGCGGAGCAGAACCGCAAATTGCTGTTTCAGGATGACGGATCCCCGACGGCGCGGACCAAGGCCATCTGGGGCCACACGCCGATGGGACGCTTCGGTTCCTCCGAAGAGTTGGTGGGCGCCGCCATCTTCCTCGCCAGCCCGAAGGCGAGTTCGTTTGTCACGGGCACGGACATCCGCGTGGACGGCGGATTCCTTTCGCAGACCATCTGAAGGTAGCAATAACTCGCCCCTTAGAACATTTTCCCAAACACCAATGGCAATTCCCGATTTCCAGACACTCATGTTGCCTTTGCTTGAGTTAGCCGGGAATCGAAAAGAGTGGGCCATTGGAGATGCGGTTGATCGGCTTGCTGAAAATTTTCAACTCAACGAAGAAGATCGTCGTCAATTGCTCCCGAGTGGTGCCCAAGCAACGTTTGATAATCGAGTGCACTGGGCGCGTAGCTATCTCAAGCAGGCCGGGCTTCTCGTGAACCCCGGGCGAGGCGTCTTTAAAGTCAGCGATAAGGGGCTTGAAGTCCTGCGGAGGAATCCTGAGCGAATCGACATTCAATTCCTGACCCAATTTGAAGGGTTTAAAGAGTTTCGGAGCCGACGCACCAAAGGGGAATCTATCGTTGCTGCAGATTTGTCAGTCAGTTCAGAGCGAGAAACCCCGCACGAAATGCTTGAAAGATCGTTTGAGCGTTTGTCGACGGATCTGTGTGTGGAGGTCCTTTCGGCAGTTCAAAAGTTATCACCGGATCGATTTGAGAGGTTAGTCGTAAGGCTCCTTGTGGCTATGGGCTATGGCGGGTCTCTCACCGATGCAGGGCGTGCAGTTGGCGGCAATGGGGATGAAGGAATTGATGGTATCATTAAGGAGGACCGGCTCGGGTTGGATGTCATCTATGTTCAGGCTAAACGTTGGGCATCACCTGTCGGTCGACCTGAAGTTCAAAAATTTGCCGGCGCGTTGCAGGGACAAAGGGCAAGAAAAGGGGTTTTCATTACCACATCTGAGTTTTCCGATGCTGCTCGAGAATTTGTTGAGAAAATTGATTTAAGAATCGTTCTAATCGATGGGGATTATCTCTCCCAGTTGCTCATTGACTACAATCTTGGGGTTACACCCGTGACAACCTATTTGGTGAAGCGTGTCGACTCCGACTTTTTCGCTGAATTTTGATATGACTTACGAAGTGAAATCCGCTCCTGGAAACCTGGTGACTGTGGACGAGGTGGCGCAGCTCGTTGCGCGGGCGTGCCCTTCCTCCGACTACCGGGGCAAGAAGGTGTTGCTGATCATTCCCGACGGCACCCGCACGGCGCCGATCGGCATGATGTTCAAGGCGTTGTTTGCCGAGTTCGGCGCGGTGGCGTCGGCCTTCGACATTTTGGTTGCGCTGGGGACGCATCCCCCGATGCCGGATGCCGCGATTTGCCAGCGACTGGAGATCACGCTCGACGAGTGGTGCGCCAAGTATTCCAAGGTGCGGTTCTTTAACCACGAATGGGACAATCGCGCGGCGTTGCGGCGTCTTGGCGTGATCCCGGCCGACGAGATCAGCGCGTTGTCGGGCGGGTTGTTCGCCATGGACGTGCCGGTGGACGTGAACGCGCGGGTGTTCGACTACGATGAGGTAATCATCGTGGGCCCCGTGTTTCCGCACGAAGTCGTGGGCATGAGCGGCGGCAACAAGTACCTGTTCCCGGGCGTGGGCGGGGCGGACATTCTGAATTTCTTCCATTGGCTGGGGGCGGTGGTGACCAATCTTGGAATCATCGGAAATCCCAACACGCCGGTTCGCGCCGTGGTGGACCGCGCCGGCGCGATGGTGAATGTGCCGAAAAAGTGCTTCGCGCTGGTGGCCAAGGATGGCGGTGCGGTGGGGGTGTTTGCCGGGACTCCGGAATCGGCCTGGGCCGGGGCGGCCGCCCTGTCGGCGGAGCATCACATCGTCTGGAAGGATCGTCCGTTCCACACCGTGCTGTCGTGCGCATCGCCGATGTACGACGAGCTGTGGGTGGGGGCCAAGGCCATGTACAAGCTCGAGCCGGTTCTGGCCGAGGGCGGGGAATTGATCATTTACGCCCCGCAGATTCACGAGGTGAGTGTGGTGCACGGGAAGTTCATCCGGCAGGTCGGATACCATTGCCGCGACTACTTTTTGAAGCAGTGGGACAAGTTCCGTCATCTGCCCTGGGGCACGCTGGCGCATTGCACGCATGTGTACGGGGCGGGCACGTACGAGAACGGAATCGAAACGCCGCGGGCGCGTTTGACCCTCGCCACGGGGATTCCGGAGGCGGTGTGCAAGGAGATTAATTTGGGCTACCGCGACTGGCGGAGCATCCGGCCGGAGGATTACGCGGGGCGCGAGTCCGAAGGGGTGTTGCTGGTGCCGAAGGCGGGCGAGCAGCTTTATAAGCTTCGCTCCGGTTCCGGGCGCGCATGATTGACAAAGGGTTCCACGCACGATGACAGTGAATCGTCTTCCGGCGGTGCGCGGAAGCCCTACAGACCATGGCCGAGACCGGGACCCAATACTCCAATTTCAAAGACGCCTATTGTGCGGTTCATCGCTGTCCTCCGGACGGCTTTGTGGCGCACGTGTTCAGTCGCTCGCTCGGACTGGGGGCGGCCGTGTTGGGACGCCTGTTCGGATTAAAGAACCAGGCATTGTTTGGGCCTGATTTTGAGGCCATTGAGGCCATCGGTGCGGCGACCTCGGTGACCGAGTTTCAGCAGTTGCTCGACGATCTGGACAATCGGCGTCTGGTGGAGCGGAGCTTTCGTCGTCAGACGCTGGGGGTTCGCGCCTCGACGGCGCGATTGAACCGGTTGCTTCGTCCGCTTGCGGCTTCGATTCGTCCGCCCGCTCCCGTAATTCCGACCTCGCCGGGGGTGCGATCCGCGATCGAGCCCGCCGGCCCGCGTCCCCGGCTTCAATCCGAGCGTCCGGGAGACGCCACTCCTCCGGACAGCAAGGAAGGCGGCACGCTGATGGTGCGGCGTCTGCGCCGGTTTCATTCGGACGTGGTGGCGGGACGGCCCATCGAGGCGGCGGCGAAGAATGCCGGTTTCAAGCTGGAGGAAATCCCGGCGGCGTTGTCCGAGCACAAGTCCGACTTCGCCGATTTGAACTGGCTCCTCGAGCAACTGGTGCAGCGGGACGAGGTGTCCCGGCTGCGTACCGAAAATGAGCAGCTTCGCCGAGTGGTGGCGGATCTGTCGTCACGAGTCCTGGCGGCCACCGGTCGAGTTTGATTCCCCCTTTGTCATGAGTGCCGCGCCTGCAGCGCCCAAGTTCAACAATTTCAAGGACGCGTACTGCTTCGCCTTCAAGTGCCGGCCGGAGCGGTACGAATCGAGCCTGTTTTTCTCGTCGTTGTATTCGTTTCGCACCCTGCCGGCGCTTCCCATCTGGTGGTTCAACCGGTCGCTGTTTGCAGTGGATCTGGATGTGATCACCAACCTGGGGCGCACCGCGTCGAACGAGGAATTCAACGCGGTGATCACCGACCTCGCCAGTGCGGACCACATTGAGCGAAGCATCCGGCGCGGGTTGATGCGGATCCGAATTTCGCCTGCAAAGCTGCAGTTGATCCGTGCCGACGTCGACAACCTGATTGAAGTCCCCGTGGTCGCCAACGTGCTGGAGGGGGAGAAAGTGGCGGTGGATCCGTCGCCCGGTCCAGCCGCGCAGGCGATGCGTGCGGCGGGCACCAGTTCGCGTCGGCTTCGCGAAGCGCACCGGGACATCACCACGGGGCGTCCGATTTCCGAGGTCCTTCAGCAGGCCAAGGTGACCGAGGAGGAATTAATCGCCGAGGCGAAGGAGGCGGGCTCGCGGTCGCCTGAGATGAAGTGGCTTCATCAGTACCTGACCGACCTGCAGCGCCTGCGTACCGCCGATCAGGAGCACGAAAAACTTCGTCGCGTGCTGGCCGCGCAGGCTCATGAATTGCTTGAACTGCGTCAGCGGACCTCGGGTTCGTCGTGATCGGCTTCACCGCTTTGGTCGGCGTTGACGCACAGTAGTCGGAGCGCTTGTCGGTTGTCTGACGACTCCACTTGCGGCGTTCCGGGCGGGCGGTGCATCGTCAGCTCCTTCATGAGCACTTCGAAGACGATGCGTGTAGGTATCATTGGCGGTGGCCTGATGGGCCGCGAAGCCGCCAGTGCGTTTGGACGTTGGTTCGCCCTCGAGAACTTCCCGGTCAAGGTCGAGCTGGTCGCGGTGTGCGATCTTCAGGACAAGCTTCTCGAGTGGTTCCGCCAGATTCCGTCGGTCAAACTCCTGACCAAGAATCACAAGGAACTGCTGGCATCGCCCGATGTCGATGTGGTGTACGTGGCCGTTCCCCACAACCTGCACGAGTCGCTTTATCTCGATGTCCTCGCGGCTGGAAAGGACCTCCTCGCGGAGAAGCCGTTCGGCATTGATCTGGCCGCCGCGCGTCGAATCCGCGATGCCGCCAAGGCCTCGGGCAAGTTTGTTCGCTGCTCCAGCGAGTTTCCGTTTCTCCCCGGTGCGCAGCGCGTGGTGCAGGCGTTTCAGGCGGGCGGTTTTGGCAAGCTGTTGGAAATCCATTCCTGCTTCTGGCACGCGAGCGATCTCGATCCGAGCAAGCCGGTGAACTGGAAACGCCAGGTGCGCACCTGCGGCGAAATCGGCGTGATGGGCGATCTCGGCATGCACGTGGTGCATGTGCCGTTCCGTCTGGGGTTGAAGCCCACGCGGGTGTTCGCGCAGCTGCAAAAAATTTACACCCAGCGTCCCGACGGCAAGGGGGGCATGGCCGAGTGCGACACCTGGGACAATGCGATGCTGCACTGCGATGTGGCGTACGATGGACGCGATGTGCCGATGCGCCTGGAGATGAAGCGTCTCGCTCCCGGAGCCACCAACACCTGGTGGGTGGAGTTTCTGGGGACCGATGGCGGCGTTCGTTACTCCACGGCGGAGCCGAAGACGCTCTGGATTTTCGAGCGTCAAAAGGAGCAGCGCTGGGTGCGCGTAGACCTGGGCTTCCAGACGCCATTCCCCACGATCACCGGTGGAATTTTTGAACCCGGTTTTCCCGATTGTTTCCTGCAGATGTGGGCGGCGTATGCAGCGGAGTGGGCCGGCGCGCTTGGTGGAAAATTCGGATGCGTCACGCCCGACGAGGCCGTGGCGAGTCACGAGGTGTTCGCAGCCGCACTGGAATCGCACCGCACCCGCACGGCTGTCGCGCTTTGATCGCGGGCGCATCACGACCCGATGCGATCAGGATGTGTAGGCTGCCGGGAGTCCCGCCTCAACGGAGATGGTTTGAATGGCGCAACAGTTCAGTTCACTCCGAGGAGACCAGCCAGATTCCCGGCAGCCACGCCTGAGATTTCAGCGATTGGAATGCCAAGCGTTGAAATTCTTGCCGGTGAGAAAATGAGCAGCGGCGCGTGAAGATCGATCCTAGGGCTGCACCCGTTGCAGCCGGATTTTCCGCATTTGGACTTCGACTGGCTTTCGTTACTCTAATCCCGTGACTGTTTTGGAACAGATGGAGTCGCTCGCGCGCGCCGCGCGGGAATCCTCGCGCCTGCTGGCCCGGTTGACCTCGGAGGAGAAGAACCGCGCCCTGCTGGCGATGGCGGATGCCCTGGAGGCGGCGACCGATGCGCTCGTGTCGGCAAACCTCAAGGATCTTGAGGTGGGGCGTTCGTTGAAGCTTTCCGGCGCGATGATGGATCGACTGGCCCTGGACCCCGCACGGGTGCGTTCGATGGCGGGCGGGTTGCGCGAGGTGGCGGCACTGCCGGATCCGGTCGGGCGCGTGCTTGATCAACGGACGCGTCCGAACGGACTCAAGCTCCGCAAGCAGGCCACACCGATTGGCGTGGTGGTGATCATTTACGAGTCACGTCCGAACGTGACGGCTGATGCCGCGAGCCTGTGTTTCAAAACGGGCAACGCGACAATTCTGCGCGGGGGCAAGGAGGCGCTGAACTCCAATCGCCTGATTGCCGAGATTCTTGTCCAGGCGGGGCGTACCGTGCTCGGAGAGCGGTTCCCAGCCCACGCGATCCAGGTGGTGCCGATTGCGGATCGCGAAGCCATCCCTGCGCTGCTTTCGCTCACGCGCTACGTGGACCTCTGCATGCCCCGTGGCGGCGAAGGACTGATCCGCGCGGTTTCGGAATGCTCGAAGGTTCCGGTCATCAAACATTTCAAGGGCGTCTGCCATGTGTACGTGGACCGCGAGGCGGACCTCGCCATGGCGGAGGACATTCTCTTCAACTCCAAGTGCCAGCGGCCTTCGACCTGCAATGCGGCCGAGACGCTGCTCGTGGATCGGTCGGTCGCCGCGGCGTTCATCCCCAAGGCTGCGGGCCGATTGCTGGGCAAGAACGTGGAATTCCACGCCGATGCCGAATCGCTTCCGCTCATCCAGCAGGGAGCGGGGGACCGCCCCGTGGTGGCCCGGCTGGCAACGGGGACCGATTTTGATACGGAGTACAACGACTACGTGATCAACGTGCGGATTGTGGACGGCGTGGATGCGGCGATGTCGCACATTGCCGAGCACGGATCGGCGCACAGCGAGGCGATCGTTACTGCGAATGAATCCACGGCGCGCCGCTTCCTGGCCGAGGTGGATTCGGCGGCGGTGTATTGGAATGCCTCGACGCGGTTCACCGATGGCGGGGAGTTCGGGCTGGGCGCGGAGATCGGCATCAGCACCGACAAGTTGCATGCGCGCGGGCCGATGGGCCTCGAGGAGTTATGCAGCTACAAGTGGATCGGCGAGGGCACGGGACAGATTCGCGCCTGAGGCGTTACGGGGAGCGGTAAAATCCGGGCGTGCAGTCGGGGACGGATCGTCGCATCGTCGCGTCACCCGGGATTCACCTGAATTTCGGCTCCATCCGGGAAGTCCGGATGGCGGACCTCATTCCCGTTTTTGCTCCACGTGAAGGCTCTCCAACTCGAAAAACCGCAGTCGTTTCGTTTCATCGATGTTCCCAGTCCTGGTTCGCCCGGGCCGGGCGACGCCCTTGTCCGCATCCGCCGCGTCGGCATTTGCGGGACCGATTACAGCGGGTTTCTCGGCAAGATGCCGTTCTTCAGCTACCCCCGGATTCCAGGTCATGAGCTCGGAGTGGAAGTGCTCGAACTCGGAGAAGGGGTGACGCATTTGAAGGTGGGCGACCGCTGCTCCGTGGAGCCGTACATCAACTGCCAGAAGTGCTCCTCGTGCCGGCGCGGATTCACCAATTGCTGCGAGAGTCACCGCACCCTCGGTGTGATGATGGACGGCGGCCTGTGTGAGCGGATGATCCTGCCCGCGCGGAAGCTGCATCCGGCCAACGCGCTGAGTGCGGACCAGGCGGCGCTGGTCGAAACGCTGGCCATCGGATGCCACGCCGTGAACCGCAGCCAGCTCCTCGCGGGTGAAACCGCGCTGGTGATCGGCGCGGGGCCGATCGGCCTTTCCGCGATCGAATTCACCAAGGTGGCGGGCGCGCGAACGATCGTCATGGACATGAATGAGCAGCGCCTGGCGTTTGTTCGCGAAAAGATGGGCGTGCCCGACACGATTCTCTCCCGGGGCGATGGATCAGAATTGGAACAGCTCGATGCACTGACCGGCGGGGAGCGCGCGCACGTGGTGATCGACGCCACGGGTTCGAACAAGTCGATGAGCGGGGCGCTGAACTACTGCGCCTACGCCGGTCGACTGGTGTACGTGGGCATCACGCAGGCCGAGGTGTCGTTCCTCCACGCGCCGGTGATGCATCGACGCGAGATCACCGTGATGGCGAGCCGCAATGCACTCACACCGGATTTTTCGCGGATCATTTCCCTGATCGAATCGGGAAGGATCGACACACAGCCGTGGATCACGCATCACGCGCCGTTTGATGGAATCATCGATGCCTTCCCGACCTGGCTGAAGCCGGAGTCCGGAGTCATCAAGGCAGTCGTGTCCCTCGACTGATTTTCAGTTCACTCCGGTTTTCATTCCCACCACCCGATGTCCACTCCCTCTCCCATCCAAATCCCCGCGGGGCGCGCATCGGTCGAAACACGTGGCGGAAGTGCGCGTGCATTCACGTTGATCGAGTTGCTGGTGGTGATCGCCATCATCGCGATTCTCGCCGGCATGTTGCTGCCAGCGCTGGGGCGGGCGAAGAGCCGGGCGCAGGGCGCATTGTGTCTGTCGAATCTCAAGCAGCTGCACCTCGGGTGGAAGCTGTACGGCGACGATCATCAGGATCGCCTCGCCCCAAACCACGGGGTGGGGGAGACACGTGCGCGTCGGCAGAACTGGGTCAACCATGTGATGAACTGGGAGGACTCGGAGGAGAACACCAACACGATCTATCTCACCGAGGCCAAGCTTGGATCGTACGTGGGACGCTCGGTGCCGGTGTTCAAGTGCCCTTCGGATCAATCACGCTCCCTGATTGGCCCGCGGACGCGCAGCTACTCGATGAATTCCCTGGTCGGGGATCCGGGCGAGCTTACCAACAAGTTCAATCCGTCGTTCATCCAGTGCTTCAAGGAGTCGGACGCCACGGCGCCGTCGAACCTGTTCGTGTTCCTTGATGAGCATCCGGACACCATCAACGACGGGTTTTTCATGAACCGTCTCGAGGAGGCTCCGAAGTGGGGAAATCTTCCGGCGAGCTATCACAACGGCACGGGGAATCTCACCTTTGCCGACGGCCATACCGAGTCGCATCGCTGGGCAGTCACGGCGGGGCCGGGCGCGACGGTGCGTCCCAATGTGAAGGGCGGGGCGGGAGGGATTTTTGCGGCGGATCCGACCACCGACTGGGACTGGCTCCGGGAACGATCCGGCGTTCGACGCTAGCAGCGCTGACTTGCCCGCGGGGCGGGAAATCCGCTACCCAGCGGGATGCGCCTCGATTCCCACCAGCATTTTTGGAACTACTCCGCGACGGAGTATCCGTGGATTCCGACCGGGTCCGCCCTGCAGCGGAACTGGCTTCCGGAAGATCTCGACGCCCTTCAAGCCCCGCTGGCGTTGGATGGATCGATCGCGGTGCAGGCGCGTCAATCGTTGGAAGAATCGCGCTGGCTTTTGGAACTCGCCGCGAAAAACCCGCGCATTCGTGGGGTGGTGGGCTGGGTGGATCTCCGGTCCGAGAAGGTGGCGGAGTCGCTCGCTGAGTTTTCGAAGAATCCAAAGTTTGTCGGCGTTCGACACGTGGTGCAGGACGAGCCGGACGACCGTTTCATGCTTCGCCCCGAGTTCCTGCGCGGGATCGCGCAGTTGCGTGCCTTCAAGCTGACCTACGACATCCTCATTTATCCGAAGCAACTCCCCGCCGCGATCGAGCTGGTTCGGCAGTTTCCCGATCAGCCCTTCGTGCTCGATCACATTGCCAAGCCGTTCATCAAGGACGGCCAGATTTCCCCGTGGCGGGAGCAGATCCGCGAACTCGCGTCGTTCCCCAACCTCTGCTGCAAGGTGTCGGGCATGGTGACCGAGGCGGATCACCGGCAGTGGAGTCCTGACGATTTTCTGCCATTCCTGGACGTGGTGTTCGGCGCGTTTGGGCCGGACCGCTTGATGTTCGGATCTGACTGGCCGGTGTGCCTTCTAGCCGCGGGCTATGAACAGGTGTTCTCGCTGGTGCGCGACTACGCGTTGCGGGCCGCGCCGGATGCCGCGGCACAGGAGGCGATCTTCGGCGGAACTGCGGCGAAGTTCTATCTCGGGCGCAGGTAACGCATCGCTCGCGGAATGCGGGCGTGTACCAGAAAAGAAACATCCCCACCCGGACGGCCGGATGGGGATGCTGCACACAGTCCGATAACTTCAGGAGGGAAGATCTCTTTGGCTTAGAACCGCACAGCGAGGCTTGCGGTCACGACGTAATCGGCGAAGGCGGCGTCGCCGTGGATGTCCCGGCCGGCGACCACCGATGCGGCCTGGTCGGCAAGGCTGCGCTCGCGGTTGCGGTAGAGGGCGAATGGCACCGCGAGATTGAAGGTGTAGCGGCCCTTCATGACCTGGATGCCGGGTTCAATGGCCACGGCGAATCCGGGACGACGGAAGCCATCGCTGCCGCCGACGAGATCTTCCACGGGCACGCCTTCGATGCGACCAGCGAGGCTGGCGGACAGCCCCCACTTCGGCGCCAGGGTGTAGGCAAAGCCGCCGCGGGCGAAGTATTGGTCCGGAATGGACATGAAGTGCTCGTAGTAAGAGGCGGCACTCGGGGTGGCGGTGATTTTGCCAGGCGTGGTGGAGTTATTATCGCGCCAGGTGAGAACGCCGTTTTGGTTCTCAGGATTGAACAGGTAGGACGCTTGGAAGAAGGCTTCGGTGCGGTCGAAGATCTCGCGGTAGGCGTTGATCTCCACGGCCACGCCCCATCCGCCGTCACCCGGCTGGATGGATTGATCCACGGGACGAACCACCGGGCCGGTGGTGGTCAGGAAGGTGTCGGTTGCACCCTTTTCACCGGTCGGAGCTTTGAGGCCGATTCCGATCTGGATGTTGCCCTTCAATCCGGCGGTGGAAGGGTTCCAGAGCCAGCCGTATCCGGTCAGGCGCATGTCGCCGATGCCGGAGGCGTGGGTGTAGTAACGAATGCTGTTGTAGTTGGTGGGCGCCAGCGAAGACCGATCGGAAGTCGCGAACGGGAGGGTTAGGGCTGCGCTGAACCGGGTAGAGAAGGAGTATTGCAGCGACAGGTCGATGAAGCTGGTGTGATTGATGACCTGATTGGCGCGGTCCTGGCGGACGGTCTGCTCCTCATCCCCGACGAAATGCCGGTGGGAATGAAGCCATCGATACGCCACCGAGGCCACCCAGTCGCCAGCCACGAGGTCGGCGTCCTGCGGATGCGCGCTTTCGGACGGATGCACCATGCACATGCTGGAGCCGCGCACGGCGACGCAGCCCTGGGCGAGGCCGCTGGTGGTGGACTGCGACAGCGCAAGTGCGAACGTCAATGCGCCCGCTGCACTGCCGAGGGAAAGGGTATTGCGGGTGGTGTGAGTCATGGAGCGGTGGATGAAATACACCGCGGCCCATGAGGGGACGTTGTTGCCGGGATTAGATGCCGGGATCTTGGGGTGAACTGCCGGAATCGAGGGGGAGGAACTGCATTCCCCTGGGGTCAAATTGCGTTACGCGAGCGGGAACGTACTTCGAGCTGATAGCGTCCACGTCGGCGCGACACCTGCACCCGGGCATGGAACACCTTACTCAGGTGCTCGGAGGTGAGGGTGGTCTTCACCGGTCCGGCGGCGACGACGCGTCCTTCGCGGAGAAGCAGCGCGTCGGTGAAGCACGGGGTGATTTCCTCGACGTGATGCGTGATCAGGAGCATCGACGGGGCCTGCGGAGTGCGGGCGAGTCGTCCGAGGAATTGGAGAAAATGCTCGCGGGCCACGGGGTCGAGGCCGGCGCAGGGTTCATCGAGAATGAGCAGGCGGGGCCGGCTCATCAGAGCCCGTGCAATGAGGATGCGTTGACGCTCGCCCTGGCTCAGGACGGCCCAGGGGCGGTCGGCGAGATAACCCGCTTCGACGCGTGCGAGAAGCGTGCGCGCGATGCGTTGTTCGGCCGGGGAGGGTTCGCCCCAGTAGTCGATCATCGCGTGACGCCCACTCGCAACGGTGTGGAGCGCGGGCTCGGAGTCGGCCATCAGCTGGCGAACCGAAGAGCTGACGATTCCGATCCGCGTACGAAGCGCGCGCCAGTCGCTCTCGCCAAAGCGTTTTCCGAGAAGATCAATCTCCCCACGCGTGGGCATGAGGTAGCCCGTGACCGCGGCGATGAGGGAGGTTTTTCCCGATCCGTTGGCGCCGAGCACCGCCCAGTGGCGACCGCGTTTCACGGTCCAGGAGATGCCGTCGAGAATGACCGTGCCGTCCCGGACCAGCGAAAGATCCGAGACTTGAAGAATGGGGGCGCTCACCGTTTGGCAAAAATGCGATTGGCTTCTTCGAGGGTTTCCTTCGATCCGATGTCGTACCAGATGCCGGGAACCGGCCACGCCAGCACCGGAACGCGCGGGCAGAGCCATTGCATGAGGCGTCCCGGTTGGTCGGGATTGTTGCCCTCGGCGACGTACTGACGGATGAGGGGCAGGGTGGTGCGCGGATAGTAGTAAAGCGCGATGCCTACGTGTGTGGTTTCGGGGCGTTCCGGCTTCTCGGTGAAGCTGAGAACCCGTCCGGACCGGTCGAGCTCCACCGTGCCGTACTTCTTGGCGAGATCGAGCGAACCGGTGTCGTACACGCCGAGCACGGGGCTGGTCTGCTTGCGGCAGAATTCCCCGAACGGTGCCAACGATTGGCTGAACAGATTGTCGCCCGCGACCACGATCAGGTCGTCATCGATCTTCTCCTGCTCCAGGACGAGGTTCAGATCCCCAATGGCGCCAAGCTTGTCGGAATCGGAGGTGGAACCGTCGTTTACGATTGTGAATTCCAGCGGGGATTTGGTGGCGCGGTAATTTGCGGCCCAGCGTTCGAAATGAGGCGAAAACCGGGCGTTGGTGGCGATGTAGACGCGGTCGATCCCGGGAATGGGAGCCAGGTTGTCGAGGACGAAGTCGATCATCGGACGTCCGGCAACCGGCAGCAACGGCTTGGGCTGCGTCAGGGTCAGCGGATGAAGCCGGGTGGCATATCCGGCGGCGAGAACGAGAACTTTCATTGGTTCATGCTCAACAGGTGAAGCCGTGAGTGTTTCCGTCCTTCCGCTGAATTTCAACGTTCCTGATGCAAGGTCTCAGGTGAGATCCGGGCATCGGCTCATTTGCCGGCGTCGAATAGTTCCGGAGCCACCGATCGCGCGAATTCGTGCGAGATTCGCAGGGTTTCCTCCGCCGTGGAGAGTTTCAGGGCGCGGTCGGCGAGATCGCGCGCCTCGGAGGTGCGCATGCGGCGCAGCAGGAATTTTGCCGCCGGGATGACTGCAGGGGTGGCGCTCAATTCGTCCACACCGAGTCCGACCAGAAGCGGCAGCATGGAGGGGTCACCGGCCATTTCCCCGCAAACGCCGACCCAGGCTCCGCGTCGGCGTGCGGCGGCGACGGTCATCTGGATCAGCCGCAGCACCGCGGGATGCGTGGGGCAGTGCAGATGTGCAACGCGGTCGTTCATGCGATCGACGGCCAACGTGTATTGGGTGAGATCGTTCGTTCCGAGGCTGAAAAACTGAACGTGCGGAGCGAGCGCGTCGGCAATCAGCGCCGCCGACGGAATTTCAATCATCGCCCCAACTTCCATGGTCGGATCGAACGCAATGCCCTCGGACTTCAGTTCGGCGCGGCAGGATTCGAGGAGCTGATTTGCAGCCACGAGTTCCTCCACCGAGGAGATCATCGGGTACATCAGCTTGGCGCAGCCGAACGCGCTGGCCCGCAGGACGGCCCGCAGCTGGGCGCGGAAGAGGTCGGTGTGGGCGAGGCTGATCCGGATCGCGCGCCAGCCCAGGAACGGATTGGCTTCGACCTGCTGTCCGGGAAAGACCTTGTCGCCGCCGAGGTCGAGGGTGCGGATCACCACCGGAGAGGGGGCGCAGGCCGACACGACATCGCGGTAGGCCTGAAACTGCTGCTCCTCATCCGGCGGTTCTGATCGGTTCAGAAAGAGAAACTCGCTGCGGAACAGCCCTACGCCTTCGGAGCCCGACGCGCGAACCGCAGCAACATCGGAGGGTTCCTCGATGTTTGAAGCCAGGATCAATCGGGTGCCATCGAGCGTGACGGCCGCCTGGTCCCTGAGGTCGGCGAGGCGCTGTTCGAGCGCCGCGTGGCGTTCGCGGATTTGTCCGTATTGAAAAAGGGTCGCGTCGGTTGGATGGACAATCAGCGCCCCGCCGTGTCCATCCACGAGCGCGTAGTCGCCGGTCTGAATCTTGCGGCTGGCATCTCCGAGTCCCGCCACGGCGGGAATGCGGAGCTTTCGCGCCATGATCGCCGTGTGACTGGTCTTGCCGCCGACATCGGTGGCGAAACCCAGCACCTTGGTGCGGTCGATCATCGCCGTCATGCTCGGCGTGATGTCATGGGCCACCAGAACGACCGGCTCGCGGATGCGCGACAGTTCGCTCTCTCCGGAAAGTCCGAGAAGCTGGTTCAAGACGCGACTGGCGACGTCGCGAATGTCCGCCGCGCGCTCGCGCAGGTATTCATCCTCCGCAGCGTCGAGGGCGCTGGCGTAGCGGCTCGCCACCGCATTGAAGGCGGCCTCCGCGTTGCGGTGTTTGTCGCGGATCAGCGACTTCACCTGGCTGAGCAGGGTGACGTCTTCCAGGACGAGCAGGTGGGCTTCGAAGATCCCGGCCTCGTGCGCGCCCATGGCGGCGGTGACGCGGCGTTGGACCTCCTGAATCTGGTGCCGGGTGGCGACCAGCGCGTGTTGGAATCGCTCCAACTCGCGTTCGGTCTCGTCGGCGGGAATGGAATGATCGGGGATTTCCGGTTCTCCCTGGCTGATCCGGAGAACCCGGGCATGCGCCACCCCGCCCGCAAGCGCGATGCCGCGATAAACTCTCTCCCCGGCTGGCTCTCGTTCCGGCACGACGGAGGATTACGAAACGAACACGACGAAGGGAATGGGTTTTTCCGGGGAACCGAACGATTCCTCAGGCCTTCGGCGTCTCGGGCAGGCGGAGGAAGTTCGAGAGCAGCTGGCGGCCGTTTTCCGTGAGAATGCTCTCCGGGTGGAATTGAACGCCCCAGATCGGCAGCGTTTTGTGCCGCAATCCCATGATCTCCTCCTCGGCCGTCCATGCGGTGATCTCCAGGCAGTCAGGAATCGAGTCGCGCCGCGCCACCAGCGAGTGATAGCGCGTGGCATTGAAGGGATTCGGCATGCTGGAAAAGAGCTCGGTCCCGGTGTGGAAAATGGGCGAGGTCTTCCCGTGCATCATGCGGTAATTCACCACCACCTCGGCGCCAAAGGTGTGGGCGATGCACTGGTGCCCGAGGCAGACGCCCAAAATTGGTACCCGCCGATCGGAGAAGGCCTTCAGCAGCTCGTTGGACAGGCCGGCCTCGCGGGGCGAGCAGGGCCCGGGCGAAATGAGGACCCGTTCGGGCTTCAGGGCCAGGGCCGCCTCGACGGAGATCTGGTCGTTGCGGTGAACCTGGAGATCCACGCCCATCTCGCCCAGGTATTGGACGAGGTTGAAGGTGAACGAGTCGTAGTTGTCGATGACCAGAAGCATCGGGGCGGACCATAGCGGCCGGCGCGACGTCGGGGAAGTCCCGTCGTGCAGCCGGCGCATTCCGTCTTTTCTCCGGCAGGATCGGTCCGTATGACTGGGGCGCCATGATTCCCACCCGGACTCCCCACCGTCTTCACCGCATTGTCATCGGACTGGTCCTGCTGTTCACTGCTTCGCGAATGCACGCTGCGGACACCTCCTGGAATCTCACGCTCCGCTCCCGCGCCGGGTCCACAAACGCCACTGGCAATGGCAACGATGCCCCGGCCGTGGTGGAAAAGAAGGTGACGTGGGATCCGAAGAAAACCGCGGTGATTGTCTGCGACATGTGGGACAACCACTGGTGCAAGGGCGCCGCCCAGCGCGTGGTGGAGCTGGCCGGGCCGATGAACGAAGTGTTGCGCAAGGCACGGGCGGATGGCGCGTTCATCATCCATGCCCCGAGCAGTGTCACCGGATTCTACCAGGACACCCCGCAGCGTCGCGCCGCACGGACCGCCCCGTTTGCCATGGCCCCGGTTCCGCTCTCCACGGCCGATCGGTGGGGAACCAAATGGTGCTGGCCCGATCCGGCCCGGGAACGGGATCTCCCGATCGATGACACGGATATGGGATGCGACTGCGCGGTGAAATGTACCATTCGTGATGCGTGGACCCGGCAGATCGCCACGCTTCAGATCGAGCCCGGGGACGCGCTCACCGACGACGGCCAGGAGACCTTCAACCTGCTTCAGTCGCATCACATCGACAACGTGGTGCTGCTCGGCGTCCACCTCAACATGTGCGTCCTGGGGCGTCCCTTTGGAATCCGTCAGATGGTGAAGGTGGGCAAGAACGTCGCCCTGATGCGCGACATGACCGACACCATGTACAACCACGAGAAGCGCCCGCAGGTGAATCATTTTCGGGGCACGGATCTGGTGGTGGAGCATGTGGAGACCTACTGGTGTCCCTCCTTCACAAGTTCGGACGTCACGGGCCGGCCGGCATTCCAATTCCGTCAAAGCACGGCGTCGGCCTCTTCCAAAAAGTAGCGGAGTTCAGAGCGGTTTCCTTGCGGACTCCAGTTTTGGGCCCGCGGGGCTCTCCTGCGTTTTTCCTGGCCGTCATCGCTTTTCGTTCTCATGCCTGATTCCACCACCCAGCCCGCCCGCCGTTTTCGCGGCCTCTTGATTCGTCGGGAAGTCTGGCTTCCCAGCTGGCGGTTGGTCTTGGTCTTGTTTTTGGTTTTTGCCGGAACGGGCCTGCTGGCAATTCGCGGACTGTGCCAGTTCCTCTCCCAGAATATTCGCGTCGGCGGCACGGTGCTGGTGATGGAGGGGTGGCCCCCGGATTTCGTGGTGGAGGCAACTGTCGCTGAGTTCCGTCGCGGCGGATATGAGCGAATTCTGGTGACCGGAGGGGCGATTCCGAAGGGACGTCCCTTATCGGAGTGGAAGAGCTATGCCGAGGTGGGGGCGACCACGCTGCGTCGTCTTGGCGTGCCGGCCGACCGGGTCATCCCGATTCCCGGGGGAGAGGTGGATCGTGATCGGACCTTTGATTCCGCCCTGGAGCTGCGTCACTGGATGATGCGTGAGGGCGGCATTCCGTCGGTCATTCAGGTGGTGACCTGCGGGCCGCATGCGCGGAGGACCCGGATGATGTTTCAGGCGGCGCTCGGTTCCGGAACTCAGGTGGGAATGATCGCGGTTCCGGATCCTGCGTATCCGGCGGAGCACTGGTGGATCAACAGCATCGGCTTTCGGGAAACGATCGCGGAAACCGTCGCCTACACCTACGCCCGATTTTGGTTTCGTGCTCCCGAGTCGAAGGAATCCACCGCCGGAAAAACGGGTTCGAATGGGATCCGCTGACTGCGGCATTGACAGGTCGCGGGGCGGAGGCGGACTCTTTTCCCGATGAACCCCGCAAATTCTTCCATTATCACGTCCCGTCGTGACTTTATCAAAACGACGGGAACCATCACGGCAGCCTCTGCGTTGTCCGGCCTCGTGTTGCCGCAGGTCCATGCGGCTGAGAACAACACCATCCAGGTCGCCTTGGTCGGATGCGGCGGTCGCGGCTCCGGCGCCGCCTCCAATGCGCTTTCCGTCAAGAACGGCCCCACCAAGCTGGTGGCGATGGCCGACGTGTTTCCCGATCGCCTCAAGAGCAGCCTAGAAGGCCTGAGCGGCCCGCACGCGGCTCGCATGGATGTACCGGCGGACCGCCAGTTCATCGGCTTCGACGCCTACAAGAAGGCCATGGATGTGCTTCGTCCTGGCGACGTGGTGATCCTCGCCACTCCTCCCGCGTTCCGTTGGGTTCACTTCACTTACGCCATTGAAAAAGGCCTGAACGTGTTCATGGAAAAGCCCGTGACCGTCGATGGACCCACGAGCCGGCGCATGTTTGATCTCGCCGAAAAGGCCAAGGCCAAGAACCTCAAGGTCGGCGTCGGCCTCATGTGCCGCCACTGCAAGACCCGCCAGGAACTTCACAAGCGCATCCAGGACGGCGAAATCGGTGACATCATCACCCTTCGCGCCTACCGCATGCACGGCCCGGTCGGCAGCGCCTTCACCCAGCCCCGTCCCGAAGGCCAGAATGAGCTCGAGTGGCAGATCCGCCGGTTCCACTCCTTCCTCTGGGCGAGCGGTGGCTGCTTCAGCGACTTCTACATCCACAACATCGATGAATGCTGCTGGATGAAAAACGCCTGGCCGGTCAAGGCCCAGGCCAGCGGCGGCCGCCACTACCGTGGCAGCGCCATCGACCAGAACTTCGACAACTACTCGGTCGAGTACACCTTCGACGACGGCACCAAGCTCTTCCTGTACGGCCGCACCATGGCGGGCGTGCATGACGAATTCGCCTCCTACGCTCACGGCAGCAAGTGCCTCGGCGTGGTTTCCTCGGAAGGCCACTGGCCCTCCAAGGCGCGCATCTACAAGGGCCACCGCCTCGACAACTCCGAGATCGCCTGGCGCGCTCCGAAGGAAGGCTCCGAACTCGATCCGTATCAGGTCGAGTGGACCGACCTGATCGACGCGATCAAGAACGACAAGCCGTACAACGAAGTGAAGCGCGGCGTGGAAGCCTCGCTCACCGCATCGATGGGACGCATGGCCGCCCACACCGGTCAGATCGTGACCTGGGACGACGTGTTGAACTCCGACCACGAGTTCGCTCCCGACATCGCCAAGTTCAACGCCGACGCGCAGGCCCCCGTGCTGGCCGACGCCTCCGGGAAGTATCCCATCCCCGAGCCCGGCAAGAAGCAGATGCGCGAGTACTGATCGATCCGGTCCCGGGCACAGCCCGATCCGGTTCCATCGCATCAAGGCGGCGAATTCACTTCGCCGCCTTTTTGCTGCCTTCGAACCGTGGATGACCCGGCGGTCGGCGCTCCGTTTCGTGACCCTCCCGAGGCTTGAATCCCCGGGGGTTCGTCACCATGGTCGCGCGCATGACCGGGGCCGTGGCGCAATACGATGTGATCGTGATCGGAGGAGGGCCGGGAGGAAGCTGCGCCGCCACGATTCTCGCCAGGGCGGGCCGTCGGGTTCTTGTATTGGAAAAGGAACACTTTCCCCGATTCCACATCGGCGAATCCCTGCTGCCCTACAATCATTCCATTTTTGAGGAACTCGGACTGCTGCCCGCCCTCGAAGCCGCGGGCTTTCCCATGAAAAAGGGCGCCCAGTTTCACCTTGGGAACGGATCCAAAGGAGTGGGCTTCGCCTTTCGCAACGGGCGCTTCACCCGTCACACCTCGGCATTCCAGGTCGAGCGTTCCAAATTTGATCACATCCTGCTTCAGCACGCCCGGTCCTCCGGAGCGGAGGTGCAGGAAGGCGTGTCGGTCGAGCGCGTGGAGGCCGATGCTTCCGGAGTTTCGGTGATCGCCGGCACGGCCGCGGGGGCCCGTTCCTGGCGCGCGCGGTTGCTCATCGACGCTTCGGGACGCGGGAATCTCACCGGCACCCAGGAGGGAATTCGGGAGCCGAATCCGAAGCTGCGAAAGCTCGCCGTGTTTGGTCACTTCGAGGGAGTGGCGCTCGATGAAGGGGAGAAGGCGGGCGACACCGTTATTGTTCGCCTGGAAAACAAATGGTTCTGGCTGATCCCACTCCGCGTCGGTCCTGGGTGCGACAGCAAGGTGAGCGTCGGCCTCGTGATGGATCGTGAGGAATTCGCCGCCAACCGCCGGAGTGCGGAGGAAGTGTTCGACCAATTCGTGGCCTCGAGCCCTCCTGTTGCGGCGCGACTCCGCGGGGCGCGCCGTGGTTCTCCAATTCAGGTCACGAGCGACTTCAGTTATCGAAATCGATCCTTCTGGTCGAATCGCGTGGTGCGGGTCGGCGACGCGGCAGGGTTCATCGATCCCATCTTTTCCAGCGGCGTGTTCGTGGCGATGCACTCCGCAAAACTCGCGGCCGCGGCCGTCCTCGAGGAATTAAAGTCCGATGGCAATGGCGCGGTCCGGTTTCCCGCCTACGAAAAACGGCTTCAGGCCGCCATGGCGATTTACATGGAGATGGTGGACAACTTCTACACCACGCCCTTCATGGAGGTGTTCCTCGAACCCCGCGCCAAATGGAACCTGGATGCCGCGGTGAATGCGGTGCTTGCCGGCGAATTGGAAGGCGGGTGGAGGCTGCGCTGGCGCATGCGCGTCTTTTTCTGGCTGGTCCGCCTGCAGGCAAAACGCCCGTTCATGCCACGTATCACGTTTGATACGACGTCCGGCGGTCAGGGAGCGGAGCCCCAGTCCTCACGCATCCCGGAATGAAAACGACTGGAGGGCCCCGCGCGCTTCGCGCCGCGACAGGGTGTGTCATTGTTGGTTTGCTGCTGATCGCGTCCGGATGCGCCGGTCCGAGGCTCGCCCCGGTGGATCTCCACGAGCCCGGCTGGGTGGTGCGGGAATCCCAGGTGGTCTGGCGTCCGCGGCGCGATGCACCCGAACTGGTGGGCGAGTTGATGGTGGCCACACATCCGGACGGACGCCGATTCGTCCAGCTCAGCAAGCAGGCTTTGCCCTTGATCACCGCGCAGGAATCCAGCCGGGGATGGAATCTGAGTTCGACCCTGCGCCGTGGACGCTTCGGAGGCGGACCGCCCGCCACGGATCGCGTGCCTTGGTTCCAGTTTTCTTCGATTCCACCGTCGCTCCCCGTTTCGTCGCGATGGCAATTGGAGACGGGCACCAATGGAATGTGGCGCTTGAGTCAGCCGGCCACCGGTGAAGTGGTGGAAGGGGGAATTCCTTGAGCGGAATCGCGAAGCGGATTCTGGCGGGAATTGTCGCGGTCGTGCTGGTGCTCGGGCTCGTCCGGCTCCGGTTCGATGCCGACATCTTCAATCTTCTCCCGGCCGATCTGCCGTCGGTGCACGGCCTCCGGCTGCATCAGCGGAATTTCTCCAACGCCCGCGAGCTCATCGTGACGCTGGAATCGTCGGATTCCGACGCAACCGAAGCGGCGGCACGAAAGGTATCCGCTCGACTGAAGGCCGAACCAGGATTGGTCCGGTCGGCGCGATGGCAGCCGCCGTGGCTGGAGAATCTGGGCGACGGAGCTGAGAACCTCGCCTGGCTCTGGCTTCAGCAGCCGCCCGATGAGGTGAACCGATTCATCGAACGCCTCTCCCCAACGAACCTGGTGCAGGAACTGAACGCGACGCGGGAATTGCTGGCGACCTCGCTGGATCCGCAGGTGCTGGCGCGTCGCAGCTACGATCCGCTTGGATTGAGTCAGATCCCCGGGGAATCCGCGCTCGCCGGGTTCGACACCGGTGTCGGTTTGTTTTCCAACGGCGACGGCACCTTTCGCACCGTGTTCGTAGAGCCGATGGATGGCCGCATGAACTACCGCGCGGCCGCGGCGTGGGTGGCTTCGGTGCGGCGCGTGGTGGAGGCTGCGGTCGCGGAATCTGGCCCCGGGGCGAAGCAGGTTCGCACCGGGATCAGCGGCGGTCCGGCGTTCCTCGCGGAGATCTCCACCGGGATGGAAAGCGACCTGCAAAGTTCCGTGGCCAGCACCATCGCGGTGATCGCCGTGCTGTTCTGGCTCGCCCACCGGAGCTGGCGTCCGCTCGGCTGGTTGATCCTCAGCCTCGGTTTGACCTTGTTGATCACGATGGCGCTCGGCGGACTCATTTTTGGAACACTGAATGTGGTCAGCCTCGGGTTCGCTGCCGTTCTGCTGGGGCTGGCGGTGGATTATGGATTGGTGAGCTATCAGGAGTTCGCCGCCGCGCCGGGCCAGTCGGTGCGCGAGGTTCGACACGAGGTGGCCCCTGGCATCGCGTATTCCGCCGCGACCACAGCCTGCACCTTTCTGCTGCTGGGGTTCGCGGGGTTGCCGGGATTGGCCCAGTTGGGAGTCCTCACGGCGGTGGGCTTGCTGGTGGGTGCGGCCGTGATGCTGTTCGTCTTTCTACCGCTGGTGGCACGGGTTCCGGTGCGTGTCGCGGCCGTTCTGGAAGCTTCCCCAAGCCCACGGCAAATCGGCTGGGTTCCCACCGGCCTGGTGCTGTTGTTCTGTGCTGTGGTTCTTGGAGCACGGGGATTGCCGGTGGTGACCTCAAGCACGGATCCGTTGCGTCCTCGTCAGAGCGCGGCGTATGACACGATGGACCGCTTCAAACAGGCACTCGGGCGGACCAATGAGCCCGTTTGGATTCTCGCCTCGGGGGACACGCTGTCGTTGGTGGGCGATCGGCTCGCCGCCTCCGAACGAACCCTCGCCACGGCGAAATCCAATGGCCTGATCACGAGCTTTACTCTACCTGCGGGATTCTGGCCCCGGCCCGACCGCTCTGGAACCAACCAGGCGGCCATCGCCGCGCTGGGGCGTCGCGAATCGGAGCTGAAAACGGCGGTGCTCAACGCCGGCTTCACCACCCAGTCGCTTGCGCTGACCGAGGGAGTTCTCAAGGCCTGGAATCGCGGGGCCGGAGACGCGACCCATCCGTGGCCCGAAAATGAAACAGCGCGCTGGCTGTCGTCCCAGTTCTCGGCGCGCACGCCTTCTGGTCAGTGGCTGGCCCTCGGCATGGTGCAAACGGATTCAACCGTGCTCCCACGCCTCGATCTTCCCGAGGGCGTGACCTCCACGAGTTGGAGCTCACTCGGATCCTCGCTCCTCGCGCATGTGTCCCGGCGCATTGTGGCGGTCACCGCGTTGATTGCCGCCATGTTGGTGGCCTGCCTGTGGGTGGCGTTTCGCAACGTGCGGGAGGTGCTTCTCAGCCTTGCGGCGCTGGCGTTGAGTTTCACGCTGCTGCTGGCGGTCATGGCCTTGATTGGCTGGCAGTGGAATTTGCTCAGCCTGGTCGCGCTTCCGCTGCTGCTCGGCTCGTCGGTCGATTCCACCATCCACGTGCAACTCGCGATGCGGCGTCATGGATCGGACCTCCGATCGCTTTGGCGCATCACCGGTCGGGCCCTGCTTCTTTGCGCCGGGGCGAACATCGCGGGATTCGGTTCGCTGGCGTGGAGCAACAACCAGGGCCTCGCGAGTCTGGATCTGGTCTGCGCGGTCGGCGTCGGATGTGTCTTTTTGGTCTGCGTGGGATTGCTGCCCACCTGGCGACGCTGGGTGGTTGCTGAAAATGCGCCGCCGTCCCCGACCGGGAAAAGCGGTCCGCAACCGTCGCGAATCTACGGCGCCTTTGCGTGGCGCGTGTGTGTGGTCGTGGTGCGTTGGATGCCGCGATGGATGCTGGAGTCCCTCACGCGGATTGGTGTTCGGGGGTATCAGCATCTCAACTCGGACCGCTTTGAGATCGTGGTCCGGAATCTCCTCCCGCTGGTGGATGGGAATGCCGAGAAGGCGCGCCGTCTTGCGGTTGAGAATTTCGTTCAGTTCGGACGCAAACTGGCGGACCTGTGGCGCTACGAGTCGGGGGTTCCCGATGCGGCCGTGGCTCGGCCTGGGGAAGGGTGGCAACATTTTGAAGCCGCGCTGAGCTCGGGACGCGGCGTGCTGCTGGTGACTCCGCATTTGGGGAATTGGGAATTGGGCGCGCCCCTGTTGGCTGAGCGAGGCGTACGTCCGCTGGTGCTCACGGCGCCGGAGCCCGAGGGACAACTCACGCGGATTCGCAGCGAGATCCGTTCGCGAATGGGCGTGGACACGTTGGTGGTGGGGGAGAATCCGTTCGCGTTCGTCGAGGTGATTCGACGTCTCCAGGATGGCGGGATCGTGGCCCTGCTTGTGGATCGCCCCCCGGAGGCCACGCGGGTGGACGTTGAGTTTCTTGGCAGGCGATTGCCCGCGACGATCGCGGCCGCGGAGCTCGCCCGGGCCTCGGGATGCGTGGTGCTCCCGGTTTGCATTGTTCGCGAGTCCGATGGCTATCGCGCCCACACCCTGGCACCGATCCCCTACGACCGCGCGCAACTCGGCACCCGCGAAGCCCGCATCGCCTTCACTCAGCGGATGCTGCGTGTCTTTGAACCGGTTCTTCGACAGTATCCCACCCAGTGGTTTCACTTCGTCCCGGTGTGGAGTCACGACGAACGTTCATGACATGAACCAGAATCGATGCATCCCTTCCTTTGGGCGGCGTTCTTCCGCCGTGGCGATCCTCGCATCGCTGGCGTGGTGCTGGGTGTCGATGCTGGCGACCGGCGTCGCAGCGCGTGCCGATGAGCCGGATCAAATTCTGGACCGATGGCTCGCGACGCAAAAGGACCTCACCTCGTGGAGTTCCGATTTTGTCCAGATTAGGTACCTCAAGGCGTTGACCCAGCCGCTGCGGGCCTCGGGGCATCTCTGGTTTGAGGCGCCGAACCGTTTTCGATGGGAGCTCGGGAATCCGGTGCAATCGGTGGCGCTCCGGAAGGATGAGAACCTCTGGATTCTTTCGCCGCAGTTGAAGCGCGCGGAACGCTATTCCCTCAACGAACTGCAAAAAGGGCCGATTCGCGATGCCCTGGCGCTGCTGGACACCGGGTTCCCGCGCGACGCGGCGGAGTTTCGACGCGGATTCAACTTGGTCCGCCTTTCGACCGCAGGAGGCGTTCACGTGTTTCACCTGCAGCCCAAGGCGTCGGCGGTGAAACGCCTGCTTCCTGATCTCACGGTCGAGGTGTCGGCCGAATCTTTTTCGCTCACCGCCACGGAGCTGATCTTTGCCGACGGTTCGCGTCTGCGGAACGAGTTCACCCAAAGCGTGAAGAATCCGAAGCTGCCGGCCGATTGGTTCAATCCGGGCACCAATTCGACCTGGAAGATCTCCGAACCGATGAAGTCGAAATGAACGCGTCCGATGTTTCAGGACGGGGAAGGGGTGGCGATGTCTGACCCAATGAATCAGGCGCTCGGGGCGCTGCCCCACGGGCCGGAGTTTCGATTTCTGGATCGGCTCCTTTCCCTGGAGCCCGGAGTGAGCGGCTCCGGGGAATACTCGCTTCGTGGCGATGAACCGTTTCTCAAGGGGCATTTTCCAGGAAGCCCATTGATGCCCGGCGTGCTGCTTGTGGAGGCGGCGGCGCAATTGGCCGGAGTCGTGGCCCAGAGTGATCCTGCGCGTTCGCCGCTGCAGAATTTGAAACTCACCGCCATCCGGGCCGCGAAGATTCTTGGATCCGCCCAGCCCGGAGAGACCATCACCGTCCACGCCCGCGTGGTGGGGCGCATGGGGAATCTCATCCAGGCGCAATCGACGGCGAGTTGCCGCGGGCAGTTGATTCTCCAGTGCGAGGTGACCCTTTCCGGAACCGGCCCCGGAACCTGATCGGGATCCCGGAGTTCAGCTTCGTGTTGCGTCCGACTCAGGAAAGAGGTGCTGCCGCCACTGGGCTCGCGATCGTTTCCCCCGGGCGTTGACCGGAAGGGAATCGAGGAATCGCCACACCCGCGGAACCTGCCAGGCGGGCAGTCGTTCGAGGGCAAAGGCGCGCAGGGAATCGGCATCGATCGAACCGTTGGATTCAATCACGGCCACGATGGACTCGCCGCGCTGCTCCCCGGCGGGGATTCCAAAAACGATACACTCCTTCACCCCAGGATGGGTTCGGAGCACGGCTTCGATGGATTCGGGCGTGATCTTACGTCCGGCCACGTGAATGCGATCATCCGCGCGTCCGAGCAGGAACAGTCTGCCGTCCGTCCCTAGATCGATTAGGTCGGTGGAGCGGTACAGGCCGTCTGCGAGCTGGGGTTCGGGTTCCGGCCAGTAGCCCTGGCCGACCGCAGGGCTGCGCACCTCGAGGCATCCGTCCACGCTCCGTCCCAAATAAACTCCGTGGAGCGCCGTGCCCACGAAGCGCGGGTCCGTGCGCGGATGCGGGGATCGATCATACGCGATGCCGCCGCATTCCGATGCACCGAGGAAGTTGTGGATCCGGAGGCCGCGCTCATGGAAGACCGACGTCTCCAGGGGCAGGGGCAGCGGTGCTCCGGCCGAGAGGGCGATCTCGATGTTCTCAGGAATCGCCCCGGCCTCATGCCAGCTCCGCCAGAGCGCGGGCACGGCGGGAAGGGTGATTCGGGTGGATCCCAGAACGCGGGCGGACGACAGGACCATCTCGGGGAGCGGCGAGGGCGCGAGAATCAACGGAATGCCGTGCAGCAGGAGGGGGAGCACCAAATTTGAAAACCCGTAGCTGTGGGCGAGCGAGATGACCCCGAGGTTGGGAAATGCGCGGGACAGTCCCATGGTGGACACGATGGCGTCGGCATCGGCGGCCAGCTGGGATGCGGTGAATCCGATGCAGCGCGGCCGTCCTGTAGTCCCAGAAGTGGTCTTCAGGTGAACAATTGACCCCGGGGGCGCGGGAAACTCGGGCACCGCTTGGCCGGATTCGAGCGGGCAGACCGGTCGGCCGGCCCGCCACGCCCGAAGCAGCGTGAGAAGGAATTCTACGCCGTGGCCGGACGGAAACAGGATCGGATCGGACTCGGCGGAACGCGCCGGTTCCGAATCGGCGATATCGGCCAGCTGGCGAAACGTCCACGAGCGTCCGCTCGCGGTTTCGTGCAAGGCGATCTCGTTGGCCTGTGTGGCGACACACTCGCGCCAGCGATCTTCAAGCATTGCGCCGGGTGTTAGCCCGCACCTACGGTCGGGTGCAAGCGGAATGAACAGCCCGGAACCTGTCTTGAACCCCGCCACGCGCACCGGTCTGTGGCTTGTGGCCGGGCTGTCACTTGCGCTGCTGATGTCGGGCTGCGCAAGCTCCCCCCACGTGAGTCTTCCACCGATGCAACATCCCGCCGATGTCGTGGCGTTCCGCAACGAGACGTTGTGGAGCTACGCGCGGGACCCGGTGACGCGGCAGCAGGTTCACCAGCGCCGCGAGCCGCCGCCCGAGTACACGCTTCGCTGCTTTGTGCTGGCCCGGTTGGCGAAGGTGTTTCATGCGCATGCCCGTTTCGATTCCTCGCTGCCGCCGGTTTCCGACGACGAACTGCGGACGCGGTTGCGCACCGTGTTGAAGCGGGATTCACGCACCGTCAGTTCCCGCGATGCGTGCGTGGTGTTTCCCGGGTTTGCGAATCTTTACGAATTCAGCCAGGCCCATGAGTCGCTTCTGAAGGCTGAGGCGGGTGGTGCCTGGCAGAGTTATTTCCAGCGCGGGCATTGGCGGATGATCCTGCCGTTCAGTCGATCCGGACAGGCCGAGGAGGCGGATCAATTGCTGGAGGCGGTTCGAGCCAACCGCGCTCCGGTGCTGCATGTGTTCACCTTTCCGTCGCTTACCGTGAACCACGCCGTGGTGCTGATGTCGGCCGTGGATTCCCCGGACCGGATTCGGTTCCGCGCCTACGATCCGAATGTGCCGGAAGATGTGCTGGAACTGGAGTTTGACCGCGTGGCGCGCACGTTCCGGTTGCCCGCGACCTCCTATTTCATCGGCGGCCCGGTGAATGCGTACGAGGTCTATTGCAGCGCGTTGCGCTAGTTCTTCGGTTTCTTCCGCAGGCTCCCGAGGCTGAGGAACAGCCATCCGAAGAAGAACAATCCGGAGGCGTTGACCCCGAGCGAATAGCCCAGTTTGTAGGTCACCCCGGAATTCACCTGCGCGTAAATCTCCTGATCATGACCGGCCAGCAGCGCCGGCCAGGCCACGGGCATCATCGCCCCGTGCAGCATTCCGCGGAACAATCCGGGCGGAGTGGTGAGTTTGGAGTCGGCCTTCATCGCGACCCCGCAGGCCCAGGCGAAGAGATAGGCGGTCGCGGCCATGATCGCGAACCGGATCACCCAATGGCGACGGACCGGTGGAGTGGGGGAGCTGGGCGCTTGTTCGGAGGACGGCATCGCGATTAGGGTTCGACAATGTTTTTGCGGCATCGAGCGATGCAAGCGGAATACTTTGACGGTGTAGATCGAACGCCCGAGGAGATTCGCGCCCACTATGTCGCACTGGAACGAATGAACCGGCTCACGCGGTTCGAGCGGCCCTTCCGCGTGTGGATTCCCAAGTTCCTCGGAGCCGACGCGTGCCGGCGGCTGAGAATCCTCGATCTCGGGGCGGGCAACGGGCAGCTCGGTCGCGTGCTTTCGGAGTGGGCGGCGGAGCATGGGTGGGAGTGGGAGTTTACCAATCTTGATCTGTGCCCGGTCGCGGCGCGGTTGGATCCGAGTGAACGACACGTGGTGGGATCGGTAACTGCATTGCCGTTTGCCGAGGGAGAGTTTGATGTCGTGGTGGCCACCACCATGACTCATCACCTGCCGGGCGATGCCGAAGTCATCGCGCATTTTCGCGAGGCGCACCGGGTTTCCCGCAGATTGGTGCTGCTGTGTGATCTTCACCGGAATCTGATCTTCCAGATGATTCTCTGGTGCATTTGCCTGCGGGATTCGCGGCATTTTCGGGCCGACGGCGTGCTCTCGATTCGGCGCGGCTGGCGGGTGCCGGAATGGAGGGATCTCGCATCCCGTGCCGGACTTGACTCGGCGCGGGTCTGGCTCGAGCACGGAACCCGGGTGCTGCTCGCGGTTACGAAGTGACCGTTTTCTGGCCACGCCGCACGGAGGCGTACCAACGCCACCACCGGATGGCATCGCGCAACGGAGAGATTTTGCTGACTTCCGCGCCGTAGCGGACTTCCACGGGAACGAAGCCGATCCGTTTTCCCGCACGCGCGAAGGCGACGCACATCTCCGATTCGATTTCGAAGTGCTGCGTGTGGAGTGAAAGGGACATCAACGTGGGCAGATGCATCAGCCGGTACCCGCATTGCGAATCGGGAATGGATGTGCCGGCGAGTTGGGAAACCTGACGGCTCATCCAGCGGTTGACTACACGCCGTCCCCACGGAATTGCGGCGGGATTGTTGAAGCGATTCCCTATCCAGAGCGGAATCTGCTCGGTGGATGCGGACAGGAACCGGGGAATGTCGTCGGTCGAGTGCTGACCGTCCCCGTCGAGATGCAGGACCCAATGGAATCCGCGTCGTGCTGCCTCCGTCCATCCCTCGGCGAGCGAGGCGCCCTTTCCGCGATGCACGTCCTGACGCAGAACCACGGCCCCAGCCGCCCTTGCTCTGGATAACGTGTCGTCCTGGGAGGCGTCATCCACCACGATCACGGTGTCCAGATGCATCCGCGCGCCGCGCACCACGTCGGCAATCGTGCCTGCCTCGTTCCGGCAGGGGATCAAGGCTGCGCAGTGGGTGGCATTCGCGGACACGATTCGAGAATTCCGGGATGCCATCGCGCTGTCCATCCTCCGCTCCGGGTTTGGTCTGATTGGTTGGACTTTGGGGGCTGATTCCCGAAGAGTCTGCGCGTGATTGCCAGGTGGTTTCCCGGTTCCGACGTTCTTCAGGCAGCAGGCGCTGCCCAGGAGGAATTGCACGCCCGGGCCTCTCAGGCGTTGCGCGATCAATTTGGTCGGCGCGTGTTCGTCCGGGCCGTGTTGGAGGTGTCGAATTTCTGCCGGGAGAACTGCCACTACTGCGGGATGCGGCGCGACAACCGCGCCCTCGCTCGCCGGCGGGAGAATCCCGAGGCCCTCGCGGAGTCGTTGATCCAGGCCGGTCTGAAATCGATCACCGACATCAACATTCAGGCGGGGGAAGATCCGGTGGCGGTCCGAAGTGTGGTGCTGCCGTTGATCCGGATTCTCCGCCGGGAAACGCAGCTCGGAATCAGCGTCTGTCTCGGTACGCTTTCGCAGGAGCTCACACGCGAGATCCGTGAAGCAGGAGCCTCAACCTACATTATCAAATTTGAGCTGGCGGATCCGAAGCTTTACGGCGCTTTGGAAGCACCGGGAACGCTGGAGGAGCGCATCGCGTACATCCGGTGGCTGGCGGATCAGGGTTGGCACGTCAGCTCTGGCTTCATCGCCGGGCTGCCGGGGCAGGGGATCGACTCCATCCTCCAAAACTTCCGGCTGGCTGAGGAGCTGCCGTTGATCGGATGCAGCGTGAGCCCGTTCGTGGCCGGACCGGAAACTCCGCTGCGGGACGCCGCGCAGTCTTCGATCGATCTGACGCTGAATTCCATGGCGTCACTCCGTTTGATGCGGCCCGACTGGGTGGTTCCCGCAGTGAGTGCGTTGAACATCGCCGGTCCGGAAGGGGGCTACCTGCGCGGTCTCCGGGCCGGTGCGAATCTGTGCACCATCAACATGACCCCTCAGTCCTTGCGCGAGGACTATGTGATCTACAAGCGGGACCGTTTCATCATGACCGAGGAACGCGTTCTCGAAGCCATCGAAGCGGCCGGCATGGAGCGATCCACAGTGAGCCTCGCGGCCCATTTCGAGTCGCGGAGTTCGAAACGCGTTGGTGCCTAGCCGTAGAAGACGAGCAGCGGTTTCACGCCGGGTTCGTCACTGCAGTCGAAGCCGCGGGCATTGGGCGGGGCTGCGGTGCGGATTGGAACCAGGATCTCCAGCCCTCGCGGACCTCCATTCCCAGCCATCCGAGCACCGCGCGCACTACTGGGAAGACCGTTGAATCATCGGGACGGAATCCATTCAGCAGAAACCGCTGATGCGCATTGCTGCGGCCGAACACGCCGCGTGCTTTCCGGGAGCGGGCGATGCTTACCAGTCTGCGATTGTAGGTGCGCATCAACCAGTGTGGCAGATCCGACGTGGAGAGCGTGAAGACGGAATTCCGAAGCGCGGCCGGACCGAATTTCAACGGCTGCGACACGACCCCGAGGTAGTACAGCCCCAGGTCGAGTCGGAAGGCGGTTCGCATCAATTCGAAATCACCGAGGTACTCGTACTTGTCCTGATAAATGGCGGTGAACCAGCGGTCATACGATCGGGTGAAGTCACGATTGTGTGCATCGATTTTTCCCGCGAGCGCCGCAGTTCCGCACCCATCCTGCTCTGAAAGGATGAGCTCTACCGCCCGGGTGGTGGTGTACGAAAGCCAGTCCATTCCCGGGGAGTAAAGCGGATCGATGAAGCCGGCAGCGTCGCCGGTGAGCACGAAGCCGTCGCCGGCAAACACGGTGGTGGAATACGCGAGATTGGCCCGGAGGCGAACATCGCCCTCCACCGGAGTGGCGCCTTCGAGCATCTCCTTCGCCACCGGATGATGCGCGGTCAGAAAACGGGTCAATCGTTCCGACAAGGTTCCGTCGCGGGGGAGATCCACGAGGCGTTGATCAAAAACGATCCCCACCGAGGTGTCGCCGCCCTTGAGCGGGATCCACCACGACCACCAACCGTCACCCACCACATGATTCGTGGCGGTGGCGCGGATGCCATGGCAGGCCCCGTACCATTCCGGGTACTTGGTGGCCAGTTCGCGTCCGTCCCAATCCTTCACGCCTTTCCAGCGGGCCCAGACCGCGGTGGTGGGATGCGCGGCGTTGCGCCGATACCACCCCTCCTGTCGTGCAAGCAAAGCGGTGAATCCACTCGCGTCCACCACCCAACGGCCGATCAACGTTCGCTTGCCGTTGGGCTCCTCCACCTCCACCGATTGCATGCCGCCCGGGGTCAACTTCACGGCCAGCGCCTTCGCGGGACGGTGCAGCACCACGCCGGCTTCAACTGCGAGTCGAAGGACTTCTTCATCGAGGACGCTCCGGTCCACCTGCCATGAGGGAACCCGCGCGAGGTAGCGTCCGCCGATCTCCGAGCAGTCCGCCAGGGTCGAGGCTTGAGCGTTGGAGTACCAAAAGCGCATCCCCTGCTTGGTGAGGTGGTGCTCGTTGAGATGCCGGGTGAGTCCGAGGACCTTGCCCAAAAAGAAGGCACTGACTTCGACCGTGGCCTCGCCCACACGACGCGGGAAGTGGGTGGACTTTTCCACCACGGCGATGCGAAGGCCGGGTTTTGATCTCAGGAGCAGGAGAGCGGTCGCGGCCCCGGCGAGCGATCCGCCACACACCACCACGTCGTATTCGGACGTGATGGGATCCGCTGCGGATTGCATGTCGCTTTCTCTCCTGAACCCTGAGGACAAGCAAGCGCGCCCGTTGACTCCCCGTGTCGTCCCGTTAGCGTGCGCCCCACGCGTCGCATGTTGTTTCCGTTCCCTCCAACCTCCGACAAGGCCGTTCGCGTGGTGGTAACGGGTGCAGGCGTCGTGACTCCCCTCGGGGTGGGATGGCAACTCAACGCAGACGGGTTTCGCACCGGCAGGAAGGCGTTCCGTCCGGTCACCCGGTTTCCCATTTCCACGCAGCGCGCCCGAATCGCCGCCGAAGTCGATTTGCCCGCATCGCTTCCGCCTACTCGCCTGACTGCCCGGCAGGAGCATCGACTGGATGCGGCCGCCCGCATGCTTTTGATTGCCGCGCACGAGGCTTGGACGCAGTCCGGCTGGAGCGGTGGATCGGATTTGATCCCGCTGGTGCTCGGGACGACGAGCGGCGGAATGAGTCTGGGCGAAGCCTTCTACCGTCAGGCATCGGCGGCATCGCCGGCCAATGCATCCGTTCGACGCCAACCCACGCGCATCACCCACTACCAACCTCAACGGCAGGCCTTGGACCTTGCCGATGCGTTTGGATTCGAGGGGCCGGTGACGATCATTGCGAATGCGTGTGCCTCCGGTGCCAACGCGGTCGGACACGCGTTTGATCTCGTTCGATCGGGTCGGGCTTCGCGCGTGTTGACCGGCGGATACGATGGGCTGAGCGAGTTGGTCTTCTCGGGATTCGACTCCCTTCAGGCGCTGTCGGTCACCTCGTGTCGGCCCTTCGACGCGCGACGCGACGGGCTCGCGCTGGGCGAAGGCGCGGCGGTGTTTTGTCTGGAGTCGCTGGAATCTGCGTCGCGTCGAAACGCCGAAGTGTTGTGTGAAATCTCCGGCTACGGATCCGCTACTGACACCCACCACCTTACTCAGCCGCATCCGGCGGGGGACGCTGCGCTTCAATCGATGAACGCCGCGTGCGCGCAGGCGAGAGTCAGCGCTGAACACATCGGATACATCAACGCGCACGGCACCGGCACTCCCGCAAATGATGGCGCAGAAGCATCGGCGATCACCCGCTGGGCCGGTGCGCGGGCCTCTTCGATTCCCGTGAGCTCCACCAAGGCCGGGATTGGACATCTGCTCGGGGCCTCCGGCGCAGTCGAGGCAGCGGTGTGCATGATGGCGCTGCGGGGACAGTGGTTGCCGCCGGAACTTGGGATCGGCGAACCGGATCCAGCCTGCGGATTCCCGATCGTTACTGCTCCCACAGACGCCTCGTTTGAGTACGCGTTGTCGAACTCCTTTGGATTTGGCGGATCCAACGCGAGCCTCGTATTCCGGAGGTTTGCATGAGCCGGATCTTCGTCCACGGAACCGGTGCCGTTTCGCCTGCGGGATGGGGCGTGGGTTCCATGATGGAAGCGTTGCGGATCGATCGGTGTCCGGTCGCGAGTGAAGTTCCGCGTCCCAATGGCGGGGAACCGCTCCGGGTCAACCGGGTTCCGGTTCCCTCGCCGAAGCCGACGTTTCTGGCGCATCCGCGGATGCGTCGGGCAAGTCCGATCAGTCAGTTTGCCCTTGGAGCCGCGATGGAGGCGGTTGGGGCCGACGTGGCTGCGATTGCATCCGGCGCGGTGCGTCTCGGGATCGTGTTCTGCGCCTTCACGGGAAGCGTGAATTATTCGCGGCGGTTTTATTCCGAGGTGCTGAAGGATCCTGCTGGGGCTAGCCCGCTTCTGTTCACCGAGACGGTGTTCAATGCGCCCGCGTCCCACCTGGCCACCGTGCTCGGGACAACCGCGTGCACGTACACGCTGGTGGGCGACGATGGGGAATTCATCCAGGCCCTCGCGCTCGCGGCGGAGTGGTTGACCGAGCATCGGGTGGATGCGTGCCTGGTGGTCGGCGCGGAGGAGTCGGACTGGTTGACGGCGGAGGCGCTGCGGATTTTTTCCCCTGACCGTCGGGCCGCCGAAGGATCGGCTGCACTTTACCTACGACGCGAATCGTCGCCGATCGAGCTCGCGGCGGTGTCCGATCCGTTCCTCTACCTGCACTCGCGCACCCGCGCGCAGGCCGCCGCCCAACTCGCCGCAAGTTTTGAGTCCGCGCGCTCGGAGGATGCATTGCTCTGCGATGGACTCACCGGAAGCCTCAACGACTCGGACGAACGGGTCGCGTGGGAACGCTGGTCGGGACGGCGCGTGTCAGTGCGTCGAATCCTGGGCGAGGGGTTTGCGGCGAGCGGGGGATGGCAGTCGCTGGCGGCGGTGGAATCGATCCGCAATTCATCCGCCCAACGCGCCGTGGTCAGTGTGGTTGGCGCGAACCTGCAGGCAGTGGGGGCCGAGTTTCGACGAAACCCCTGACCTTGTTTCACGAGGCATTTCGAGGTTTCATTCCGCCCCGAGGTTATCCAATTCATGCGAGCCATACTCATCACCGGCGGAAACAGCCTCATCGGCCGGGCCATCGCGCGCGCGTTGCTGGAGAAGTCGTGCGCGGACCACGTTTGGCTCGGGGTGCGGCAACGTCGCGACGCCGCCGAGCAGCTTTCGGCTGAATTTCCCGGGAAGGTTCATTTGATCGATCTCGACGTCACCGACAGCACCGCGTGGGCTGCTGCGGTCGCTCGGATCGAACAAACCCACGGGGGAGTATCAGGATTGATCAACAACGCCGGGTTTCATACCGACGGCCTTCTGGCCACGATGCCGGCGGAGTCCTGGTCCGATGTTTTGCGGACCAATCTGGATTCGGTTTTTCACGGATGCCAGGCGGTGCTGCCCTCGATGATTGCCGCCCGGTACGGACGCATCGTGAACATCGCCTCGCTCAGCGCCCTGCTTGCGCCCGCGGGGCAGGCGAACTATGCGGCAGCCAAGGCGGGCGTCGTGGCTTTGACCCAATCGCTGGCCAAGGAAATGGCGCGATTGAGCATCACGGTGAACGCGGTCTGTCCGGGCTACATTGAAACCGAGGCGCTGGCCTCCATGGCCCCGGAACAGCGACGCGCCGCCGCGGCGCAGGTTCCAATGCGGCGCTTCGGACGACCGGAGGAGGTGGCGTCGGCGGTGGCCTTTCTTGCCAGCCCGGAGGCCAGCTACATCACCGGCGCAACGCTCAAGATCGACGGAGGCATTTTCTAATTCCCATGCACTCAGATTCAGAACGCGCCGCGCTGATCGCCGAGATCAAGGCCATGCTGGTGGAAACCCTCATGCTGCCGACTCCGGTGGAGGAAATGACCGATGATCAACTGCTCTTCGGCCCCGCAGGGCTTGGGCTGGATTCGGTCGATGCCCTCCAGTTGGTCGTCGCCCTCGACAAACGCTACGGTGTGAAGATCAGCGACGCCGAGGTGGCGAAACTCGTGCTGGCGTCCATCGGCTCCATTGCCGACGCCATCCTTCAGAAGCGTTCCAATTCTGGTACGCCCTGAGAATTGCCGGGGGAAGCTCAGCGCAGCTTCCAGGCGGAAAGCTCGCGGCTGTCGCGAACGTAGAGGATTCCGTCGGAGTAGGCGGGGCTGCTGAAGGTTTTTCCGCAGACCTGGATGCGTCCGAGTTCTTCGTACTTTTCCGGATTCGCCGAGAGCAGGAGCGCTTCGCCACCGTCGGTGATCGCGAGCAATCGGTTGCCGGAGGCGAAGGTCGCGGTGGTGGCACCGAATCCCGGCTGGCTCCAGCGGACTTTTCCAGTCGCTTCCTCCACGCAGATGAAGTTCCGGTTTTCGCCGTGTCCGTAGAGGTTCCCCTTTACCAGAACCGGGGTGGCGAGGTTGATCTTCACCTGCCGGTTGAACCAGACGTTCTCAGCCTTGAGCGCGCCGGAATCGACTCCTGCGGGGGTAATTCGAAGCGATTGAAGTCCGGTGGTGTGGCTGGAGAACAGAACGGTGTCGCCATCGAGGATCGGCGTCAGCACGTTGCGATTCGCACCGGTCTTGAAGGGCACGCGCCAAAGGACGGATCCGTCCGACGTGCCCAGGGAGAGCAATCCATCACAGGTCGCGCTGATCACCTGGCGCTTGCCCGCCAGGGTGCCGAGCATCAGGGAGGAGTAGGTGGTCAGGTCGTTCTGGGATTTCCAGATCAGCTTTCCGGTCCGCTTGTCGAAAGCGCCGATGCAGGCGCCGTCGGCGCTGCCGATCTGGATGAAGATCCGGTCGCCATCCACGATGGGGGCTCCGGAGTTTCCGCGACGGCTGGCCGCGCCCGGGCCTCCGGATTTGTCCTCAACCCACTGCATGCCGTAGTCCTTGAAGTTGAAACGCCACTTCAGGGAACCGTCAGAAACTGCGAGGCAGCGAAATTCGCCCCGACAGGTTTGATAATAAACGAGGTCGCCATCCACCAGCGGAGTGCAGCGCGGGCCGGGTTCGAATTCGTCGGTGTAGGCGTCTCCAATGTCGACCTTCCAGAGCGTGGATCCGGTGTTTCGATCCAGGCAGCGGGCGGTTTCCTGCGTGCCGGATTCTTCGAAGAGGAAGAGCCGTTTGCCTGCCACGACCGGACTCGCATAGGCGTGTCCCACAGGCTGGCGCCAGAGCGGGGCGGCCTGGGCGGGGAACTGATCGGGAAGGGGATCTGCAGTTATGCCATCGCGTGCAATCCCGCGCCATTGCGGCCAGTCGGCGGCGAGGGACTTCTCGCTCAGCCCCGTCGATCCGACAAAAATCGCGGCAGCGAGAAGCGGGAGGGAAACGCGCACCGACGGCGCGTGGGAATTCCGAAGGTGCGTCATAGAATGAACCTTCCGACGCAGCGACTACCAGCTGCCATCAACCAAATAACCGGTGACCTTGCGTGCCAGATCCTCGGCCACCAGGGGGGCGATCTGACGCTCGGCGCTGGAGAGATCTGCTGTGTTTTGCACGGTGGAACGGCCAATCACGTCGCGCTCGAACAGCACTTTTCCAGACCCGCGCTCTACGGCCCGGACGTGAGCGGTGAGTTTGATGTCGTAGTCACGGGTCGTAACGATGTCGTTGGGTTTGAAGCTCAACGGCACCCGTTCGAACTGCGTGAGTTCGCCCGTGATGACGACGTCCGCGGCTCCATCGGTGGCCAACTTGAACGTGCCGTCCTGCTGAACGCGTTTGCGAAGGGCCTGGGCTACGGGCTCTGAAAGCCGTGGCTCCAGAGTGTGGTTCGGGAACAGCAGCACCTCGACGGAGCGGGAACCGGCGGTCATCCCGTTGGTCGGACCCACCTGATAGCCGGCACATCCGGAGAACAGAAGTGCAACGGCTGCGATGGTGGGAGCGACGAGCGATCGCATCCAACGTTCCTGGGATTCGACGCGATTCATTTCTTGCGGGCGGGCTCAGCGGGAGGGGCGTTGGTGGCTGCAGCCTTGGTCGCCGCGCGGAGGTTCTTCTCGTACTCGACGATCTTCAGGCGCTGCGCCTCGGCGCGGGGCTTGAGCAGTTCGATGCGTTCACGCGCGGTCGCGGCGAACGGGGAGTTCGGGTCTTTCACGAGGACTTCGTTGTAATACACGAGAGCACCCTGCCAGCGCTTGTAGCGTTCGTAGAAACGGGCGGTCTCGTACGCTCCGCGCGCCTGTTCGGTGCGCAGGCTGGAGATCACCTTGACGGTCTCGGGAATGCGCTTGTCGTCCGGATACAACGCGGCGAGATCCTGGAAGTCGTCGATGGCCGCCTTTGCAATGGACTGATCATACTCGGCGCGCTTGGCCTGCTTTTCCCAGGCTTTGCCGGCGCGATACAGCGCATCGGCCGCCACTGCGGGACGATCGTGATAGCGGTCCGCCGCCTTTTCATAGGCCTTCACTGCGAGCGGGTAGTTCTTCTGCTTTTCGCGGGCGGTGCCGATGTTCATCTGCGCCAGCGGACCGGTGGGGTTGAACGGACCGTTGCGAACCACCTGATCAAACAGCGTTGCCGTGCGATCCATGGAGGGGAAGAAGGGGATGTAGCCCCAGAGCTTGAACCATTGTCCGCCGAGGTAACGGCTGGCGATGGCGTACTGGCGCTGCATGACTTCTTCGTAGTTCGGCAGCTTCGGGTACTTCAGGAGTGCGATCTGGTATTCCTTGAAGGCGCGTTCATCCATCTTGCGAGCTTCGAAGCAGCGTCCGATGAGGTACTGGGCCGGGCCTGCGGAATCGGAGAACTTCCACACCTTGACCACGCGGCGCGCGGCCTTGAGGGCCAGGCGGTACTGGTGCTTGTCGAACGCTTCCTGCGCGACCTGGAGCTGCTCCTTGGCGCGTTTGCGGACCCACTTGGCGCTGTCGGTGCCGACGGGTTCGTAGGTCCAGCCCTCTCCAGGGCGGTAAATGATGGGGGCCGGGCACCGGTTCGTGAAGGCGAAGAGACACGCGATCACGAGGGCGACGCGGAAGAGCCGTCGATACATGGCCGGTCAGCCTAGAGAGGAAGGGGTTCAAGTCAAGAAACGCGCCCGACAGGATCCCATTTGATTTCATCCCCTTCATTCCTGGCCCGCCTTCGATTTTCCGCGTGCGTTGCTCCAGCACCCTGCATAGGTTTCTCTTATGTTCATCTGGTTGCTCCTCCTCGTGCTCGTCGGCGGGTTTGCCGCCCTAGGATTTCAGACCGGGGCCATCCGGGCCGGGGTATCGCTCATCGGTGCCATTTTGGGTCTGGTGCTCGCTTCGACGCTCGGGGCCTTGATGACCCCCTTGTTCAATTCGGCCGGCCCCATTCTTCAGCAGGCCCTGCCCGCGGTTGCCGGGTTCACGGTGGTCTGGTTGATTGGCTTCGGCCTCGGGTTTGCCGCCCACCGCCCGGTGGAGCTCCACTTCAAGTACAAGGAAGACGACGCGACGCGCGCCGGATTTGAACGCATGAACAAGTCGCTTGGGTTGTTCGTGGGCCTTCTGACGGGTGTGATTTTGTTCCTCGCCGCCGGCAAGCCGATTTACTCCCGCGGATACATTACCACCCAGCTGGCTGCCGAGGCCGGTGAACCGGGCGCGATTGGTTATTTGAACTCCCTCCGGACTGACATGGCCTCCACCGGTTGGGACAAGGTCTTCGCCTCACTCGATCGCACCCCCGCGCAAGACTACGCGATTGCCGATCTGCTCGGTCTCATCCACGCCAACCCGCTCCTTCAGGGCCGCGTCCAGAGCTATCCTCCGTTTCTTTCCGTGGGCGAGCGCTCCGAATTCAGCGACCTCGGAGCTGATGCCGAGTTTCAAAAATTGCTTCAGGACAAGGCCGGTTTTACGGCGATTTACACCCATCCCAAGACCCAGGGCATCCTTCACAATGACGAGTCCAAGACCGTCCTTCTGAAGACCGACATCCAGGACTTCCGTAAGTATCTTGAGACCGGCAAGTCTCCTCGCTACGACGACGAGAAGCTGCTGGGCCGCTGGCGCGCCGATGTGACGGCCACGATTACCGACGCCCGTCGCAAGCGTACCACGCTTTCCCCGGTGGAATTGAAGGCGCTGCGAATGACTCTCAACGCGATGCTCAAGCAGGCCACCCTGACTGCCTATCCCGAAGGCAACTTCGTGGTGAAGGTTCCGCCTCCTCCCGCTCCTCCCAAGCCTGCGGAAAACGCCGACGCCGCTCCCGCCGCCCCGGCACCGAACGCGGCCATGATTGCCCGCTACGGACGCCAGATGGCTCAGCCTCAGGGTGGAGCTCCGGTCGCCGCTCGTCCCGCGCCTCCACAGGATCCCTTGGCGATTGCCAAGAAGCTGTTCGCGGACGCCTCCGGCAAGCCGGCGAAGTCCCTGCCCGAACTGGCCAGGGAAGGGACCTGGGTTCGGTCGGCCGACAAGTATGTCCTGACCTCCAAGAAGAGCGGTTCGGACGAAGTCCACGAGGCCAGCATTTCCGAAGCAGGCCGGCTCGCGATTCCGTTGCCGGAATTGAAGCTCACCCTGTTCTTCGTCCGCTCCATCTGAGGCGAGCCGCCGAACGGCCTGATTTCTAAAACCAAGCGGGGTCGATGATTCACTTCATCGATCCCGTTTTTGTTTTTGGAGGAGCGGTTTCGCGCGAAGAGAAGGGGCGAGAAGTGCCCCGTGCCATGCGGAAAGCCCTTTGAGTGCGTTTGAGGAAGCGCAACCGCGGACCCTGCACGGGCACTCGCGCCAAGTCACCTGGACCCGAGACTACTCCCGCTGGAAGACGAACCGGGGCTGAGAAGTTTGCAGCGACTGAACCGTCGGAGGGGCAAATAGAGCGGCCGGGGCCACTTCGGCTCCCCCTTCGATGGTGGTCGTGGTGGTGGCGTACTGGACCGGCGTGAAACTGGCAGGGTAAGCTGCGGAGCGGACCATCGGGCGTGCGGAGTCGCCCGCCAACGAGACTGTGCTCCGGAAATGGGCATCGACCGAGGCAGTCGCCACGCCGGCGAGGCCCAGGGCTTTTTCGGCATTGGAACCTGAGGTCGCCGGAAGCTGAAGCGCAGCGAAGTGAGCCTGCTCATCCTCCGGGGAGGGTTGAAGCGATTGGTAGGCCGCGACGCCGGTGATTCCGATGCCAACCACCAGCAGAGTGTTGGCCCCCGCCATTCCGCGCTGCCAGCTGATGGGGGCAAGAAGGGCAGACCACCATTTGCCGGCTTCGGATTGGGACTGCGCCAAGGCGTCGGCCTCGATTCGGGCAATCACCTTCGCGGAAAATCCATTGAAATACCCCGGGGGCGGCACTTCGTGCTTCTTGAGACGCAGTAAGTGGGCGACTTCCGGGAAGGACTCAGAGGGTTCGCGGTTTTCGCTCATGCTTGTTTCTTCACTTCAAGAATTCAGACAACCAAGCCTGCAACTGCTGTCGGGCGTAGAACAACCGACTTCGGATCGTACCGGGGTTGCAGCCGACAATCTTCGCAATTTCGTCGTGTTGCAAGCCTTGCACGTCGTGCAGAACGACCACTGTTCTGTGTTCCTCCGACAGCTTGAGGAGGGACTCGTTCAATCTTTTTTGAAGCTCGCCGAGATCGACGTCGCGCCTCGGGGTGCGGTTTGAGATCAATGCCACCAGATCCGGATCGTGCTCCACCTGGGTGTCCAGATCGTTGAGGCTTAAATGCGGAGTCCGGTTCCTGCGTGTTTTCAGGTGATTCAGGCAGGAATTGTACGCCACCCGGTAAATCCACGTGTAGAAGCTCGAATCGCCCTTGAAACTGCCGAGAGCCTTCCAGCCCTTGATGAAGGCATCCTGGGCGAGATCATTGGCGTCCTCGTGGTTTGAAGTGAGGTGGTAGCAGAGCCCGTAGATCCGCTGCTGGTGTCGCTGGATCAGTTCGTCGTAGGCAGAAAGGTCGCCCGCCTTGGCGCGCATCACCAACGGGCGGTCATCCAGCGCATCCGGAGCAGCGGGCACCGGCTCCGGGCCGGAGGGCGGATGCGGTTCCTTCACGGGCCTGGGTTAACCGCCGAGGGCGGAGGTCTGATGGGAAAGGAATCGAGAAAGGGCACTCAGCGCGGTCACGCCGGGGCAGGGGGCAAGGCCCGCGAGGGAATCGCGTGCGGTCCCCAGAAATCCATCGATCACCGCTGCTGATTCCTGCAGCACTTCGTAGCGCTCCAGCAGGGCTCGAACCGCGATGTAATGGCCGGGTTGCCAATCGTTGAGCCAACCGAGCAATTCTGCGCGATCCTTGGCATCCGCCCGTTCCAGTGCGATTAGCACGGGCAGGGTGACCTTTCCGGTGGCCAGATCGGTGCCCAGGGACTTGCCTGCGGTCTGCTCGGTGCCGAACACGTCCAGGCAGTCGTCAAAAATCTGGTACGCCGTACCCAAGGCCAAACCGTGCCGGCGCAGTGCGTCCTGTTCCGCCGCTCCGCCCCCGGCCATCCGGGCTCCCAGACTGCACGCCAGGGCGAACAGTTCGGCGGTTTTCATCTCCAGCACCTTGTAGTAGTCGGCGCGGTTGAGGTCCCAACGGCGACGGCGGTGGCTTTGAAGGATTTCCCCGGTGCAGACCCGGCCGGTGGATTCCGCAACGGAGCGCGAAACCTCGGTGGTCATGAAGTCGGCGGCCAGCTTCAGGGCGTGGGCGAACAGGCAGTCGCCCACCAGCACGGCCACGGAGTTGCCCCATCGGGCGGCCAAGGTCGGTTGCCGGCGACGGACCGTCGCGGAGTCCATGACATCGTCGTGAACCAGCGTGGCTAGGTGAATCATCTCGATGATGACCGCAACCGAGACGAGTTCATCGTTCAGAGGGCCGACGGACTCACCAGCCAGGGCGACCAGAGCGGGCCGGAGCTGCTTGCCCTGATTGTTCAGGGCATAGCGGGCATAGCCGGCGATCTCGGGCTCGAAGCAATTGACCTGGGCGGAGAGACGCTCTGCCACCTGTCCGAGGAACGGACGGACGGGGGCTACAATCTCCTCCCAGCCAGTGGGAAGCGGAACCTCCACTCGGCCGGCTTCGGCGAATGTTGGGGCGGAAACAACCATCGTTGGTCGGGACAGTAGGGTTGGTGTTCACGGGGGTCAACGGAAGGAAGCGAAAAGGCCTCAACCAGTTTTGGTTTCGCAATTCGACATGCGACGGCTTTCCCCATAAGATCCCTCCCCTGTGTTGGGCCTCAACGATCGCTTCAGCTTCATGCTCGCCGTTGCCTGTTATGGCGTCAGCGCCGTTTACTCGGTGCTGCTCTGGCGTCGTGGCTTTCGCGAGGACAACCGCGTGTTGTATGGCGTTTTGGCGGTGGGGGCTGCCTTTCACACCCTGGCCATGATGATGCGGGGGTTCTCCCTCGACCGCTGTCCGATCAACAATTTGTTCGAGGCCAGCATGTTCATCGCCTGGACGATTGTGACGTCCTACCTGGTTGCCGGTCTGTTCCGGCGCCTGCGATTTCTGGGCGCGTTTGCGTCCCCGTTGCTGTTTGCCATCGGCGTGTTTGCCCTGTTCCCCGTGTTGGATCATCGCGGGCCCAAGCCGGAATTCACCCACGGATGGGAGAGCCTTCATGCGGCGATGATCCTTTTGGCTTATGGAGCCTTCGGCCTCGGGGCGGTGACGGCGCTGATGTACCTGTCGCAGGAACACGATCTGAAATTCGACCGGGCGCGCGCGGTGCTCGCCCTGATGCCGCCGATTCAGCGGCTGGAACGGGTCACATCCGGACTGCTGGTGGCCGGGTTTTCGTTTCTCACAATTGGATTGCTGGTTGGTGCGTGGTGGTTGAAGCGTGAGCGCGGCTACTACGTGAGTGACGATCCCAAGATCGTGTGGAGCGCCCTCGTTTGGGCCGCTTATCTCGGTTTGTTATTTTTCCGCGGAAATTCCGGATTTCGTGCGCGTCGGTTTGCCTGGGGTGTGATTGGCACCTTCGCGTTCGTGCTGTTGACCTTCTGGGGGACGAATCTTCCGTCTCCCATTCACCACCCCTGATCGCGATTTCGAGATGCCCCTGATCGCCATCGGACTGAATCACCGGTCAGCGCCCGTCGAGGTGCGCGAACGGTTTGCGTACCCGGAACCCGAGGTGTCGGCCACTCTGAGCCGCATTCGGGAGGCCGGGTTGGCGCGTGAAGCGGTGCTGCTCAGCACCTGCAATCGGGTGGAATTGTACGCGTTTGCCGAGGGCGAAACCGAGGCCTGCACCCAGGCACTGCTGAAATTCCTGGCCGAAGATCGCAAGTGCCGCGAGGCGTTGGACGGCGGCCTGTATCGGCATCGCGATCTGGCAGGCGTGGAGCATTTGTTCCAGGTGGCGTGCGGACTCGATTCCCTGGTCCTTGGCGAAACCGAAATCCTGGGGCAGCTCAAGAAGGCCTACGATGTCGCCCTGGCCTCGGGGCACACCGGTCGGGTGCTGAACAAGGTGTTTCAAAATGCCTTCAGCGTGGCCAAGAAGGTGCGCAGCGAAACCAGCATCCAGAAGGGCAACACCAGCGTGGCCTCGGTGGCCGTGGATCTGGCGGAGAAGATTTTCGACGGATTGCAGGAGCGGGACGTGATGGTGATCGGGGCCGGCGACACGAGTGAAAAAACCGCCCGCGCGCTCCTCAGCCGCGGAGCCCGGAGCCTGTTTGTCAGCAATCGATCGTTCGACCGCGCGGCGGAGCTCGCCAACGAACTCGGCGGACGGGCCATCCGGTTCGAGGATTGGGAGCAGGAGTTTGATCGGATCGACATCATCATCAGCAGCACCAGCGCCCCGCATTACGTGCTCGACCGCCCGCGGCTCGCGCGCATGCTGGAGCGCCGTCCGCCAAAGCCGCTGCTGCTGATCGATATCGCCGTGCCGCGGGACATCGATCCCGAGGTCCGCGATCTCGATGGCGTGTACCTGGCCAACGTGGACGATTTGCAATCCATTGCCGAGGAGCACCTGCGCACCCGCCGCGTGGAGATCGCCCGGTGCGAATCGATCATCAGCGAACGCGCCCGGACGCTGGTTTCCCTGCTGACACCCGGGGCCATTCCGTGGTCCCGCCCCGTGTCCCATCCGATTCCCCAGACCGGTGCGGCCGCCGCCGGCCAGTCTGGGCGCTGATTTCCTTTCATCCCGATCGTGAGTTCCAAAACTTCCTTCAAAGTGTGCACGCGCGGATCCGCGCTGGCCCTCGCCCAATCCCGTCGTGTCGTGGCCGATTTGCAGGTCATGTTCCCTGCGTTCGAGTTTGACCTCGAAATCATCAAGACCACCGGGGACAAGCTGCAGACGGCCTCGATGTCGAATCCCGACGCGTCGTTGCCCAAGGGCCTGTTCACCAAGGAACTCGAAGTGGCGCTGCTGGAAGGGAAGGCCGACATCGCGGTGCACAGCCTCAAGGATCTGCCGACCGATCTGCCCGAAGGATTGACCCTCGGGGCGGTGGCTCCGCGTGCGGATGTTCGCGACGTGATGGTGTATCGGGCCAAGCCTGCGGCGAACGCTCCGAAACCTGCGGCTCCCGCGGATTGGAGTCCTGGTAGCCGCACTCCATTTTCCGGTACGCCGTTCTGCGGATTGCGCGGACTTCCAGTGGGCGCCGTGGTGGCGACCAACAGCACGCGTCGTGCGGCTCAGGTCACGCTCGCGCGACCCGATATCAAAATTGTCCCCATTCGCGGAAACGTTGGCACGCGTCTGGGTAAGATTGCGAACGATCCGGAAATCGATGCCACCCTCCTCGCTGCGGCGGGATTGGTTCGACTCTGGCTCGATATCGGACCCCGCGGAGATCTTCGCGTGGATCCGCGCCTTACCGCGGCGGAACGCGCATCGGTGACCGCACCGCCCGAGGGTTTGTACGCCACGCTGATGGATCCCGACGAGATGCTCCCGGCAGTGGGGCAGGGAGCCGTTGCGTTGGAAATCCGGTCGGGAGATCCCGAAGTCGCCGCACTGTGCCAGTTGTTGAATCATCCCAACACCTACTACGCCGTGACCGCGGAACGCGCGTTTCTAAAGGCCATGGGCGGCGGCTGCCAAAGTCCCGTAGCTGCCTATGCGCGGGTTTTGGGCCATCAGGTGGACCTTCGCGCGGCGAGTTTCCGCGAGGGCGCGGCGAAGCGCGCCTCAGGACGTCGCGCGGTTCGCGAAGCCGCCGCACTGGGCGAAAGCCTGGCGGAGCAGCTGCGATAGGTCCCCTAAGGCGGTTGAAGGGTTGAAAAGTTGAAGCGTTGAAGGGGCTTCAGTGGCTGCGCTGCAGCCGAGCCGCACTTCAGAGCAGCAATTTCCCGAGCTCGTCGTAGTGGCTCACGATGGCGTGGGCGGCCTGGAGTCGGTCGGCAGGCAGGGAGTTGGTGATGGCGATCACACGCATTCCCGCAGCGCGTGCTGCAGCCACTCCGGCGGCGGAATCTTCGATCACGACACATTCCTCGGGCGCAATTCCCAGCCCGGACGCGGCGTGCAGGAACACGTCGGGCGCGGGCTTCGGATGCGCCACATCCTGCGAACTCGACACCGCGCGAAACAGCGGACGCAAATCGCGCAACGCGAGCACGGCCTCGATCATGGTGTGGACTGATCCGGATGCGAGGCCGAGCGGCGTGTTCGCTGCGAGCGTGCGAATCAGCGATTCAACCCCAGGATAAATCGGCTGCGTGGCGTGGAGCAGCTCGAGATACCGCTGCTCCTTCACGTGGGTCAGTTCCGCCAGGGATTGCGACGGTTGATGCCGCGCGATGAAGCTCTCCCAAACGACGCGGTCCGATCGGCCGAAGAAATCCGGAAAATGAATTCCGTGATCGGATCCGTGGCCGAGTTGATCGAATACCTCCTCAAAGGCGCGGACATGCAGCGGTTCGCTGTCCACGATCACTCCGTCCATGTCGAAGATAACGGCCGCGTAGGGCTTCACTGCGGAACCCCCGCATCGTAGGGCCGTTCCACCAAGTGCAGTAGGTTTCCCTCGGGATCCTGGAAGAATTGAACCTTGCCGCCGCCGCCGGCGGGCTTGACGGGTTCGGTGAAGACCACGCCGAGGGATTCCAGCGCCGCCCGGGCGGTGTCGAGGTGGGCGATACGAAGCGCCAAATGCCGGATTCCCTGCCGACCATTTGGGGCGGATTCGCCGGTAATTTCTGCGGCGGGATAGATTTCAACGACTCCGCCGGCCGCGAGTTCGAGCAAGAAGGCGGGAGGCGTGGCGCCGTTGGTCCAACGGACCGTGGCGCCGAGAACGCGGGTGTACCAGTCGGCGAGCGACGCGCTATCGCGGGCCGCGACGCCCACGTGTTCCAGCGATGCAGAAAATCGAATCACAGGCCGGGAGGTTAGTGGGAATCCCGGAAAAGGGAAACGCGCGCTGCGGATTCGCAAGGGCCTGCTAGGGCGCGACGGCTGCCGCATCCGCCTGAGCCACCGCGGTCGCACGGGCCTTGAGAACCGCACGCAGCGCGGAAACGGCCGGAATCTCCGGCTCGCGCCAAAGCGTTCCAATGACCAGCGGAGGAAGCTCTGCAATGGGAAGGGCGCGCAGTCCAGCGGAAGGGCGTTTCCCTGGGAGGGCGAGGGACAGACCGATCCCGAAGCCGTTGGCCACGTAGGTATCGATCAGATCCAGCGCGGTGACTTCGATCGAAGGCGTCCATTCCATGCCCCGTTTCGAGAGCATTTCCCGGAACCGTCGCGGTAGCGTTTCGTTTGCGGGCAGGGTGATGAGCGGGGCGAGATCTGTTCCGGCGGCCACGGACTCGAGCAGTTCGTCCGAGGTTTTGGCCCGATGCGTCTTCGGCACCAAAAACCATGGACGCAGACTGATCAATGGTTCGGAAAGAATCCGCGGAGGAAAAGAGCCTTCAATCACGGTCACCGCGCAGTCGATTTCCTGACGCTCCAGCAGTCCACTGATCTCCGGCTGGTGTGCCTCGCGCAAATTGATTCGAAGGTTCGGATAGCGCCCCCGGATGGATTGCAGCAATTCGGGCAGATGCTCCCGGAGAGCAAAGACCGGAGCCGCGAGACGAAGGGTTTGCACCACGCCGCCGCGGAGTTTATCGCCCACGGTGTTGATCTGCGAAAAGAACGGTAAGACGAACGCGTAGAGTTCCTGTCCGGCGGCGGTGAGCTCGAAAGGGCGACGGTTGAAGAGCTTCAACCCGAGGTCCGATTCCAGCTGCAGAATCTGTCCGCTCACCGCCGGTTGCTGGATGCCGTAGGGCATGTTCCGCACCGCTTCCATGATGCCTCCGTGGCGGGCCACGTAGTAAAAGAGTTCCAGGTGGTGGAGGTTCATGGACCCAACCATCGCCAAATCCTCGGCCGAGCTTCAATGGCCGTTTTATCTCGGCTGAAAGAAGTGCGGCACGAACTGGCTTCGATTCCCGGTCACCAGCCCGCGATCCTCGCGAATGCCCATGCCGGCGGATTCGTGATCCACCACCCACGAGCCCAGCACCGGGTGAAATCCATCGTGATCTCCCAGCGATGCGAGGGCCTGATAAATGACCCCTTCCTCGCCGTACTCGCCCTCTGCGTTGGCCACCACTTCTCCATTTCTCACGATGCGCACGTTGGCTCCCTCGCGACTGAGCAGGGGCTTCTGCACGTAGGACGCTCCGAGCGGTTCCCGGCGGGTGAACGACGGCAAAAGGTTGGGATGCCCGGGGAAAAGCTCCCAAAGAATGGGAAGGATTCCCTTGTTGCTGAGCAGCATCTTCCAGGCGGGTTCGAGCCAGAGCATCGGCACACGGGGCAGGTATTTGGCGAAGGGTTCCGCCCACATCCATTCCCAGGGATGAAGTTTGAAGACACGGTTCATGGCCATGCCGTCGCGGTCCACGAAGCGCAGCTTTCGCGGATCCCATCCGATGTCCTCCAGTGCAAGCTCCGCGGTGCTGCGTCCCGCCTGCGCGCAGGTGTCGCGGAGGTAGTGAACGGTCTGCTGGTCCTCGGTGGAAAGCCGGGTGGCGGCAAAATGAACCCGGCCCGCGGGCGCGCGCTTCCAGGCCTCGATCAATCGCTCGTGGATGCTGTTGAACTGATCCGCCCCCGGGAATCGATCCTGAAGCCAGAACCATTGCACCACGCTGGCCTCGACCAGTGAGGTCGGCGTGTCGGCGTTGTATTCGAGAAGCTTCGGTTCTCCGCGGCCGTCCCAGGCGAGATCGAAGCGTCCGTACAGGCTGAAGTCGTCACGATCCCACGACGCGCGAATGGCGGGGATTGCCGCCTCGGGGATGGCCAGTCGCGACCACCAATTGCGATCGATGATCGCCTCCGCCGCCTCGAGGCACAGCGCGTGAAGGGTGTTGGTGGCGTGCTCGAGCGTGTCAATTTCGTCGGCGGTAAACTCGTACCACGCCGACTCGTTCCAGTACGGATCCGAATCGTGGGTGTGGTAGGTCAGCCCGACGGATTCAACGCGCGCCTGCCAGTCGGGCCGTGGGGAACCAGTGTGACGTCTCATGAGTGTGAAAGGAGGAGTGTTCCTGAGTGCAGTGGGTTGAACTTAAGCTCCGCTGGATCCGCCGGCATGACTGCCGCCGAATCCGCCGCGGACGATTCCGGAACGACCTCCGGTTCCGCTCGAAGTGCCGCCGCTTCCGGTGGTGCTGAAGCCTGACCCACCGCCAGAGCCACTGCCGCTGCGAACCCCTGAGCCTCCGTTGTTGGAGTCCGATTCGGTGGTCTCACCGGAGTTTGGACGGATTCCCAGCTGCGCGGCGTGAAGCGTATTGGCGAGGGATACGGCGCTACTTAACGGACGGGCAGGCGCGAGGGAACCCCGAAACGGAGTGGGCCACCAATCCCCACCATAATAGTAGCCCCGGCCGGGCCAGTAGGTGTTGAGCGGATGGGTGTACCAACCTTGGAACGGCGCGTGGTAGTAACCGGCTCCGGACAGGTAGGCGTTGTTGGTGATCGCCTGATCCTCACTGATCCAGGTGGAGGCATCGATGTCAGAGGCCGAACTGGAGAGGTCGGCGGAGTCGTCCGAGGAGGACTTGCTGCAACCGGCGAAGGAGAGGCTGGCAGCAATCGTTCCCGACAGGGTGAGTCGCACAACGCGGCTTCGTTTCATAAGCGCGCACGGTATTTCGTCGCGGCCGCGCGCCTATTCCAAATGGAGCCGGTGCTTTCCAGCCCGGCTGGCATGGGGCTCGGCCCACGTCGGCTGACTTGGGAGTGAAACCGCGGAGTCGCGGAGTCGCCGAGAGGTAGATCAACGATGAATCGGACGGAGTCGGATTGGCCGATGCCTGTGCTCAGTTGAACCCGTCCTGAGTCTAGATTCCAAAGCGCCAGAGGACTGGCGCACTCCACGACGCTGTTGCGAGTTCCTCACTCGCTCGGCGAATTCCGCCAGGTCTTGGACTGCGGTAGTCCTCTACCGCTTTTGCGCTCGGAGGTCCCCAATTCGTCAGCCCCCGCGGCTGAATCCGCGTTTACAGGCGCATTTGAGCAATTTCCCCCTCTCCCCAATTTTGTTATCAGTCTCAGCCTTCGCGTCGGAGCACTTCGAGCGGCGATTCCCGGGAGATCCCACGGCTCCCAAACAACCCCATTCCCGCGGTCAACGCAGTCACCACAGCCCATGCCACCGGGAGCGACAGCAGTGAAATCTTCGGCGGCGATTTGAAGGCAAACACGGAGAGCGCGGCACTCGCTGCGACGGCGAGAAGAATCCCGGTGCCGGAGGCCAGCGATCCGAGTGCGATGTACTCCGCGAGCAGGATTTGCCGAATCTGACGCCGACTCGCCCCCAGTGTGCGGAGGAGGACCGACTCCTGCAGCCGCTGCCATCGGCCCGTCACGATCGCTCCGGCGAGAACGATCAGTCCGGTCACCACCGTGAACAGCGCCATGAAGCGAATGACGAAGCCCACCCGGCTGAGAATGGTGTCCAGGGTCTGGAGCACCAGGGTGAGGTCCACGGTGCTGACGTTCGGATAGGACTTCAGCAGGTCGCGCTGGAAACCGGCGGATTCGGCGGCGGAATCGATGCGAGTGGCGATGACATACTGGGCCGGAGCTTCCTCGAGAACTCCTGTGGGAAAGACGACGAAGAAATTGGGACGCACCTGGCGCCAATCGACGGTTCTCAGGCTGGCCACCCGGCAGGGCATTGGGATTCCCTGCACATCGAACAGGATCGTATCGCCGAGGCTGAGTCCAAGTTCGCGCGCGATGCCGTCCTCAAGCGACACTGGGACGGGATTGGTGTCGGACGGTTCGCCCGACATTTTCGGGATCCACGTTCCGGCGGAGAGCGACTCGGTATCGATCAAGCGGTCCCGCCAAGTGGATCGATATTCGCGTCGGAGGGCCCAATCTGGAATGGGGCGTTTCGAGTCGGCTACCTGGGCGGTGGATGCTGCGGCGCGAGTTCGTCCCAATTGATCCACCGGCGTGCCCTTCAATTGGGAGATCCGCATAGTGACGATGGGGGCCTGCTCCAAGGCCGGCAGTCGATGGGCGGCCAGTTGTTGGAGGACTCCGTCGCGCTGGTCGGGCTGGATGTCGAACAAGATGGTGTTGGGTTTTCCAGCCGCGGAGGGCGGGAAAAGTTGGGCCAGCAAACTTTCTCGAACGAGGTGGAGTGTGAGAATTAGGAACGTGCCGAGGCCCAGGGAGATCATCATCAAGGTGGTGCGATTCCGAGGCCGATGCAGGCTGGCGATTCCCTGCCGCCATACGAACGGGAGCCGCCGCGGTAGGAATCGTCGCGTCATCCACATCACGATCCGGGCGGTTCCGGCCAGCAGGGCGAATGCGGCCGCCAGTCCGCCGGCAATCGAAAGCCCCTCCCACACGTGGCGCGATTGGGCGATGGTGAATGCGGTGAGTCCCGTGGCAATGAGGGCAATGATCCACCACCGGGCAGGATCTGATCGCACCGGTCCATCGGCACTGACTCGCAGCACCGCGAGCGGGGGAACGCCGCGGATCTCGAGCAGGGGAATCAGGGTAAAGAGGAGGCAGAGCGCGAATCCGACCGACGTTGCGCCCGCTGCTTCGGCCCAGGCGAATCCGGGTTCGAACGGGAAGGGGATGAAGGTTCCGATCAGGCGTGGAAACAGCTGCGCGATGGCGGATCCGAGTCCAACGCCGAGCCCGCATCCGAGGATTCCGAGAGCGATGCCCTGGGCGAGATACACCGCAAACACCCGTGGCGTCGTCGCGCCAAGGCAGCGCAGCAGCGCGGCGTGGGGGAGTTTCTGTCGAACATGGACCTGCAGCGCGCTCGCAATTCCAATGGCTCCGAGAATCAGGGCCACGAGTCCGACCAAATTCAGAAAGCGATGAAGATTGGCGAGCGACTCCCCGAGGTCCCGCTGACGCTTCTTGACGGTATCGACCTCGATGTGGCGGCGTTCCAATTCTGATTCCACCGGCTTTAACATCGCCTCGGGATCGGAACTGACGGCGGCATCGGGGAGCGCGATGAGAATTCGGTGGCGCGCCAGCGCGCCTGGCTGGAGGAGGCGTGTGGATTCCAAATCCTTCCCCGGCAGGTAGACCCGCGGAGCCAATGTGGAGAAGGCGACGGTGTCCCCCGGGGCGCGTTTCAGGGCCCCCAGGATACGAAACGAATGCTGACCGAGTCGGGCAGGATCTCCGGTTTTGGCTCCGAATTGGAAGAGAACGCCCTGTTCCACCAAGATTCCCTCACCACGGTGAAATGCGTCGGCCGCCGACGGGGGATCGGTTTCCAGGGTGCCATAGAACGGGAATTCTCCGGAGATGGCCCGGGCGTTGACCAGGCGCGTCCCGGATTCCAAGGAGAGCATGGTGGAGAAACTGGTCTCCTCGGCAATCTTCCCGCCGAACCGTTGGATCAGCCGGCGATCCTCGGGCGCGAAGGGCTCGCGCCGCATGAAGACGAGGTCGGCTCCGAGGAGGGATTTCGATTGGGCCTCAATCGCGTCGCGCAGATTCCTGCCCAGGCACGCGAGCGCGACCAACGCGGCGATGCCCAGCGAGATCGACGTGGAAAAAACGACCAGACGTTTCCGCGCGGTGCGGGATTCCCGCCACGCCATCCGCCACGCCCAGGCCGAACACAAGGCAGCAATCCATCGCACGGCGGCTACGGTAACCGGAGAACCCAAGGGATCAATCGAAGGAACTTGGAATTCACGAACTTCGTCACGCACAGGGCAGGGGAATGCATGGGCCGGAAAACAAATCAGCCCGGTCGGAGAGACCGGGCTGGTTCGAATTTGAAGTGAAGCGCGAAGCGACGAGGCGGTGCTTCAGCGCCCCTCGGTCATCGAGGCCGGGAGGCCGTTCTCCCACGACTTCGGGGTATTCCAAGGCCGGGCGGACAATTCGTCATCGGTCTTGCAACCGGAGAACAGCACCGCAGCCAGTCCGAGCGCTGCGAGAAACGCCGCACGGAGGAAATGCCGGGATTTCATGGGTTCAGCGGATCGTCTTCGAACTCGGCGGACCAGAATCAGTACAGAACCTTGTCGCCCTCGGCGATGGCCACTTCGCCCTGGCGCCACTCGGGGAGCAGGTTGGCGATGCTGCGGTTCGAATCCACAGACACGATGCGGGCCTTGCCGAGAAGCTTGTCGCCGCGGCGAACCATCACGATGCCGTTGGCCTTCGCGCCACCGTTTTCACCCACGTCGAGGAGGACGAAGTTCCACTTGGGATCAACCGCCACCACGCTGCCCTTGAGTCCGGGCATTTCGACCGGCTTGTCGTTGGGGTTCTCGAAGCGGTCCAGACGGGTCTGGAGGTGCTCGATGCTGCGGAGGAAAATCTTGCGCTCGTCGGCCAGGGCAGCGCGGGCTTCGGAAGCTTCGCGGAGGTCGGTCTTCAGCTGGGCGATCTGGTCGGGCTGGACTCCGAGCACCTGCCAGCGGGAGAGTTCCTGCTGCGCTTCGTTGCGTTCCTTGGTGGTCTTGCCGAGATCATTGGCGAGCTTGTCGGCGCGCCCCTTCTGGGTGGTGGCTTCAGTCGCGGCAGTTTCAAGCTCGGTGCGGGTCTGAGCGAGATCCTTCAGCGCCTTGTCGGCGTTGGCCTTGGCGGTCTTGGCTTCGCCCTCGGCTTTGCGTTGGGCGGTCACGGAGGCGTCGTATTGCGCCTTGGTGTCCACCAGTTTCTTGGTTTGTTCCTCAATCGCCGGCTGGGTGACGACGAAATTGATGACCAAAGCCGCAATCCCGGCGGCCAGTGAGAGTACGAGAGCGAGGCGAAGCATGGAGTGAACGCGTGGTGTGACTTGTGACGGCCAACGCTACGGATGGTGGGGAGACGTGTCAACGTTCGCTTGCGTGAACGATGCGGGATGCGCGTCGCGAGCGCGAATTCGTCACCAGGCTATTGCTTTGCCTGAGTGAATTTCCTTGCTTGTCACTGGCGAATGCCGGTTTTTTGGCAGGAATCGACCCACCGGCCCCCAACTCCGGCGGCGATCGGTCAACCAAAACACCTATGAATCAAAACCTCCGAACTGTTTCCGGAAGCTCGCTGATGCGTGCGGATTCTTTCCGTCGCGCCCTCACGATCGGTCTCGGTGCCCAGCTCCTCGCTGGCCCGGTCCTCCTCGCTCAAAGTGCCTCGACGGACGCCGCCAAGATGGAAAAGCGCGTGGTCGTGGGATCCAACATCCCCACGGCTGAAGTGGAGACCGCCCAGCCGGTCGAAGTGTACACCCGCGAGAAGATCGATCAGATGGGTGTCACCACGGTGACCGACCTGCTCCTCCGCGTTCCCCAGTCCAACGCCGGCGCGTTGAACGGCAACAACGGCGGCACCGGCTTCGCCAGCGGCGGCACCGGCGTGTCGCTCCGCGGCCTCGGTCTCAACGCCACGCTGATCCTCCTCAATGGACGTCGCGTCGCTCCCTATGGTTTCTCCAACGGTGGAACCGATTCCTTCGTGGACCTCAACGCGCTCCCGCTTGAGGCCATTGATCAGGTTGAAATCCTCACCTCCGGCGCGTCCGCCATCTACGGCGCCGACGCCATCGCGGGTGTGATCAACATCAAGACCAAGAAGGATTACCGCGGCGGCGAACTGCGCTTCTACTACGGCAACACCGTCCACCAGGACTTCGGCACGGTGAAGGGCTCGATCACGTTTGGTACCGGCAATGACAAGACCGACCTCTTGATCGTCGCCGATTACCTCCACCAGAACGACATGTTCAACCGCGACCGCGCGTTCTCGTCGCAGGTGGACCTCCGCCCTCTGGGTGGCATCAACAACGGCAGCTCGTTCACCTATCCCGGCCGCTTCACGGTGCCCCGCACCGCTCCTGGCCTCGCGGGAACTCCGTTCGCCGGTGCGAGTGGATCCGTGACCCTCGTCCCGCCCATCGGCACCGATGGCAAGGCGGCTCCGGGTGCGTACCACACCTTCACCGATTCCGATCGTTTCAACTTCCTCCAGCTGTCCCAGGCGATTCCCCGCTCGCAGCGCGAGGGCGTGTTCGGAACCTTCAATCACAAGATCTTCGAGGAAAAGGCGGAGCTCTTCGGTGAATTCATGTTCCGCCACTTGGAAGAGCACGTGGAACTCGCTCCGGCTCCGGTGGACCTCGCTGGATCCGGAAGTGGCATCGGCATTCCCGTCGGCACGACCGTCGTGAAGAAGGGTGTCGTGAACGTGGGTAACATGGTGACCATCCCGTCCACCAACCCGTTCAATCCCTTTGGTGTGAACCTGAATGCGGGCCGCATCCGTCTCTACGAGACCGGCAATCGCATCACTGACGCGAACACGGACGCCTTCCGCTTCCTCGGCGGCTTGCGCGGCGAGATCAGCGAGAAGTTCAGCTATGAAACGGCTGTCCTGTTCAATCGGGCTCAGACGATCAAGAACAACGTCGGCGTGGGTGTGGTCCAGCTCCAGAACGCGTTGAACGACACGAACCCGCTTACGGCGTTCAATCCGTTCAGCGGACCGAGCTCTCCGAATAATCCGGCCACCGTCGCTGGTTTGCTCGTGGGCTCCAAGCAGACCGGCACCACCGAGCTGCTCTCCTGGGACGCCAAGGGCTACGGCTCCCTGTTCGACCTCCCCGGCGGCACCGTCGGATATGCGGTCGGAATGGAATACCGCACGGAGAAGTTCATCGATGATCCGGACCAAATTCAGAAGTCCGGTGGCATCGTGGGACAGACCCCGATCCTCGGAAACACTGGCAGCCGCGATCTCACGGCCGCCTACATCGAATCCCGCATCCCCATCACGGGCAAGGATTGGAATGTCCTCGGATTCTACCGCGTGGACATCACCGCTGCGGGCCGCATCGACAGCTACAGCGACTTCGGTGATTCCGAAGTGCCGCAAGTGGGCATCGAGTGGCGTCCGTTTAGCGAGGACTTCCTCATGCGTGCGAGCTATGGCGAGAGCTTCCGTCCCGCCTCCTTGCAGCAGCTCTACAATTCGCCCTCCGACGCGCTCACCGGCACCTTCCGGGATCCGCTGCGCGGAACGATTGAGCGCGAAATTCCGATCAGCCGCGGCGGCAACATCAACCTGAAGCCGGAAACGGCCACGGAATGGAATGCCGGCTTCGTGCTGACCCCGGCTGTCGCCAAGGGACTCCGTCTCTCGGCCCAGTGGGTGCAGATCGCCCGCAAGAATGAAATCGGCAGCTATGCCGACTTCTTCGGCAACGGCGCTCTCTCGGCACGTCCTGGTGGCTACACCCGCTTGCCGTATGAAGGCGATGCCGCCTTCCTCGCGGCGAACCCGGGCGCGGCCATCCCGTCGATCGACCCGTTGACCGGTCTCCCGGCCGGCCAGGTGTTCACCCTGAACGACCGCTTCCAGAACCTTGGTTCCACCATCGAGGACGCGCTGGACTTCGGTCTCAGCTATGAGCTCCCGACCGATACCGCCGGCACCTGGCGCTTCGATCTCGCCTCCTCGTACCTCCTGAGCTTCCGTACCTCCGCCGGTCCTGGCGAACCGTACGAATCTTCGGATGGCTTCACCTCCGGTTCCGATGCGTTCCCGAAGTGGCGCTCCACGGCCAGCCTCTTCTGGAACTACCGGAAGCTCGAGGCCGGCGTGGTGGCGAACTACATCGGCGAGGTCAACTACTCGAATCCGGCCACCGGCGACGACTCCACGGTCAGCTCGTTCATGACCTTCGACGTTCAGGCTTCCTACAAGTTGCCCTGGGACGTGAAGGTCACTGCGGGTATCAACAACATCCTGGATTCCAACCCGCCGTTGTACCTCGGTCTGAGCAACAACTCGTTTGCCTACCTCAGCACCGTTCACAATCCGCTGGGCCGTCAGTACTACTTCCAGCTCAGCAAGAAGTTCTGATTCCTAGCACCTAGGATTCTTTCAAAACCACCCACGGGTATTTTCCTGTGGGTGGTTTTTTTGTGCACATGCGGCAAGAGCGAAAGGGCGTGTCACCGCGATCTCACATGAATGTGATTTCTTCTTGTCATGCGAGGAAATCGGAGCTTCATAAGAAAAACCACCGGCCGCAACCCAACCTCAGGCCGGACAACCTTGCACACATTCATGAATCACTCCTCCATGCAGAATGGCCGTGTTGAATTGTATCGTCGCGCGTTGCTTGTCGGGCTTGGTGCCCAACTGTTTGCCATCCCTTCGTTGATGGCGCAAAGCGGTGGGGCTCCGGCCGAGATGAAAAAGCAGGTCGTGACCGGCTCGCTGATTCCGACGGCGGATTCAGTGGGAATGGCTCCGGTGGAAACGGTCAGCTCCGCAGACATCCAGCGGGTCGGCGGCACCGATGTTCTGGCCACGTTGAAGGCGCTCAGTCCGTCCTTCACTGGCAACGGAAACGTGGGACAGACGCTGAACAACGGCGGATTCGGCGAGTCTTACATCGCACTCCGCAACCTCCCCACACTGGTTCTTCTCGACGGTAAGCGCGTCAACATCAGCGCATTCAGCACCTACGTCGGCACCTTCGCGGTGGATCTCAATACGATCCCCGTGGCGATGATTGATCACATCGAAGTGCTGAAGGACGGTGCTTCCACGATCTACGGTTCCGACGCCATCGGTGGCGTGGTGAACATCATCACCAAGAAGGATTTCAACGGCGTTGAAGTGAGCGGCCGTTACGGATTTGCCACGGGCAAAGGCGTGTACAACGAAGCCCGCGGTTCCATGGTGCTCGGGTATGCCAAGGACAAGCTGCGTCTGACGGTTGGCGCGAACTATTACTACTCCGATCCGCTCTACACCAAGAACCGGAGCATTGGTGGATTGAGCTTGAACGATCTCGCCGCCAACGGCCTGAACGCACCGAGCTATTTCAGCGGCAGCTATCCCGGCCGCGCCGGCTCCTTCATTCTGGCAGGCTCGCCTCTCGCAGCGGGAGCTCCGGGATACAACGCCTCGATCACCGCACCCCCGGTTTTGACTGGTGGCCCATACACCACCGTCGCAGCGTATAATGCCGCGGCACTCGCCCAGAAGGGAGTCACTCCCTACATTCCCATCAACTCGACGCCAGCCAGCGCGACGATTGGTGGCGGTGCGACGTTGTTGAACACGACCACTCTCAACACGGTTACGATCCAGCGTCAGGATCGACGGAATGTGGTCGCCAATTTGGAGTACGATCTGACCGAGCACGTCACGGCGTACACCCAGTTGCTCTACTCCAAGTCCACGAGCATTGGTCAGCTCGCTCCGGCTCCGATTGCTTCCCTCGGTGGATCGCATCTGACCGTCCCGGCTGACAATCCCTACAATCCGTTCGGTGTTGCCGTCGGACAGGGTGGCAACACGGCTCTCGGAGTCCGCTCCCGCTTGATCGAGACCGGAAACCGCGTCTTCAACGCCGACTCCGACGCGCTTCGCGCTCTCGCCGGCGTGAAGGGCGATGTGTTCGAAAAGTGGCACTATGATGTCGGCGTCGATTACAGCCGCACCCAGCAGTACCAGTTCCAGAACAGCGCCAGCGCCGTGGCGTTGAACCAGGCGATGACCCCGCTCGTGGGATCGCCGGGACTGAGCGTGTTGAAGAACAGCGCGGGAGCCAACGTTCCCTTGTACAACATCTTTGCGCTGCCTGGATTCAACGATCCGCAGACCATCGACGCCGTCCGGGCCTCCGGATATCAGTCCGGGTTCTCCGACCTCCTGTCGGTGGAAGGCAGCGTACGCGGTTCAGTCTTCGATCTGCCGGCTGGTGCATTCGAAATCGCGGTGGGCGGCCAGTACCTGGGCGAAAGCCTGAGCACGGGAGCCGATCCGCTCCTCGCTGGTGGAAACCTGATCGGCCTCAACGCACTTCCCGTTTTCCCGGGTGGAACGCGTGACCGGGTTGCCGGATTCATCGAAGCATCCGTTCCCATCATTGAGCCGAAGCAGGACGTGCCGGGCATTCATCGCCTCGACCTGTCGGTCTCGGGACGCATCGAGCATATTGAATCGGGCAATAATTCGAACTCCTCTGCGGTTCCCCGAGTGGGCCTTCGCTGGCAGCCGATCGATGAGCAGGTCACCGTTGCTGGCACGTATTCCCAAGGATTTGTGGTTCCGGCGCTGACCCAGCTCTACGGGCCCATCCTGGAAAGCAATCCGTACCTCGTGGTTCCGGACGACGGCAATGGCTTTAAGCCCGCCGCGGTGCAGGGAACGGTCCACTACCTAAGCAATCCGAACATCCCGCCCGCCACTTCGGAGACGTTCACCACGTCGATCACCTATTCGCCGAAGCAGATCAAGAATCTGACCCTCGGATTGAGCTATTACCACATCGTGGAGGACAACATCGCGCTCGCTCCCAGCGGCACCTCGATCATCGCCGACCTGAACAAGAACGGCGCTGCTTCGATCTGGAACGGTCGTCCTGAATTGTACGGGAACCCGATCTATCTCGATCAGAACGACGCTCCCTACCTCCCGACGGCGGGCGTTTCCTCCACCTACATCAACGTCAACAATCTGGGCACACTCAACATTCCGCTGCTCCCCGGTGGTGCGTTGCGCACCGACGGTGTGGATCTGAGCGCCGACTACCTCTGGGACCTCGGTTCTGGTGGGACGGTCCGGGTGTTTACCACGGCGAACGTCCTGTTTGCCTATGACATCAAGCTGAGCCCGGGCACGCCTTGGTACAGCTACAAGGGCCAGTACACCGATTCGCAGGCTGTGGCCGCTGCCCAGGGCATGATCCCCGACTACAATCTGTCGGCTGGGTTCACCTGGAGCTTCCACAACTTCGATTGGACGGTCTCCGCTCATTATCTGCCCGGTGTCCAAGATCTGGGCGACACCCATCCTTCGGTGGGAGCTCCGGTCAACGACTTCACCGCAGCCGGCGGTGTGTGGAATGTGCCCGACTACTACAAGGTCGACATGCAGCTCGCCTACACCTTCAAGAGCGAAGCCAAGGGCAAGTGGTATGACGGCGCCCGCGTCGCGGTGGGTGTGAACAACATCGCCGACGAGAAGCCCCGCTTGATTGCCTCCTCGTCGGAAGACAACACCGACAAGTCGAGCTACGACATCCTCGGCCGGTTCGTGTACATCGAGGTTTCCAAGAAGTTCTGAGTCGAGGGGTTCAAAACTCCCGCTTTGCAAGGACCCGGCCGCGTGCCGGGTCCTTTTTGTTTGGCGGAGGTTGAAGAAGGGGAGGTGATAAATCCCGTCAACGGTGGAGGGCGGGGGTCCACCCACGCCCCATCTTCGTTTGCGGGCCCCGTCGGAAGACCCAGTGGGTGAATTGGAATCCGCGTTTCCCTGAACGATGGGGTTGAGCGGTATGCGTTGCGAACTGGGGGTTTTTTTTCCGAAACGAGGGGCGCGACGAATTAGGGCGCGGGTGGAACCGCGCCCTCCACGGAAATCGTTATCGAGGGAGATCTGGAATCGCCCCGTCCGATGCTGTCGGTTTTCTTTGGCGTGGACGAACCCGGCATCGGGAGGTGTGGATTCAGCAAGACGGGAAATTGACTCGCCCCGGCGCTTTCCCTAGCCTCCACCCGTAAATACCGGCAGCGAGCCCCGAAATTTACCTTCGGGGCTTTTTTCTGCCGGTGCATCCAGCATCTGCATGGCAAATACCATTCTCGTCGGTGCCCAGTGGGGCGATGAAGGCAAGGGCAAGATCATTGACGTCTTGACCGAACAGGCCGAAATCGTCGTCCGTACCCAGGGCGGCAACAACGCCGGTCACACCGTTTACGTCGGGCCGACCAAATACGTCCTCCACCTCATCCCCAGTGGCATCCTCCGCAAGGACAAGGTGTGCATCGTCGGCAACGGCGTGGTGCTGGATCCGATCGGGCTCGTCGCGGAAATCGACGGTTTGGAAAAGCTCGGCGTGGCAGTCACTCCGGCGAACTTCCTCGTGTCGGAGACCGCCCACGTGGTGTTCCCGTGGCATCGTGAGCTCGACGGAGCCCGCGAGGTTCGCAAGGGCAACAACAAGATCGGCACCACCAAGCGCGGCATCGGTCCGACCTACGGCGACAAGGCCGCCCGCGTCGGCATGCGCGTGATCGATCTCATCCATCCGACCCGCTTCCCGCAGCGGCTGAAGGAGCGTCTCGAGGAGAACAACGAAGTGCTGAAGGCCCTCGGTGCCCAGCCGTTGGAATACGACAAGCTTCTGGCCGACTACACCAAGGCGGCAGACCGTCTCCGCCCGTTCGTCGCCAACACGGTGACCTACCTGCACGCCGCCACCCGGCGTCATGCCAACATCCTGTTCGAAGGCGCCCAGGGCACCTTCCTCGACATCGACCACGGAACCTATCCGTATGTCACCTCATCGAACACGACCTCCGGAGGCGCCTGCACCGGATCCGGTGTGCCGCCGAACCGCATGGATCGCGTCGTGGGCGTGATGAAGGCCTACACCACCCGCGTGGGAGAAGGCCCGCTGCCGACCGAGAACGAACAGATCTCTGACCTGCTTCACGGCATGGGACGCGAATTCGGTGCAACCACCGGACGTGCCCGTCGCTGCGGCTGGTTTGATGCCGTGGCCACCCGCCACGCGGCCATGGTCAACGGCATCGATGAACTCGCCGTCACCAATGTGGACGGTCTCGATTCTCTCGAAACCATCCGCGTGTGCACCGCGTACGAGGTCGATGGCAAGCAGATCGACTACGTGCCTTCCGACTGCGAAGTCCTCGCCCGGTGCAAGCCGGTGTACCAGGAATTTCCGGGCTGGAAGACGTCCACCGAACAAATCACCCGTTGGGCGGATCTCCCGGTAAACTGCCGTCACTATTTGCTCACGTTGGCGCAGTTGACCGAGGCTCGGCTGACCATCACCAGCGTTGGCCCAGCGCGCGATCAGACGATGTTCCTCTGATTGAGCGGGTCACCTGTCTGATTTCCTCGCGCATCCATGAGCGCTGAACCGAAGCTTTCGACGGCGGCCCAGAGCAGCCTTCCCACGCACGTGGCCATCATCATGGATGGCAACGGGCGTTGGGCGAAGCAACGGCATCTGCCGCGCGTGGAAGGGCACCGGAACGGCGTGGAATCCGTGCGCGCGATCATCCGCGCCGCGGGCGAGGTGGGGGTGAAGTACCTCACCTTGTACGCCTTTTCTGTGGAGAATTGGAATCGGCCCAAGGACGAGGTCGACACCTTGATGAAGTACCTGGCCCGGTTTCTGAAAAACGAAATCGGGGAGCTCAACCGGAACAACGTTCGGTTGGAGGCGATCGGCCAGATCTGGCGCTTGCCCGAAGCGGTGCAGGAACAGCTCGCCAAGACGCGCGCCGCGCTGGCCAAGAACAACGGTCTGACCCTGATTCTCGCGCTCAGCTACGGCGCTCGGACCGAACTGGTGGAGGCGGCGCGGGCGATTGCGGAGAAGGTCAAGGCCGGGCAGATCGAGGCCGCGGAGATCAATGACCGGGTGATGAGTGAGCATCTCTACACGCGTCACTGGCCCGATCCCGACCTGCTCATCCGGACCAGCGGCGAAATGCGGGTGAGCAATTTCCTTCTCTGGCAGATCAGCTATTCGGAGTTCGTCATCACCCAGACGCTCTGGCCCGATTTCCGAAAGGCGCAGTTCTTCGAAGCGCTGGAGGAATACTCGCGTCGGCACCGTCGGTTCGGTGGTCTGTAGTCCCGCCGCATTGCCTTTGCTGCAGGCTGTGCCTAGTTTTTTCGCATGACGTCCGGTCTGCGGCGAAACGGGTTTCCCACCTTCGGCCTTCTCCTCTCGCTCCTGCTCGCCGTGGAGCTGCGCGCGGAAATTCCTTCCGACCCCCTCGTGCTGAAGGATGGTCGACGCGCGCGAACCTTCGAAGTGGCCCAAGGCGAACGCTACGTGGCGGGACGCGATGGTTCTTGGAGTGTGGAATCGGTCCCGTATTCGCAGCCTTCCGGCCCCCGACCGGCTTCGGTTCCCGGCACCGGATCGGCGGCGGAAATCATGCCGGTGTTGTACCTCCAAGGGCAGCCGCACTCGGAAAGTTCCCGACGCGTGCTCACGCGCGAGGTTTTGCTTCGGGTCGAACCCACGATCGATGCGGCAGCCCTGGTCGCTTCGGTGTCTGGAGCGACGCTGAAGGATCAGCCGATCTATTCGCCGGGATCGGTGATCGTTGAGGCCGTCGAAGCGTTTGCCGCATTGGATTTGGCGACTGCGTTTCGCTCGATTCCAGGCGTGATCTCGGCGGATCCGCAGCTCGCACGACACCAGGAGCGCGAGCTCATTCCCAACGATCCGTTTTTCCCCGCGCAGTGGTACATCCAGGCCAGCGAGGCCAATGGCGGCGTGGACGGCATCGACTTGAACATCCTCGACGCCTGGGATCTGGGCCGCGGGGCGGGGCAGGTGATCGGGGTTCTCGACGATGGCGTGGAAGTGACGCATCCCGACCTGGTGGGCAACGTTCGGACGGCGCTGGGATATGATTTTCTATCGAACGATTCGGATCCGAGTCCGGCGAACTGGGACGATGGGCACGGCACCGCCGTGGCGGGGCTTGCCGCGGCGACGTCGAACAACATCGGCATCGCCGGAGTGGCGAATCAGGCGGGAATTGCCGCGATCCGATTGATCAACGGAGGCGCCCTCGGTGATTCCAAAATCGGGGGAGCGTTCGCCCATCACAACGAGGCGATTCCGATCAAAAATAATTCCTGGGGCGCGAAGAGTTTTTCCGATTTCGCCGACTACGGCCCGCTGGTGTTCGATGGAATCAAGAATGGGATCAGCCAGGGACGCGGCGGACGCGGGGTGATCTACGTGTTCAGCGCCGGCAACAACGGAGACGAAGGGGACAACGTCAACTACAACAGCCTCAAGAACAGCCCGTATTCGCTGCCGATCGCGGCGCTGCGCCAGGATGGATCGCCCGCCACGTACAGCACCCCGGGAGCGCCGGTGATCGTGGGTGGACTTGGCGGTGAAATCGATGCGCGGCATCGGGCGCTGCTGACCACCGATCGCGTCGGCACCAACGGCTACAACACGGCCAAGACGACACTCGATCTGGGCAATAAAGATTACTCGGCCTACTTCAACGGCACCTCCGCCTCCGCACCGCTCGTGTCGGGCGTGGTGGCGCTCATGCTTCAAGCCAACACCAACCTCGGCTGGCGGGATGTGCAGGAGATTCTGATTCGCACCGCCAAGAAGGTGGTTCCCACCGATCCGGATTGGAGCACCAACGGAGCGGGATTCGCATTCAACCACTCCTGCGGCGCGGGGCTCGTGCAGGCGCTTCCCGCGGTGAAACTGGCCAAGACTTGGACCAATCTTCCTCCAGCCATTCAGGTGTTTCGCGAAGTGAAGGGAATTCAGCTCAACGTCCCCGATGCGAATACCAACGGCGTGACGCAGGAGCTGACCTTTGATGGCTCGGGCATTCGCATCGAGCACGCGTTGATCACCGTGGATGCCGTTCACACGAGCCGCGGACAGATGACCATCTCGTTGATTTCCCCCAGCGGCATGGTGAGTCGATTGGCCGAGCGTCATTCGGATACCAACGGCGGATGGCCCATGTGGACCTTTCTCTCGCGTCGGCACTGGGGCGAAAGCTCGGCCGGGACATGGAAGGTGCGGTTCACCGACACCGTGGCCAAGGAGACCGGTTATGTCCGGTCCGTGCGGATTGATTTCCTCGGCACGCCGATCGATCCGGTGACCGTCATCACCAATCAGGTGGCCGAAGTTCCGGGCGCGGGCGGGAACGGCAATGGGGCGGTGGATCCCGGCGAAACCATCGACCTGGGCGTGTGGCTCGGAAATCAGGGGAATCAATCGCTCAAGGGAGTGACGGGCACGTTGTCCGCAACCAGTCCGGGAGTGACGGTGCTGCGAACCAACGCGGTGTGGCCGGATCTGGCTCCGCAGGGATCTGCACTCCCAACCCAGCCGTTCCAAATTCGGTTGGATCGAACCGTGCCGTGCGATTCGTTGATGCAGTTCTCCCTGGTGCTCGACGCTGCCGGAAAGCGAATCACCAACCGATTCTCCCAACGCGTGGGGACGCGTCAGTTCAACGCGCCGGCGACGAACTCGGTGGCCAGCACCAATGTTCCAATTGCGATTCCGGATCTCGGCACCGGCATTTCCTCGCTGCAGGTTTCGCTTCCCGACAATCCCATTGTGGAGAGTTTGACTGCTTCGGTGCGAATCGATCACACCACCATTGGCGACGTTCGCCTGTATTTGCAGCATCCGGATGGAACCGAAATCCTGCTTTCCGACAATGAAGGCGGCGACTTCCCCAACATGGGCGACGGGGCTTGCAGCACCGGGCGTTCGACGGTGTTCAATGACTCGGCATCGGTCGCAATATCGGATGGTTCGGCGCCGTTCCTTGGAAGCTATCAGCCGGATCAACCGCTCGCCTCGTTTGCGGGCAAGCCGGCAAACGGGGTGTGGAAACTGCGCGCGACGGATGTGTATCTGAATGATTTCGGCACCATCCTTTGCTGGTCGCTCACGCTGAAGACCCGCACCTACTCGCCGGTTTGCGCGGTCGCGGATCAGCCTCCCGTGGCCACGGATCGATCGTACCGGCTGGATCAGGGAACCCAGGTGTCGGGAGCGTTGGGGGCGGACGGATTGGTGACCGATGCAGAGGGCGACGCGTTGAGCTTCACCGTGGTGACGCCTCCGAAGAATGGCCGATTGAGCGGTCCGGCAACGGGAACGGGGGCGTTCAGCTACACGCCGGATCCCGCCTTCTCGGGCGAGGACTCGTTTGTCTTCACCGCGCAGGACGGATTCAAGAGTTCGAATCCGGCGACGGTTCGGTTCGCGGTTCAGGCGGTGGTGCTCACGCCGCCGGTGTTGCAGGAGTTCGCGCTTCAGCCCAATGGGGGATTCCGTTTGAAGGCGTCAGCCAGCGGATCCACGGCCCGGCTCGAAGTGTCCACCAACCTCGTGGATTGGTCGGTGCTGACCACCGGAACGATTCAGTCCGGTGTGGTGGAGTTTGTGGACCCGCCGGTGGCCGGAGGATCCGACCGGCGGTTTTACCGAATCCGGTACTGATCGGCCGGGCGCAGATCAGAGCCCGGTCAGCAGCCGGGTCAGGTGCGTGGGCTTCGGTTGCGGGCTCACGCAGGCGAGGGTGAGGCGTTCGGGGGAAAACACCTCGGCCGCCGCGGCTCGAATCTCCGCCGCAGTGACGGCTGCGAGACGGTCCCGCGTTTCCCCCGGCGGAGTCAGCCGCCCGTAGCCGAGCCAGAGTTCTCCGAGGGTCATCATCTGATTCTCGGTGCCCTCGAGATGCAGCTCCATCTGGCCAATCACGAAATCCCGCGCGCGTCGGAGCTCCGCCGGACTGGGCGCACGATCACGAAGGCGACGGAGTTCGGTGAGGATGAGGAAAATGGTTTTTTCGACCTGCTGATCGTCGAGCCCCGCGGAGATGACGCAGTCGCCGCAATCGTCCCAGAAGGTGAGATTGCTCTGGATGTTGTAGGTGAGGCCGTGGGTTTCGCGGATCACCTGGAAGAGTCGGGAGCTCATGTTCTCGCCCAGAATCGCGTTGAGCAATCGCAGGGCGAACCGGCGCGGGTCGTGACGTGAACAGGTGCGAATGCCGAGGCAGAGCGCGGTCTGCTCCACCTTGCGGCGTCGATGAACCAAAATCGGTTCAGTGGATTCGTGCTTCACCGGCTCGTAGGCAACGCGCGGTCCAGGACGGAATTTCCGGCAGTGGCGTTGCACCAGGGCGACGAGCTCCCGGTGATCCACGGCCCCGGCTGCAGCGATCACCGTGGCTCCGGTGGTGTAGCTTCGCTGCAGGTATTGCCGGAAGGCGGGACGGTCGAGTCGATCGAGAGATTGTTCGGTTCCGAGAACTGGACGACCGAGCGGGTGGTTTGGGAATTGACCGGCGTTGAGGAGGTCGTTGACCAGCTCCAGTGGTTGATCGAGGTACATGGCCACCTCCTCCTTGATGACCTCGCGTTCCTTGGCGATTTCCGCGTCGGCGAGTTCGGAGTTGATGAACATGTCGGCCAGCACCTCCAGCAGGTGGGGCATGTGATGGGTCTGCGCACGGGCGTAGAAGCAAGTGTGCTCCTCGTCGGTGAAGGCGTTGAGATATCCGCCGATGCCTTCAACGGCCTGCGAGATCTGCGCCGCATTGCGCCGCTTCGTGCCCTTGAACAGGAGGTGCTCGATGAAATGGGAAACGCCGTTGAGCGATTCCGGTTCGTGTCGACCTCCGGTTCCCACCCAGATTCCCAGGGCCACGCTGGCGCGGTGCGGTTGATTCGCGCTCACCACGGTCAGGCCGTTGGGAAGCACCGTGGATTGCAGCCGGGTCACCGGCACAGGGCGGGGCATGGGATGAAATACTGCAGGAGAATGTGGCGCAGGGGTCGATCAGCGGAAGGCCTGGGGAATCTGTTCCGGAACTCCGACGGTGCGGCGGTAGTTCAGGATCCATTCGATCACTTCCTCGGGGTCGTCGGTGGTGCGGAGCAGATCGGTGTCGCCCGGGCTGATCATGCCGGCGGGTTCGAGGGTGGAGGAGATCCAGTCGAACAATCCGCGCCAGTAGGATTTTCCAAACAGGATGATCGGGAACGCGGGCAGCCGCTGGGTTTGGACGAGTGTGACCACTTCGAACAGCTCATCGAGGGTTCCGAATCCGCCGGGCATGTAAACGAAGCCCATGCTGTATTTCACCAGGCTGACCTTGCGGGTGAAGAAGTAGTGGAAGTCGATGGTGAGGTTCGAGTAGCGGTTGCACTTCTGTTCGAAGGGCAGCTCGATGTTGAGCCCAACGCTGGGAACCGTCTTGGGTTTCGCCCCGCCGCGGTTCGCCGCTTCCATGATTCCAGGGCCGCCACCGGTGACGATGGCGATCTTTTCCCGGGCCAGTCCCTCGGCGATGGTCTGGGCGGCCTTGTAGTACACGTCCTCGGGCTTGGTCCGGGCCGAACCAAAAATGGTCACGGCGGGGCCAAGGCGGGAAAGTGTGTCGAAGGATTCGACGAACTCGCCCATGATTTTGAACACGCGCCAAGGCTCTTCGGCGATGCGCGACTGTTGGGAATCAGCCATGGCGGGAAGGTACGGATGGGATTCCCGGGCGCAATGTCCGGCGAGGAGAAAAGGTGCCGGGCTTGCTTTCAGCGGGTCTTCAAAACATCGGCGGGAACAACCTTGCGGTCGGGCAGGTCGTGTCTAGGGTTTGTCCCGTCATCCATCGCTTCCCACGCCATGCACACCGAGGAACAAATCGCCCAGTTTCGTGAGGTTTACGCCCGTGTCCGCAATGAAATCGGACGCATCATGGTCGGCCAGGACGCCGTGGTGGACGGCACCCTGACCGCCGTTCTCGCCGGCGGCCACGTGCTGCTCGAGGGCGTTCCCGGTCTGGGCAAGACGCTTCTCGTCCGCACGCTCAGCGAAGTCCTCGACCTGGCGTTCAGCCGCATCCAGTTCACGCCCGACCTGATGCCGGCCGACATCCTCGGCACCAACCTGGTGATGGAAACGCCGGACGGCCGCCGCCAGTTCGAATTTCAGAAGGGACCGGTGTTCGCCAACCTGGTGCTGGCCGACGAAATCAACCGCGCGACCCCCAAGACGCAGTCGGCGATGCTCGAAGCCATGCAGGAGCGTCAGGTGACCGCCGGTGGTGCCGTGCGTCCGTTGCCGAAGCCGTTCTTCGTGCTCGCGACGCAGAACCCGATCGACCAGGAAGGCACCTATCCGCTGCCGGAAGCGCAGTTGGACCGTTTCTTTTTCAAACTCGTGGTCGGCTATCCGACGCGCGATGAACTCACCGAGGTGCTTAACCGCACCACCGAAGGGGCTCAGACGCCTCCCTCGAAGGTGCTCGATGGTCCGGGGCTGCAGGCCATGCAACAGCTCGTTCGCGGTGTGCCGATCGCGACCCACGTGAAGGACTACGCGGTCCGTCTCGTGCTGGCCACGCATCCCAAGACTTCCACTGCGGCCCCGATCACCAACCAGTATCTGCGGTTCGGCAGCAGTCCGCGTGGCGCCCAGGTGCTCATCCTTGCCGGCAAGGTGCGTGCGCTGACCGAGGGTCGCTTCAATGTGAGCTTCGACGACATCGCCGCCGTGGCGACCTCCACGTTGCGTCACCGGTTGATCCCCAATTTTGAGGCAGAAGCCGAGGGCGTGACCACGGATCTAATCCTTCAGCAGATTCTGTCCGACGTTCCGCGCGATTCGACCGTCACGGCCTGAGTCGCGGCGGGTTGTTTCTGGGGTGTTCTGTGGATCCAGCTGAAAATGGAAGTTGAAGAGGAGTTCAACCACAGATGGACACAGATCAACACAGATGGAACTCCGCAGAGCAGAAGCACTCATGAGTTGCCCGAATGGCAAGAGCGTTCGACACGCGTCAAACCTCTCAGCTTGGCACTCCATCGGTGTGAATCTGTGTTCATCTGTGGTTTAAATCACCGTTTCTAGATTCAAGAGCTCCATGGATTCAGGATTGGCCGGCAAAACGGTTCTCATCACAGGTGCCAGCGGCGGGATCGGCGCCGCCACAGCGCGGGCGTTTGCGCTCGAAGGCGCCCGGCTCGTGTTGCAATTCCGCGACAATCCCGACCGGGCCCGCAAGCTTCAGTCGGAGCTGGATCCGGAAGGGAAGCGATCGCTGGTGGTCCGTGCCGACCTGACCCGCGAGGCTCAGGTGGAGCGGATGTGGAAGCGCATCGATTCCGCGATGGGCGAGGTGGACACTGTGGTGGCGAATGCCGGTTCGTGGGAAACGCGCGATGTGCCGTTTCACCAAATGTCGCTGAAGCAATGGAACTCCACGTTGGATGCGGTTCTCACGTCCACCTTTCTCACCACGCGGGCCTTTCTCCAACGGGTGGAACGTCAGCGCCGCGGCAACGTGGTGCTGGTGGGATCGACCGCCGGGGTGTTCGGCGAGGCGGGCCATGCCGACTACGCCTCGGCCAAGGCGGCGATGGCCTACGGGTTGGTGCGCACGTTGAAGAATGAGCTGCCGCGTCTTGCTCCCCACACGGCGGAGTATTGCGGAGGGCGGATCAATTGCGTTTGTCCTGGTTGGACCGTGGTGCCGCGCAATGCCGCCAACCTCAAGGATGCATCGATTGTGAAACGCGTCACCGCGACCATGGCGTTGCCGCAAATTGGACGCCCCGAAGACATGGCCCATGCGATTGTGTTTCTCGCGTCGGATTCGCTGGCCCGCCACATCACGGGGCAGACCATCGTGGTCGCAGGTGGCATGGAGGGGCGGTGGCTTTGGCAGCCGACGGAAGTGGATGCTTCGATCGCATGAAGGCCGGATTTGAATTCTTCCGCCGATGGCTGTGTTTCGGCGCGATGGTTTTGAGCGTGGCTCCGATGCTGGCGGGCGGCGGCCTTACGGTTTCGCCCGAAGGACAACTCCAGCGCTACGGGCGTCCGTATCGCGGAGTGGGGGTGAACTACTACGACGCCTTTCAACGCGCGATCGAGCAGGAGTATCCGCGCGATTGTGAGTCCGGGATGGCATTGCTTGAAGCCCGCGAGATTCCGTTCGCCCGGTTTTCCGCCGGTGGATATTGGCCGGTGCACTGGGGACTGTATCAGACCAACCGCTTCGATTACTTCGCCCGCATGGACGCCGTGGTGCGTTCCGCGGAGCGGCATCAGATCGGGTTGATTCCGTCGTTCTTCTGGAACCTGAGCGCCATTCCCGACCTGGTGGGGGAGCCGTGCAGCAGTTGGGGAAACACCAACAGCAAGGTGCATGCGTTCATGAAGTCGTATGTCCGCGAAGTCGTCTCCCGGTACCGAGATTCGCCCGCCATCTGGGCCTGGGAATTTGGCAACGAGTTCAACCTCGCCGCCGACCTGCCCAACGCTGCGGATCACCGTCCGCCGGTGGCGCCCAAATTGGGGACTCCGTCCGCTCGTACCGCGGCCGACGAGCTCACCCACGACCAAATTAGGGTCGCGTTCGCGGCGTTTGCGGCCGAGGTGCGCCGGCTGGATCCCGAGCGGCTGATCAGTTCGGGAAACGCCTTTCCCCGGGCGAGTGCGTGGCATCAGAAAAAGTCCAAATCCTGGGACAAGGATTCGCCCGAGCAATTCGCTGAAATGCTCCGCGACGACAACCCGGGCGGAATCAACTGCCTGTCGGTTCGAGCCTACGAGCCGTCGGACTTGGAACGCCTCGAAGCCGCAGTTCGGGTGGGGCGGTCGGTGAAAAAGCCCGTGTTTGTGGGAGAATTCGGTGTGCCCGGACGGCCGCTTCCGGATCAGCGTGAGAAGTTCACCGCTCTGCTCAACCAGCTGGATCAGGCGGGGGTGAACCTCGCGGCGCTCTGGGTGTATGACTTCAATGCGCAGATGGCCGACTGGAACGTGACGGCGGCGAATCTCCGCCGGGTGCAATTGGAGGAAGTGGCGGCGTTGAATCGAAAATGGAACCAGCAGGCCGCAAAATCCGCATTTTCCGGGAGCAAGTGAGCGCGTTTTGGCGCGGTTTCAGTTGCCAGAAATGCGCTGCCCCCGTTGAGTTTGCGGCCTCGAATTGATCGGTGAGTCGGTGAATTGGAAAATCGCTATGCCCTCCTTTGCGTTTCTCACCGGGTTTTCCCGGATGCTCCGGACCTGGATTCAACCCGTGCCTTTGTTCGCCGTCTGCGCCGTCGTGGCGGGATCGCTCCCGGTGTCGGCCGCCGACACCGCGTCGCGCAAAATCCAGGACGAACTCTCCGCCGGCACCAACCACACGCTGGTGCTTTCGCGCTCCGCGCTCGGGAAGGACTTCCTGATGTCGGCCTCGCTGATTCCCCAATCCACCGCCGCCACCAGCCACGGGCTCGCCGGACTCGTGGTTCGGTTCGAGTTGTTCCACGACGGCGTGGATTTGTATGAATCCGTCGATGGCATTGTGGTCACCCGCGACCTCCCGGCCCGCCGTTTGATTGCGACCTTCCCGATCGTGGAACAGGACGCGACCAAGGTGGTGTTTGATTTCAACAAGGGCATGCGCCGGGTGATTGACCAATCCTGGTTGAGCGGGGATTCCGCCGGACGCGATGTGGCGCTCGAGGTTCCCCAGGGCCGAGTGTTCGCCGTCGAACGGCAGGACTCGCTCCTGGTGGTCCGCCAAAGCGTTCAGGTGCGCGATCGCGAACTGGATGCCAATCGCGAGAGCCGTTATGAGGTTCGCTACTTCTTCGCACCGTACCAATCCGGGGACAAGCCCGGACGCGAACAGAACGAGGTCGAAGCCCGGTACGCGCGATTCTTTGCCACGCCGCCGTTGTTGGAGCCCACCACCGGACGCACCACGACGAAGATGGCGCGGTTCGATCTCTCCAAGCCGGTCCAGTTTTACTACAGCGCCAACACGCCGAAGGATTACGTCGAGGCGGTGAAGGACGGCATCCTGTACTGGAACCGCGCCTTTGGAACCAATGTGGTGCGCGTGGAAAAGGCTCCGGATGGAGTCACTGCTCCCGATGCCACCCGCAATATCGTCCAGTGGGTGCCGTGGGATCGTGCCGGGGTGGCGTATGCCGATTTGCTTCTCGATCCCCGCACCGGCGAGTCGCGTCATGGTCAGGCCTACATGACCTCGGTGTTCGCGGTCAGCGGCAAGGCGAGTGCGCGTCGTGCCCTGCGTGCGATGCAGGAGCTCGCCGCCAAGAAGGACGGGGAGAAAAAGGAAAAGCACGAACCCGGCGTGGGTGATCGCGGAATCAAATTGGGGATCGCCTTCCTCGGATCGGCCAATGCGTGCGACGTGGACCTCGCCGAATTCGCCGAGCAGTACGCGCAAGGATTGACCGACCTGTTGGCCAACGACGCGATGACCGATGAAGCGGTGCTGCGTGCCTCGCAGGATTATGTGCGCGAAGTCGTGGCCCATGAAGTCGGGCACGTGCTCGGTCTCCGCCACAACTTCGCCGGCAGCTTGTCGGCGACCATGACCCCGAAGGAGCTCGACGAATGGTTCAAGGCCTACGTCACGGGCAAGGGCACCGAGGCCTACACGAATCGCGTCACCACGTCGTCGATGATGGAATACAGCGTGTTCCGCGCGGCCGCATTTGTGGGTTGGCGCATGCGGGTGAATCCCGAGCCGCTGCCGCATGACCGGGCCACGATTCGCTGGGGCTATTTCGACAGCAAGGAGCCGTCGGAGAAGAAGCTTCTGTTCGCCACAGATGGCGATGCCGGCCGGTACGGTGACGTGGCCACGTTTGACTATGGAACCGAGCCGGTGGTCGCAGCCTATGCCGATCTTTCCGACCTGCTGAAGAACCTGCCGAACTCGCTGATCGAGCGCTTCATCGCCCAGCGCGCTCCGCGGGATCCCCGCGATCAGGTGCCGGTGGGCAAGGTGGTCCTCGATGCGCGGGCCTCTGCTTATGCCGCGGCTGGAAACGTCAGTCGCATGTTGACCTGGTTCCGCTCGGGCGCGCGGTCGCTGAAGGTCGAGAATGAATTCGAAGTGGTGGATGAGTTGAACCGCAAGGATCGGATGAAGGCGCATTGGAAGGCGCTCAACGATCAGGTGGAAAAGCTGGGAGGCTTGGATCGCGCGGTGTTCGCCTTCCTTCCGCTCGACCTGAAGCTTGAACTCAAAGACGAGCCGAAGGGCGTTCAGGCGGTTGAGAAAATCAGCGCGACCGCGTTGACCGCCCGCCTCGAAAAACTCCTCGAAAGCCCCGCCTACACCAACTGGGTGGGCTTGGATGAGAAGCGCTATTCGTTCACCCCTGCGGAGAAGGAAATCATCATCAAGCGCGGAAAACTGTTCTTCACCGAATTCGAAAAGGAAGTGGTGAAGGCGGTCTGCAGCCGGTTTGAAACTGCGTCGCGCGATCTCGCCGCCGAGGTGAATGGAAACCCGGGCGATGAGGACCTGGTGGCGAAACTCGAACGCCGCATTGTCGAAGTGTCGCGCGCGGTGATCCTGGCGAAGGACGAGGAAACGCGCATTCGCGGCAAGGTGGACAAGAGCTTCGTCGAGGTGGTCGCGTTCAAGTACGACGACGAAAGCCGTCTGGCCGCCGCCAAGGCGCTGAATGACAAGATCGGTTCCTTCCGCGGATGGGCCACCGATGCCAAGGGCGACCTGAACAAGGCGTTGAAGGATGACGTGGAAGGCGCGCTGAACATCGGGAATTTCAAGGATTTCCGCGACTCGCTGCTCTCGCGTCCGCTCCGCGACTGGTACCTGAAGCAGCAGGACGTTCTCGCGCTGCTTCCTCCCAAGCCACCTGGCCGCTGATCGCGCCACAACCGATTCAACACAGATCCCTCCCGCCTGCCATGAGCCTGCACATCACCTACTACCTCGAAGTGGTTTCGTCCTGGTGCCATTGGGCCGAACCCACCTGGCTCGAGCTCCAAAAACGGTACGCGGGGCGGGTGGGGTTCTCGTGGAAGGTGGCGTTGATGGATGGATCCGGGATGCCGGTGTCGAAGGATCAGTGCGATTGGTTCTATCGCCGCAGCGGGATGATCATGCGGTCGCCCTACATGTTGAACTCCGGATGGTTTGATCCGGCGCTTCGCGAATACCTCGCCCCCAATTTGGTGGCCGAGGCGGCGCGGGATTTCGGGGTGAATGACGACCGCGTGCGTCTGGCCATTGCCAACGCCGCGGTGCTCGAAGGACGCAAGGTCGGCCAATGGGAAATCTCCGCCGAGGTCGGCGCGAAGGCGGCGGGACTGGATGCTGCGAAGCTGCTGGAACGCGCGAAATCGGCGGAAGTGGCGGCGCGGGCCAAGGCGTCCACGGATGAGTTCCACGCCCTGAAGGTGACCCAGCGTCCGACCTTTGTTCTGGAGGATTCCATCGGCGATCGCGCCGTGTTCTCCGGACTGGTGGCGCTTAAGCCGCTGGAAGCCACGATCGAGGCAATGCTCTCCGACGTGGGAGCCTACGCCGCCCACAAGGCGCACTTCGGCACGCCGCCGTCCGCCTGAGCAACGGTTCGGGCGCGGGGGATTCGTCGCCGAAGGCTTGGCGGCGAATGCAAATGCCGATACACCGGGCGGAGCTTTTCCCGTCTCCCGGCGTTCCGTGTGAATGTTCACACCGGGATGCGGGTCGGTTGAATCACCGTTTTTGATCATGTTCCGCCATCGTCCCAGCCACGCCTTTTGGAGCCTGAGTCTTACCTTGGGTCTCAGCCTGTTGCTCCCCGTCCTCACACGCGCCCAAAACGGCGATCACACCAATGAGGTCCAGGTGGAGCGCGTCCCAAAGGATCGCATTCCCTCGACACCCGTGCGCAGCGCCGACGAGGAGGCCAAGACCTTTGCGCTGGCCCCGGGATTCCGCGTGGAACTGGTCGCAGCCGAGCCGCTGGTTGGATCGCCGGTGACGATGCAGTTCGATCATCGCGGCCGCCTGTGGGTGGTGGAAATGACCGGCTACATGCGCGATCCGGATGGCACGGGGGAGGATCGTCCCATCGGTTCGATCGCCGTGCTCGAAGACACCGACGGGGACGGGCGGATGGATCGTCGCACCGTGTTTGCCGACGGACTGGTCATGCCCCGCGGCATCATGCTCTTTCAAGACGGAGCCCTCGTGGCGGAGCCGCCGAAGCTGTGGTTTCTCCGCGACACCGACGGTGACGGCAAGGCGGACAAGAAGGAGTTGGTGGCCGACGACTACGCGAGCCAAGACGACCCAAAATTGGGACGCAAGGCCAACCCAGAGCACGCCAGCAACAGTCCCACATGGATGCTCGACAACTGGATCTACTCGGCGAATCACACCTGGCGCTACCGCTGGAATGCATCCGGGACCAACACCTGGATCAAGGAACCCACCGCCTTCCGCGGTCAGTGGGGTCTGTCGCAGGACAACTACGGCCGGTTGTATCACAACTCCAACTCCGACCAACTCCGTGCCGACCTGGTGGATGGCCGGTATCTGACCCGGAATCCGAATCTGCGGAATCCGTTCGGGGTGAATGTCCAATTGGCGGAGGATCAGCGCGTGTGGACCGCGCGCGTGAATCCCGGCGTGAATCGCGGGTATCAACCCGGCCAGCTCACCGCCGATGGGCGTCTGGCCACCTACACCGGGGCATGCGGACCGGTGGTGTACCGCGGCGACCAGTTCGGTCCGGAATTCGTGGGCGATGTGTTCCTGTGCGAGCCCACGGGCAACATGATCCGGCGGAACAAAATCCTGAACCGCGACGGATTCCTCTCCGCGACCAACGCGTATTTCCAGGCGGAGTTCATGACCTCGCTGGATGAGCGGTTCCGTCCGGTGAATCTGTTCAATGGTCCGGACGGTGCGCTTTACATTGTGGATCTCTACCGCGGATTGATTCAGCACCACATCTACCTCACCACGTACCTCCGCAAGCAGATCGAATCGCGCAACCTTCAGTCCCCGGTGAACCTGGGTCGAATCTGGCGCGTGGTGAAGGAGGGCAATGCCGTGAAGCGCGACGCGCTCCCGGCCCGGGTGGAATCGGCCGAGCTGGTGAAACGGCTCTCGCATCCGAACGGATTCTGGCGCGATCGCGCGCAGCAGATGCTCATCGAACGCAAGGCTGTGGACGCTGTACCAGCCTTGGTGCAGGCCCTCGACGCGGGGAAGAACCCGGAGGCGCTGGGACGGTTGCACGCCCTGTGGACGCTGGAAGGGCTGGGGAGCCTCCAGTTGTCGCATCTGGCCCGGGCGATGGATGATTCGTCACCCGTGGTGCGCAAGGCGGGCATGAAGCTTGCCGAGGGATTCTTGAAGGGCGAAGACCGCGACGATGCGCGCAGCCTGATTCTCAAGCATGCCGGACTGCTGCCGGCCGAGGAGCAGTTGCAGTTGATCTTCACGCTCGGGGAAATCGGAACGCCGGCCACGGATGCGATCCTGCGGGTGTTGATGATGACGGGGCCGGTGAACCGCCTCCGGGTGGACGCCGTGTTGAGCGGCGTGGGCGGACGCGAACTCGAATTCCTCGACGCCCTGATTCTCGACCCCGCGTGCGCGCAGATGCGGGACACCCATCGGCTGCTGCTGTCGGGATTGTCGCGATGCGTGGCGGTGGAGGGATTGTCGGCGCGCATCCAGCATTTGCTAGATCTGATTGCGAGTCGTCCCACGGGCGACTGGCAGCAGGTGGCGTTGCTCGAGGGAATTTCCAGCACGTTGCCCGCGGCCCGAACGGGACAGCCGGCGCCGCGGATCAAGCCGGTGGTGTTTGCCTCGGAGCCCGCGGCGTGGAAGACGCTGGCCGCGGTGGAGTCCGAGGAAGTGAAGAAGCGTGTCGCGTCGATCGACCGCATGATCGCGTGGCCAGGGAAGCCCGGCATGCAGGAGATCAAGATTGCTGCGCCGCTTCAGGGAGACGACCTGGCCAGTTTCAATCGGGGCAAGGAACTCTACATGACGATTTGCGGGGCGTGTCATCAACCCCACGGCAACGGTCAGGAAGGCCTCGCGCCGCCGCTGCGGGATTCAGAATGGGTGCTGGGCAGTGAGCAGCGGTTGATCCGCATCGTGCTGCACGGCGTTCGCGACGAACTGACCGTGAAGGGACAGAAGTACACGCTGAACATGCCGGCGCTGGCGGAGGCGTTGAACGATCAGCAGATCGCCGATGCGCTGACTTACATTCGGCGGGAATGGGATCATCCCGGGGCACCGGTGAAGGCCGCCACGGTTCAATCGATCCGCAAGGCGACGCAGGCTCGTGAGGATTCCTGGACGCAGCCGGAACTGCTGCGGATTCCCTGAGGTTGGGGCAAGAGCTGGGGCTCGGAGCGAAGGTAGGCGGTCGGTGTGGTGTTGGGGCCGGGTTCGAAAGCGGTGTCGACGCGGAGCTTTGCCACCGCACTCCAAAAGGCTCGGGCGCCGTCAGAATTCAACCACCTGGCCCGGTTGGGGGACGATGACTTCGGCGCCAGGTTTCAAGGTGCGCAGGGTATCGGCAAAGGCGAGGGATTGATCTTCTTCGCCGTGGATCACCGTGATTCGCTTGATGTCGCCCGAGAGGTGCTTCACGTACTCCGAGAGTTCGCGTCGATCGGCATGGCCTGAAAACGCATCCACCGACGCCACCTGCGCACGAACCGTGTGGGGTTCGCCGAAGATGTTCACCGGGCTCTGACCCGATCGGAGCTGGGCCCCGAGCGTGTGGGCGGCGCAGTAGCCGACGAACAGGATCAGGTTTTTCGGATCGCCGAGGTTGTTCTTGATGTGATGCCGCACGCGTCCGGCTTCCGCCATGCCCGAGGCGCTGATGATGATGCACGGCACTTTGAGATCGTTCAGAGCGCGGGATTTCTCGGCCTCGCGGATGTAGGTGAGATTTTCCATTCCGAACGGATTCCCGTGTTCGTGGAAGAAGCGGTAGGTCTCGTCGTCAAAACACTCCGGATGTAGTCGGAACACCTCGGTGGCGTTCACGCTGAGCGGGCTGTCCACAAAGATGGGCACGCGCGGAAGCCGTCCGGCATCGGTGAGCCGGTGAAGTTCGTAAACCAACGTCTGGGTCCGGCCCACCGAGAACGAGGGGATGATCACTTTGCCGCCCCGCTCCAACGCGGTGTTGAGCAGGGTTCGCAATTCCTCCGTGGAATCCTTGGCATCGCCGTGTTCGCGCCCGCCGTAGGTGCTTTCGATCTGGAGGAAATCGACGCGATCGACCGGTTGCGGGTCGCGCAGAATGGTTTGGTGGTAACGGCCCACGTCGCCGCTGAAGAGGTATCGGAAGGTGCGACCGTTTTCCCGGATATCGAGGATCACCTGGGCGGATCCGAGGATGTGGCCGGCATCGCGAAAGGTGACCGTGACGCCGTCGATGACCGGGATCGGACGGTCGTATCCCACCGCCACGAATTGCCGGACGGCCCGCTCGGCCTCGGCCGGGGTGTAGAGCGGTTCGACGGGAGGAAGCTTGCGGAGGGCGCGGCGCTTCGAGACGTAGATCGCGTCGGCCTCCTGCACCGCCGCGGAGTCGTGCAGCATGATGCCGGCAAGGTCGCGCGTGGCGTGGGTGGCGAAGATGTTTCCGGTGAAGCCCTGTTTGACCAGGTTCGGCAGATTGCCGCAGTGGTCGATGTGGGCGTGGCTGAGGACCACCGCGTCCAGCGAGCGCGGATCAAAGGGGAACGTCCGGTTGCGCTCGATGGATTCGTCGCGTCGGCCCTGATAGAGCCCGCATTCCATCAGCAGTCGCCGTCCGTTGACCTCCAAAAGGTACATCGATCCCGTGGTCGTGCGCGTGGCACCGAGGAAGTGGACTTTCACGAGGCAAACCATGGCGGATCCCCTGCGTCGCGGAAGTCGAAAGTCTTCGACCAGATTCGAGTGGCGGGTCTCGGGGCATTCGGAATGGGCAGATCCGGTGTCCCGACTTCAGTGCGTTTCCATCTTTCTCCGATTCCCGGTTTGAATCAGGATCGCGCGGTTCATGGGCAATTCTTTTGGACAGTTGTTTCGGATCACCACCTGGGGCGAATCGCACGGGGGCGGTGTTGGCGTTGTGTTGGATGGATGCCCGCCGCGTCTCGCCCTGACCGAGGCGGACATTCAGCCCGACCTCGATCGCCGTCGCCCGGGTCAGTCCAAGATCGTCACTCCCCGCAAGGAGTCCGACACGGTCCAGATCCTTTCCGGCACCTTCGAAGGCCGCACCCTCGGCACGCCCATTTCGATGTGGGTGAAGAACGAGGACCAGCGGTCCGAAGCCTACTCCGAGATGTCGGAGAAGTTCCGGCCTTCCCACGCCGACTACACGTACCAATCCAAGTACGGCATCCGCGCGTGGCCGGGCGGGGGACGCACCAGCGCGCGGGAGACCATTGGTCGCGTCGCCGCCGGTGCGGTGGCCAAGAAGATCCTTCGCGAACGCTGGGGCGTTGAAGTGCTCGCCTGCGTCACGCGGGTGCAGGATGTCCTTGCATCGGTGAATCCCGATCAATTCACCCTGGATCAAGTGGAGGCGAATCCGGTTCGCTGCCCCGATCCGGTGATCGCGGAACGCATGATCGAGTTGATCGAATCGACGCGATCCGCCGGCGACAGCGTGGGTGGAATCATCCTCGGCGTCGCCCGCGGCGTGCCGGTGGGCTGGGGAGATCCGGTGTTCGACCGCCTCGAGGCCGACCTCGGCAAAGCAATGCTCTCACTCCCCGCCACCAAGGGATTTGAAATCGGATCCGGCTTCGGCGGCGTGGCTCTCACGGGGCGTCAGCACAACGATCTTTTCCGCAACATCGACGGACGCGTCCGCACGCTTACCAATCGTAGCGGCGGCGTTCAGGGCGGCATCTCCAACGGCGAAACGATTTATTTCAACGTCGCCTTCAAGCCCACTGCGACGATCTTCCACGAGCAGGACACCGTGGATCTCCACGGCCAGAACACCACGTTGCGTCCGCGCGGGCGTCACGACGCCTGCGTGCTGCCGCGTGCGGTGCCGATGGTGGAGGCCATGACGGCCCTGGTGCTCGTGGACCACGCCCTGCGCCATCAGGCCCAGTGCGGTGTTTGATGCGCGGCGCGGGGCCGATGCGGTTCAGGCCGCACCCGGTGGCGGAAACGATTCCCTGAACCCGAAGGCCTCGGGAGTCGGCCCGTGCAGGGCCAGATGGGCGAGGCGTTGATGCGCTTCTGCCAGTGAGGGAAGGGTACCCTGTGGAATCCACCACACCGCGTAGCTCGGCCCGGTGGCGGGATGAAACCACTCGGCGCGTCGGCGCAGAAAACTCCCGTGCGCGCTTTGCATCGCGTACGCTCTGAGGGTTTCCACCGACTCCCACACGGACAGCGTCACGAGCAGGGTCGGATCTTCAAACACCCGGGCCGCTTCGGCATCGGCTTCCGGACTTCCCACGAGTCGCCAGACGAATCCCGGCGACCGCTCGGCCAGGGCGTTCATGGCGCTGATCCCTTCGGTGAATCCCTGCATGACCGGTGAATTCAGCGGCGCGAGGGGACGCGCGATGTTGACCTGCGCGAGGTGAAATCGAGATCCGGCGGCAGAAGGGGCACTCATGGTCAAAGAGGTTGGCGCTGGATAGTCCCGGGTTTGCGCCTCTTTTTTGGGGCTTCCACGAGGTCCCATCGATTGCCGTAGAGATCCGTAAACACCACCACCCAGCCGTACGGCTCGTCGCGGGGTTCCTCGGTGAATTCGACCCCGGCGGATTTCATGCGCCGGTAGTCCGCCCAAAATCGGGACGTCTGGAGAAACAGCCACACGCGTCCGCCGCCTTGTTTTCCCACCTGCGCCCGTTGACGCGCATTCGCCGCACGGGCCAGCAGCAGGGTGGCGCCGGGAGCCGGTTTGGATTTGGAGTTCGATTTTGACGCAGGCGCGGGAGCCACACGCACCCATCGTTTGGTGGGGGAAATTGGCGAATCCTCCAAAAGCCGGAATCCGAGCTTCTGGGTGAAGAACGCGATGGCCTCGTCGTAGTCGCGAACCAAATAGGCGAGCGTGGCGATCGAGAGGGCCATGCGACGAAATGCGTTCGGGCGTGGAACTCAGCTCAAGCCGCGCCGGGCTGAACCGGCTTGCGGGAGCGAAGCACTCCGTAGAGGGCGGTGCCGATGGCGAGGATCAGGAGGCTGGTGGTTTGTCCGGGGGTGAACACGCCGCGTGACGGATTGGAGATCACCTCGTAGTCCCCGCGGAACCACTCGGCGATGGAACGGATGACCGCGTAGCCGAGGAAATACACCGCCAGGACCTGACCGTCGAACTTGCGTCGTCGGTGGAACCACTGCAGTCCTACGAAAAAGGCGAGGTTCATGAGCGATTCGTAAATCTGCGCCGGATGCACCCAGGCGGGGTGGGTGCTGTGATCGCGGGGATATTGGATCGCCCAGGGGAGCCCGGTGGGACGCCCGTAGCAGCACCCGTTCATCAGGCACCCGATTCGACCGAACACGTGCCCCAGGGCCACGCCGGGTGCGAGGCAATCGGCCACTTTCCACACCGGCAGGCGGCTTCGGTATGCGGCGAAGGTTCCGGCGAGGGTGGATCCGATCAATCCGCCGTAGAACACCAGTCCGCCCTTCCAGATGGCGACGATCTCCGACAGCGGCTGGCCGGCAAAATCGCGCTGCCAATAGGAGATCACGTACAAGGTGCGCGCGCCGATCAGGGCCCCGCCGATCAGCCAAGGCGCGAGGTCATAGGGGACCTCGGGATTGAGCCCGGCGCGGCGAGCGTTGCGCGAGGCGACCCAGAGGCCGAAGACGAATCCGAGCGCAACGAGCAACCCGAAGGTGTGGAGCTGATAACTCCCGAGATGAAACAGGATCGGTTTCAAGGACGCGTTGAATCTAGCCGTCGGCGCGGGGCTGGAAAGCAGTTCTCGGCGCGAAAGGGGCGGACGGCCGGGCGATCGGAGAATGACGCCCGATTTCCGTAAACGGTGGAGGGCGGGGTTCCACCCACGCCCCATCTTCGTTTGCGGACCCCGTCAGAGTACCCAGTGGGTGAATTGGAATCCGCGTTCCCCTGAACCATGGGGGTTAAGCGGTATGCGTTGCGAAGTGGGGCCTTTTTCTGAAACGAGGGGCGTGACGAATTGGGGCGCGGGTGGAACCGCGCCCTCCACGTTTGCCTTTTTCCTTTTACCTTTTGCCTTGGCCGCGGCTTCGCGCGGCCTAGTGCATCTCGATCGAGCACTCGCCGATGCCGCCGCGGAAATAATTGAACTGCACGTTCGGATGATCGGCGAGCAACGACATGGGCACGGAGGAATCCGCGAGGCCCTTCGAAATCATCAACGCGGTGAGGCGTTGTCCCAGCGGATTGTCATGCATGCCGGCATGCCAGATCGACACGCGCTCGGCTTTCCATGTTTCCACGGGGCCCACCGTGATCGCCTTGGCCGGAACCAGCGTGATGTTGCCGCCACCGCTGGTGCGAGCGTTCTGCGCAAGGGTGAGCGGATGCAGATCCACCACGCGGGTGCCCAGCTTGCGGTACTCGGCAGCGGGCGGGGGCTCGTGCTTCCAGCGTCCACGACGCGCGAGGGGATCGTTGAAGGCCCAATGCTTGATGTCGCCCTGTCCGCCCTGCATGACGGCGCAACGCACTCCCGCATCCCACGAGGCCCGATAGGCGCGCGTATCCGCTTTGGGAAAATGGAGGTTCGACTCCGGAATCCGAAGTCTACGGTCGATCCGGTTGAAGCAGAGTTCGCGGTCGGCGCGTTCGAACGACAACGGATGAGTCACTGGCACCTCGAGTCCGGTGGCGCTGTCGAACCATTCGTCCATGCCCCAAAAATGGGCGGATCCTAGGTTCAGTCCGAGGGAGTTCACCAGCCGGGCCACCAGGGGGAGTTGTTCCGTGGGGCCGATCGGGCCGCAGATGCCGACCGGATTGTCCGGGGTGCTCTGCTTCCAGGCCTCGATGTATTCCAGCGCCTCGGCGAGGTAGAAGTCTTCAAGCGTGTCGTAGAACACGATGCGGAATCCCGGCCGGGCGAGTTGCTTCAACCGCTGGGGCGTCAGCGCGGCGGCTTCGGCAATCAGGTCGGAGTCGAGGGTGGTGTAGTCCCACCAGTCCGGGGCGATGGATGAAAGTTTGCGGGCCATGGCTGTCTTCCCTGAAGGGTAGGCAACATGGCCTGCAATCCCGAGCCGAAATTCTCCGGCGCCAATGCTTTTTGTCCGTGGTCCGATGAACCTAAAGACGGCAGTTCAAGAAGAGTTCAACCACAGATGGACACGGATCAACACAGATGGAAACGCGCGAAACGGAAGGATTCATGGATCACCCAAAAGGTGAGACCGTTTGAGACCTCTTGAGTCACGCATCTCCCTCTCTATCTGTGTGAATCTGTGTCCATCTGTGGTTTCAACTGCCGTTTCTACGATGAAAGGCGTCGGCCGCGATTCAAGGACCCACGCGAATGCGGAAGAATCCCGATGCGCCTGCGACATCCAGGGCGGCCTGTTTGGCTGCCCCATCGCCCGTCACGGTTTGAACGAGAGTCCAGTTTGCATCGGCCAGCGAGTCCTTCCGTTCGATGAAGTACGTCACGCCCGGGCTCGACACGAAGTTGAATTCGATCTTCCCGCCTGCGAATGGCACGACGGTCAATGACGGGGCCGTGGTTGGAACCGGTGTGGTCACCGTCAGCGCGACGGAGGCGGAGCTGACGGTTTGGCCATTGGCGGTGACATCGACCGAGTAGGTCCCGGCGTTCGACGCGTTGACCACGCCGAGCGCGAGGGTGGCGGAGACCATTCCCGGGATGGGGACGCCGGATTTCTTCCACTGGTAGGTGATTGGGGATCCATCGGCGACCGTTGCGACCACCGAGAACGAGGCGGTTTGGCCGCTGGCCACGGTGAGTGCCGACGGCGGGGTGGAGATTACCGGCGCAGGCTTTGGTGCGGCGGGCGGTCGCACGCTGGCGGGGCCGCTGAGGAAGGCGAAGGGAGAGACGCCCTGGCTAAGGGTGAAGAGGGTGGCTCCGTTGCCGCAGCTCAGACTGAAAAACACCGCGCTGGTTTTTCCGTCGCGGAAGCTGAATCCGTTGAGCGTGATCTGGTACGTCGTTCCAAAGGTCTGCGAGGTCCAGGTGCCGCTGAAGCCCGGGTGGGTCGAGGTCGCGGGAACTTCGTAGGTGTTGCCCGTGGGGGCGAACTGGAGGGCCACCACGCCGCTCGGCCACGGTGCGGTGTCGGCCTTCGGCGACAGGTAGTACACGCTGCCCCGGAGTGCGACGTCGTTGGCCGGAGGGGTGCAGGGATCCACGAGGTTGACCGCCATCGGACCACTTTCGGTACTCGCTCCGCTGAGGCCGGTGGCCACGACGGTGTAGATGCCGGCCTGGGCGGCGTCCATGGATCGAATCTGGTAATACGGCAGATTCGCGCCCGGGATTGCCACGCCGTCGTGCTTCCATTGGTAGGCCACGCGGTTGAGTCGGAGCGTGCCGAGCTGGTCGGGATCCTGGGTGCCCACGACCTCGGCCATCAACACCGCACCGGCCGAATTGGTGAGGTTGTAGGCGCTGTTGTAGGATCGGAAGAGCGGGGCGTCCTGATCGTTCACCACGCGGACGAACGCCGGGGGACTGTTGGTCTCGGACCCGAGAACGCTGGCAAACGCCACGTAGGTGCCCGCCTCCTGTTTGGTGATGTAATTCCAAGCCCCGTCCTTCACGCCGAGCCCGATGAAATTCTCAACCGTGTTGATCGGACCGAGAACGGTTTTCACCGGCACGCCATCCCGTTCCCATCGGATCGTGGCGGGGATCGTCTGCGGATAAATCGGTCCCCCGGTTCCGTTGGGGATGCCGATGCCAATGCTCAGGGCTGCCCGTTCGCCTTCGTAGTAGTCGTAGCTGCGCGGGGTTTGATTGAACACCGGGGGAAGGGCGGCATTCAGGTTGAGGTTGGCGGTGGCGCTGAATTTGAAGGTGCCGGCTCCGTTCACCACCTTGACCCGATAGGTGCCCGCGTTGGCCGATGAGGCGGAGGCAATGGTGAGGGTGCGGTTGGTTTCACCGGGCAGGTCCACGTTGTTCTTCTGCCATTGATAGCTCAAAGGAGCCGTGCCCGTGGCGATGACCTGGAAGGAGGCTCGGGCACCTGTGATCACGCTGGTGGACGCCGGATTGAGCGTGATGGTGGGACCGGCGGAAGGCGTGGCGAGGTTGCCCCAGGTGTAGTAGGAGAAGTGATGGATCAGCTTCGCCGGCGCGTCGTACCAGACATCGAGGTGGTTGTCGTCGCAGAACAGGTAGAAGTGCGCGGTCACGAATTCGCCGTTTTCCGCCTTGAATCCGGAAACGTTCAAGGTGGGCACCGGACTTCCGTAGGCGTCCCTGCCGTAAGTGCCGGTGAGATCGAGCGAATAGTTCACCGTCTGCGCGGGCAGGTATCCCCCGGGCGGAATGGTGAACGTGTTGCCGGTGGGGCTGAACTGCAGTTCGTAGATGTTCGGGTTCGGGTGATCGTCCACTCCGAAATACACGTTCGCCTTGAGCACGGCGCCGCGGAGTTGATCGACCGATCCGATGCACGGAACCGGAGTGGGCACGTGCGTCTGAGTGGTAGGCGGGGTGGTGGAGACGGTGACCGGGTTGAAGGTGGCCATGCTCACGCTGTTGCTTGCGACGATGGAGTAAACGCCGCTGTCGCTCGAAAGGAGGTAGGCGAAGTTCAGTTCCGCGGTGGTGAGGAGCTGGAGCGGGCCCCCATCCTTTGAGAAGTAGTAGGTCGGCGCGGGATTTCCGGTCGCGGCGAATCCGCTCACCTTGAGATTCGCGCCGGGGGCTCCGATGGCAACCGGGTTGGGCTGCGAGGTGATGACTGGAGCCGTGCCGGGAACGAGCGAGAGGCGGATATCACGTGTGGTTGCGGATCCGCCGGGACCGGTGATCACCATCTTGTACACCCCGGCAGACTCTGTTGTGACCGGACTGACCACGAAGTCGAAGAAACTGTCCCCGTCGGCCGTGACATTTCCCTTCACGCCGTAGAAGCCGTGACGCTTGGCCTCGGTGTCGTCGGAGAAGGGGATGTTGTCCTTGAAGACCTGATACGAACAATCGGGCGAAGCGGTGATCTGGGTGCGGAAGGTGACGAACGAAGTGCCAGCCGGGACCGAGGCATCATTGGCGGCTTGGCGGACCACCGGTTTGCGGGGCGTGAAGGATAGTGGGGCGATTTTCGAGATCGAACTCGTCGCGCTCAATCCGCCGGCGTAGAGGATGGCCCGATAGTTTCCGGTGTCCGAGACCTGGAGGTCGGGAATGATGATGAGCGCATGCACAAACACCGTGCTCGACCCCGACGCCGGGGCGCCGACGCCCACCGTGACCGCACCCTGATAATGCGGGGAGTTGGTCAGATTCACGCCGTCCTTCTGCCACTGGATGGCGTACGAGGTGTTCGGCGGGATGTTTGCCCCGATGCCGACCTGCACCCGCATGCCGGGATAGTTCGCCATGGTGGGCTGCGGCTGGGTGGTCAGGGTGATCTGGGCCACGGCTGGGGTACACGCAAGCGCCATCCACAGGGACCAGGTCCGGATCAACGCCAGGCAGGCTCCGATCGGCCGGTAAAAACGGGATGCAGGATTCATGGGGATTCTCGGTACAGGAGTTTTCCGTCAGAGCCCTGGTATGGCTCGTCCATGGATCCTTTTCCGAAGCGCCCCGGCTGCCTATGCGGAGAAATACGCACCAGTTTGCCAAAAAAGATCTCGCATCCCGAGCCCGGATGGAGTGTCTGGAGGGCGGTGCGGCGAATCGGATTCAATTCCCTGTTGTCGACGAGCACGGAATGTGTTCCCTTTTGCGCGTACCCCTTGCCGTACTCAGCATCACCCCATCGCGCATTTCCCATGGAAATAGCCAAAATGGGCCGATTTTGAGTCGATTCGCGCCCTGGCGCCTTTAGAAAAGGCCTTGCGCGGAGACCGGTTGGGAACGATTGCAGCAGGGTCGGCCACGGGGTCGATCTAGCGGAAAAAGATTTTGCCGGCCATCGAGTGATGGTTGGTGGCGGGCTTGGGCGGTGAAACCGTGTGTCATCCCCAAGCCCGCCTTTTTTGTGCCCTGATTTCTCGAAAGAAGCGGCAAGCACCCGAGATTCGGGTTGAGTACGACTCCTTCGACCGTTGGTATTCCCCCATGGACGAATACGTCGCCCTCCTCCGCGGTATCAACGTGGGTCGTGCCAAGCGCATCGCCATGGCCGATCTCCGGGCCTGCGTGGAAGCCGCGGGCGGATCGGAGGTTCGGACGATTCTCAGCAGCGGAAATGTCTGCTTCGCCGGACCCAGGCGATCCCCGCGCGACTGGAGCTCCAGGATCCGATCCGAGATTCAAAAGCGGGCCGGATTCGACTGCTCGGTGCTGGTGTTGGAGGGGACCCGGTTTCGCGACATCACCCGGGATAATCCGATCCTCGACGCGATGTCCGATGGTTCGCGGTTTCTGGTAGCCTATTTTGAATCCGCCGCAGTCCGGGAAAGCCTCGTGGCGCGGATGCCTCCTGCCGTGTTGCCCGATCGGTTTGCGGTCGGCCCCGATGCCGCCTATCTGGCCTGCCCGGCGGGAGTGCTCGACAGCCCGCTTTCGATCGCCTTTACCAAACTCGCCGGCGTCGGGGTCACGACCCGAAATTGGAATACCGTGTTGCGAATCGAAGCCGCCTTGAATCCCAAATCAGGCAGTTGAAGAAAGGGGTAACCACAGATGGACACGGATTCACACAGATTTGGGAGAGAAGCCGATGGATCGACGCGGGAAAAGCGCCGTCACGTTCGGTGCATTTTGATCTGTGTTCATCTGTGTCCATCTGTGGTTACACCTGTTGCCTTCAAACCGAACTCACAATGAGCCAGTCCGCCGCATCGCCCCGTCCCACCGTAGCGGGCCTTCAACGCAAACTCCGCGCGCTCGCGGATCCGGCGCGGGCCGCCCAATCGCAGCGGTATTTCCGCACCGGCCCGGGGGAGTACGGGGAAGGGGACCAATTCCTCGGCATTCGCGTGCCTGCGGTTCGGCTGTTGGTTCGCGAGTTTCGACTGCTTCCCTGGGATGAGGCTACCGCGTTGCTGCACTCGCCGTGGCATGAGGACCGGTTGACGGCCCTGCTGCTGTGGGTGCAGGCGCATCGACGCGCGGAGCCTGAGGTTCAATCCGCGATTCATCACGCGTATCTGGAGAACACGCGGTGGGTGAACAACTGGGACCTCGTGGATTCCTCGGCGGAGTTTTTGGTGGGACCCCATTTGCCCCGAGGAGGCGGGCCGTTACTCACGCGTTTGGCCCGGTCGGAATCCCTGTGGGAACGGCGGATTGCGATGATCTCCACCTTCCATGGAATCCGGCGCGGTGATTACGCGGCGACCCTGCGGATGGCGCGTCTGCTCCGGGACGACCCGCACGATCTCATTCACAAGGCCGTGGGCTGGTTGCTCCGGGAAATGGGCAAGCGCGACGAAGCGGTGGAGCGTGCCTACTTGGACGAGGAAGCGGCCCGGATGCCACGAACGATGCTGCGGTACGCCGTGGAGCGATTCCCGGAACCGTTGCGCCGACACTACCTGGGACTTCGGGCGGAGCGGTGAGCGAAAGAAAAACAGAGGCTCGGAAAGCAACCGAGCGTTCGTTCATAGGCCGGGGACGAGGGATGCTTTTCGGACTGAACTCGGAGTTTGGATGCGAGGGTTGCCGGTCGGTTCTTCATCGCCTCCGGGTTCGAAAGCGGTGTCGACGCTGAGCTCTGCCACCGCACTCCAAAAGGATGGCGGCGACCTTGGAGTGCGGCGGGAAGCGGAGCGCCACGCCGCTTTGGTCGGCACCCCGGACGCGAAATTGTTTTTCGGGCTGAACTCGGAGATCGGGCGCGAATGACTCCGGCCCGACCCAAATTTGGTACCCGCCCGCCGGAACTCTTTCCGCCCGCTTACACCGAGACCGTCCGGGCCCACTGGTCGGCGGCGAGGATCTGATCGAGGGAGGGCTGATCAATCCGTTGGTGCGCTTCCATGACGGCGCGCACATGACGCGTGATGTCGAGGAAGCCAATCTCGCGTCGGCAAAAACGTTCCACCGCAATTTCGTTCGCCGCGTTGAACACCGCGGGAAGCGTTCCGCCGAGTTCGCCGGCCTGACGTGCCAGCAGCAGGGCAGGGAACCGCTCTGTGTCCGGCTCCTCGAAGGTCAGCGATCCGATCGCCGCGAAATTGGTCTTCACGCGGTCGCTCTTCACCCGCTCCGGATGGCACAGCGCGATTTGGATCGGCAGGCACATGTCCGGCGTGGAGAGCTGCGCGATGATCGATCCGTCCACGTATTCCACCATCGAGTGCACCACGCTCTGGGGATGCACGACCACCTGCACGCGCGACATCTCGATGCCAAACAGCCAGCGCGCTTCGATCATTTCGAGGCCCTTGTTGAAAAGGGTGGCGGAATCGATGGTGATCTTGCGTCCCATCACCCACGACGGGTGCTTCAACGCCTGTTCCAACGTCACCTGAGCCAGCGCCTCGCGCGGCCATTTCGTGCGGTCGCGGAAGGGGCCGCCCGAGGCGGTCAGCCACAGGTTGCGGACCGATTCCGCGGGCTTGTCCTCGAGGCACTGAAAGATGGCGGAATGCTCGCTGTCCACCGCGAGCACGCGAACGCCGTGGGCCTTGGCCTCGTTCATCACGAGCTCACCGGCCATCACCAGGATTTCCTTGGATGCCACGGCGATGTCCTTGCCGGCGCGAATTGCCGCCAGCGCGGGCAGGAGCCCCGCCGTGCCCACGATGGCGATCAGGACGATGTCCGCCTCGGGCAGCGTGGCCAGCGCCACCAGACCGTCGGTGCCGCTCAGCACCTTCACCGAGGATCCCACCCGCTGCTGGAGCGCCTCCACGCGCGAGGGATCCTGGATGGAAACCGTGCCCGGCTGATGGCGTGCGGTCTGTTCGACCAGGAGATCCACATTGCCCCCGGCCGCGAGGCCGATCAGGCGCAGGCGGTCGGGCATGTCCTCCACCACCTTGAGGGTGCTGGTGCCAATGGATCCGGTGCTGCCGAGCAGGACGACGTTCTTCATGCAAAATGCGAATACGGATGCGAATGCGAATGCAAAAACGGATGCGAATCGTGACGCAACACAGAGTCAGGACGCTACGATTCCACGTCAGTGCGACACGAGGACGCCATGACGAGGCCGGGAGTGTGCGAGAAACAGGCCCCTCCGGGCAACCGGCTTCCGAAGGCGGAAGAGGGAATCGGGAATCGAAGATCGGAGATGGGAGATGGGAGATGGGAGATGGGAGATGGGAGATGGGAGATCGGGCTGCCGCCTTGAATGGTGGACGGGGCCTGTGGAGTGCGGTGGCAGAGCGCAGCGTCGACACCGCTTTCGAGCCCGGACGAGATGAAGCACCGACCGACGACCTTTGCAGCCTAACTGAACGTTTAGCCTAGCGCCCTCGTCTCGGTTGGCGTGCAGACCAAAGCGGCGTGGCGCTCCGCTTCCCGCCGCACTCCAAAAAAGACGCCACGTTCTTAGCTCATCCCCCCTTCAACCCTTCAACTTTTCAACCCTTCAACTTTCCCCGCCCGCCCCCCGTCACCCCTTCCCGCGAAACAACATCACCACATCGATGATGAACAACAGCACCACGGTCACTTCGAGGATCATCATCCATCGATTTCCCTGGTCCGACTTCAGCATCTGGTGCAGCTCGTCGAGGGTCTTGAGCTTCTCCTGAACGCTGCGTTGCCAGTCGGCCAGGTGGAACCGCGCCGCCGCCTCCTCGTACACGCGGGCGAGATGCCAGTCGCCGAAGAATTTGCTCAGATTCGAGAGCTCGTCGTTCACCCGGGCCATGTCGATCCGCAGTTCGCGAAGCTCGCGGATCACCACCGAACGACGTCGCAGCGGACTGTTCCCCAGGTCGCGATAACTCCGCACCAGCGTGGTGTCGAGATGCCGGTCGTAGGCCTCCAGTTCCGCCAGCTGCAGATTCGCAAGTTCCAGAATGTGCAGCGCCTCCGCGGTGTCGGCCGGCTGATCGATCAACAACGCCGAATCCCAATCCAGCACGATCAGGTCGTCCCGGAAGTAGGTCAGATGCCGGTGCGTGGATTCCACCACCTCCTGTTCCGAAAGTTCCCCGCCCTCCTCCTGGGTGAGCAGCGCGGCGACGTCGCGTCGATGCTCCGACAGCCACGCCTCCGTGTCCGGGGTTTCCCCCAGCGGACCGTGGAGGCAGAACACCGTGTACGCCTCCTCGTCCATCAACTGATCGATGGGCCGCCGAATCACCGGCGCGAGCTCGGCGCGGATGGATTCTGCAAGACGCCGGGTCTCCGCAGTGAGGCTGCCCTCGGTGAATTCGAGGTCGTGATAGGCCCGCAGTTCAGACAATGACTGGACCGAAAAGGGGACGCGCACCGCGATGCTGATGGCCCCGATGGTGATGAGCTTCACCGTGGTTTCCACTGCGACCGCGCCGTGCGGACCGATCCGTTCGCGCGTGGGCAACCGCAGCAGCTGCGGCTGGTAGAAGAGCTGGTGACGCGGACCGCGCCGGTCCATGTCGAGCCGGTAGGGAACCAGCGGCTGACCGAGCAGGGTGGCCACTGGCTGACGGTCCATCTCGTACGCGATGTCGTAGGCGTAGAGGTACACCACCTCACCGGTCAGGGGCCCGGTCGGAGCAGGCTTCGGGATGGGCGTGTCCATGGGCCGATCCTATCCCCGCCGGGCGGGAACTGCCCGCGAGAAATTCGCCCCGGCCAATCGGCTTAAAGCTTCAATCCGGCGAAGGGATTGTTGAATCCGCCACCTGAACCAGAATTGGTACCTCCGCCACTTCCGCTTCCTCCGCTGCCGGTATCGAACCGCTGGTTCAAGGCCTGGCGGAGGTAGCCGATGGCGGTTTCGGTGTCGGTGACCGACTTGGGCAGCGTCGTGCCCGCGGCGTTGGCGTGGCCGCCGCCCTGGAGACGCGCCGCGACCGGCAGGGCCTCGCCGTTCTGCGAACGGAAGCTGGCTACCACCGTGCGGTTCGACTTCGGGAACAGCGTGACCAGCACCTTGTACGGCGTGGCCTGCTGCGACAGGAGCTGATGCACGATGAGATTCGTGTTGCCCACGGCGGTGTGGACCAGTCCCACGGTCTTGCTCAATTCCTGCACATTCTTCCGGCTCCATTCGAAGCCGATGGGATCCTCCACACGGCGTTTCACCGACATCACTTCGAGCAGCGGATGATTGAGCAGCGATTCAATGCGGCCCTCGACCAAATCGTGCAGATGCCAGAACCCATAGGTCTTCACCAGGTTCGCGTAATCGCACGCGAGGTCGAAATCGGGGTCGATGTGAATCCACAGGTCGCCCACGTTGGTGAGATGGACCAGGCGGTCGAGTTCCGCCGATTGGATGCCTTGTTCCTTGCACAGATCGTACACCAACTGCGCGGCGGAGCGGGTCAGGTCGTGAACCAGCTTGGCGTGGCGCGGGACGGTCTGGGTCGAGTGATGATCTACCACCAGCCAACCCTCGCGGTCGAGCCGGCCTTCGAAGGTGAAATCGGTCACCCAGGCGCTGCGCTCCTGCATGGAACGGTTTTTCCAGCCCTGGTAATTCCAGGCCTGGAGCGACACCGGGGTCGCGAACATGGCCCGGGCCAGGCGTTGCAGGAGCACGCCGGCTACCAGACCGTCGAGGTCGCTTTCATGGGTCAATACGACCTCGGGCTGGGGGAGAGACAGCACGCTGCGAGACTAGGCAGGCGGGGCCCCGGTGGAAATCCGAAAACCGGAAAGTTGCCCCGGAGGATCCCTTTGATAGCTTGCACCCATCATGCGCATCCGTTCGTGGCGGGGTTTGTCGTCTCTGCTTCTGCTCGCCGCCCTCTCCGGCACCCAGTTGGGTTCCTTCTCCGCCTCGTTTTCCGCGTCCGCCGCGGAAAAGGTGCTGGATTTCTCGTCGTTGAAGGAAGGCGAGGTGCCCCAGGGCTACAGCTCGGTGCTCGCTGGATCGGGAAAGCCCGGCGAGTGGAAAATCACCATGGAGCCCAACTCCACCCAGTTCGCGCTCAAGGGAGCCGTGGGCACCAAGGATCGCGCGTCCCAGATCGCCGCGCTGTCGCAGATCTCGCGGGATCCGACCGATGAGCGCTTCCCCATGTTCCTCTGGGATGGCGACGTCTTTGGCGACCTGACCCTCACCACCCATTTCAAGATCAACGGCGGCGGCTCCGAGCAAATCGCCGGCGTGGTGTTCCGCGCCAAGGATGCGCGCAATTGCTACGTCGCCCGCGCCAACGCCCTCGACGGAAACGTCCGCTTCTACAAGTTCGTCAACGGCGAACGCTCCGCCCCGATCGGCAATTCCATGCCCATCACCCGGGGCGAATGGCACGAACTCACCGTGATCTGCCGCGGCACCAAGATTCAGGTGCGCCTCGACGGCAAGGAGGCCATGCCCGAGCTCACCGACAATTCGTTCATCATCGGCAAGGTGGGCTTCATCACCAAGTCGGACTCGCAGGCTTCGTTTTCCGATGCCGTCATCCAATTCCAGCCGCTGGAATCGCTCGCCTCCGCACTTGTTCGTGACCTGGTCCAGCGCCAGCCGCGACTGATCAACGTGCGCATCTACGGCAAGACCACCGCGCGCAACGAACTCCACGTGCTCGCCGCGCGAACCGCGGCCGACGTGGGCCAGGCCGCCGGCGAAACCGACCTGAAAGTGTTCGCGGAAAACCAGGCCTACTTCACCAAGACCAAGGTGGACAACCAGGTCATCGCCCCGCTCCACGACCGCAATGGGGAGACCGTGGGGGTGGTTAAATTCTTCCTCAAACCGTTCCCGGGTCAGACGGAAGCAAATACCATCGCGCGAGTTTTGCCGCTCGTCCGCGACCTTGAGGAACGCATCGGCAGCGCCAACGACCTCGGGGAGTAACCCCCGATCCGCAGCGGCCGGGGTTCCAAAAATGGGTCACCTAACCCGTTTTCCCCATGCGGGTTGAACGGATCGCTGTGGGAGCGCAAGGAGTGCGAATCCGACGCCGGAAGTTCGATTCAACGACACCGGCTTGTCACTGGTCGAATCGGCCGTGGCACTGGCAAGGTCTATGCTGATCGCAGGACCAAGATGAAAGCCGCCGTATTTCTCGAACGAGATGGAATTCTCAACGCGTGCGAAGTCCGGGCCGGACACCAGGTTTCGCCGCTTCGTCTGGAGGAGTTCAAACTGTTGCCCGAAGTCGGAGCCGAGTTGGCCCGACTGAAGGAAGCGGGATTCCTCCTCATCGCCACCACCAACCAACCCGCCGTGTCACGCGGGGATCTGTCGCGCCGCGAGCTCGACCTCATGCACGCCGTCATGCGGCGCAAGCTGCCCGTGGACGACGTATTGATCTGCCCCTACGACGACACCACGCATCCCTGCTACAAGCCGCATCCCGGCATGTTCTTGGAAGCTGCGTTCAAGTGGAGCCTGGACCTCGACCGCTCGTTCGTGATTTCCGACAAGTGGCAGGATGCGAAAGCCGCCCAGATCGCCGGATGCACCAGCGTGTTGGTCGAATCGCCCTGGATCGGCCACGACCATCACGATTTCGTGGTGCCCAACCTGTCGAGCGCGGTCAGCAAGATCCTCCAACTGCACGCCACGCTGTTCACGCACGAACTGCCGGTAGCGGTCGCCTGAGCGCGGCGGACCGCCGCCAAGGCGAAAGTAAAAAGGAAAAAGGCAAAAGGGGAGCGCAGCGGGAAACGGAGTGCCAGGCCGGAGTGCCAGGCCGGAGTGCCAGGCCGGAGTGCCAGGCCGGAGTGCCAGGCCGCAGTGGCGGGCATGCCGGGGTAGGGGAGGCGTTTAGTTTTGAAGTCTAGGTGGGGTACGTTGCGCAGGTCACCGGTCGGCGTTTCATCTCGTCCGGACTCAAAAGCGGTGTCGACGCTCCGCTCTGCCACCGCACTCCACAGGTCCGGACTACCCTCCTAGCCGTCTGCCGATCTCCTCATCGCTGATTCCCCTGTAGCCGCCGTCGGGAGAAGGCGGATCCCCCGGGCGCAGAATGGCATCCGCCCTTCCATTGGGGTTTCCCTCCCGCGGATCGATCTCCCATCTCCGATCTCCCATCTCCGATCTCCGATCTTCGAAATCCCCCATCTCCCAACTGCCATCTCCCATCTCCCGAGCGAAGCTCACCCCTTCCAAGCCACCTTGCCGTCCACGATCGTCACCAACGGCTTTCCCTGCATGGCCCAACGGTCGAACGGATTGTTCTTCGACTTGCTCGCGGTCTCGTCGCGATGACAGATCCAGCGGGCATCCGGATCAAAAAGGGTCACGTCCGCCACGCCTCCCACGGTCAGCGTTCCGCGGCCATCCTGGAATCGCAGGAGCTTCGCCGGATTGCAGGTGAGCCGGGACAGCAACGCCGGCAGCGTCATCCGGCCCGTGTGGTAGAGCGCCATCAGCGACAGCGACAGCTCCACTTCCAATCCCACGATCCCGAACGGGGCGTCGTCGAATTCCACGTCCTTTTCCGATTCGGTGTGGGGCGCGTGGTCGCTCGCGATGATGTCGAGCGTGCCGTCCACCAAGCCTTCGAGAATCGCCTCGCGATCCGCAGCGGAGCGGAGCGGGGGATTCATTTTGAAATGCGTGTGATACGCCGGCCAGGTGGGCGGGGTGACCCCGTCAAACCACCGCTTCGCCTGTTCCTTGCCGTCGCCCGGCCAGTAGGTGTCGGAACCAGCGATGCTGGAATCGGTGAGGGTAAAATGGTGCGGGCAACCCTCGCCGGAAATGGGAACCCCGCGGCCGCGCGCCTCGCGCAGCATGCGCACGCTGCCGGCGCTGCTGAGGTGCTGGCAGTGGATGTGCGTGCCGGTCGATTCCGCGAGCAGGATGTTGCGGGCCACGATCATCTCTTCGCCCGCCGCGGGCCATCCGCGCAAGCCGAGCATCGCCGAGTAGTAGCCCTCGTGCATCACGCCGTTGGTCACCAAGCCGTAGTCCTGGCAGTGATCCATGATGGGCAGACCAAACATCCGCGCGTACTCGCAGGCGCGGCGCATGAGTTCATTGTTCTGGATGCAATGGCCGTCATCGGTCAGCGCCACCACGCCGGCCTTGGCCAGCGATCCGATCGGCGCGAGTTCCTCGCCGGCGATGCCCTTGGTCATGGCGCCGGAGATTTCCACGCGAATGGCGGCGCGCGTGACGCGATCCTGGATCAGCGCGACCGTGCCGGCGTTGTCGATCGAGGGCGACGTGTTCGGCATGCACACCACCGTGGTGAATCCGCCGCGGGCGGCGCAGAGGGCGCCGGTGAGGATGTCCTCTTTTTTAGTCTGACCGGGCTCGCGGAAATGGACGTGCAGATCGATCAACCCGGGGCAGACGACCTTGCCGGAAGCGTCGATCCGTTCAGCACCGGGAGCGGACAAGTTCTGTCCGATGGCGGCGATGCGGCCTCTGGAAATGTGGAGGTCCGCCACCTGGTCAAAGCCCGAAGCCGGATCGATGACCCGTCCACCGGTGAGAAGAAGATCGCTCATGTCGGCGCGACCGTACCCGTGGAGGCCCATGACGGGCAAGGGGAGGCGGGGAGGGAAGATCGGAGATCGCAGATGGGAGATGGGAGATGAGAGATCGATCGGAGCGGTGCAGATGCTGGATGCTGGATACTGGATGCAGCGTCTCCCGTATGGAGTACCGCGTTCACGCGGCTCTGGGAGCACCGTGATCTAACCCAGCAGCGAAACAGCGAACGGGGCGAAACGAAGATACCCGTCCTTTTGGAGCAATGGTGTTAGCCAACAAGGTGGAAGTTGGGATTTTTGAGGAGGCGGTTGAGGAGAATGAGAAGCTTGCGAAGGCAGGCTGTGAGAGCGACGAGGGGTTTTTTGCCGCGTGCCAAGAGTTGCTGGTAGTGAGCCTTGAGG
>CANGKZ010000008.1 GCA_947454705.1 Verrucomicrobiota bacterium
ACATTCACACCGCCCCTTCTTGCCGGCGAGTTCATCAATCTTGGATTCAACGAGCCTGATCTCAATGGGAAGTTGGTGTCATTGGGCGTGCGGGGGCCGTATCTTGGTTTGACGGCTCAATTACTGCCCGGTTGGAAACTCACCGCAGACGGTCAAATTGTGACGGAAGCAACCTATTCGCCGATAAATAGCGGGTCGGGTGACGGTATTCTTGAGCTTAATCAAGCTCGCCCGGGATATCCGTGGGGTTACTATCTTGTTCTCGCCGCGAATGACTACAATGACGGAAAACCGGGACCGGACCTATGGCTCAGCCAAACCGGTACCGTCCCGAAAGATGCAGCTGGGTTGTGGGTAGTTGGAGGAGGAGGAGTCGAGGGCTACATCAATGGGAAAAAAATTGGATTGATTGATCCAGTTTCGGGCGAGTGGACAATTTGGAATGTGGAAGCCTACCAGGGAAAAGATGTAACTCTCCAGATCCATGTTAAGTCCGGAACGATTAAGGACTTCGACATCATCGGCTTCACCACCGTTCCTGAGCCATCCAAGTTCGCGATGCTGGGTTTGGGGCTCGGCGTCATCGCATGGCAGGCCTGGAAGCGTCGCGGGTATGGTGCGAGTGGCGGGGGGCAATGAACCAAGGGAAATTCATGAAACGCCTGAAGGTTACCTTCGCTTTGCTCCTCACATTCACACCGCCCCTTCTTGCTGGCGACTTTATCAATCTCGGGTTCAACGAGCCGGACCTCAGTGGGCGATTGGTCCCATTGGCCGCAGGAGGACCTTATCTTGGCTTGACCGCACAGATCCTGCCAGGATGGAAAGTAACAGCTGATGGCAAAGCAGTGACAGAAGGGACCTACTCCAAAGCGAATCAAGGATCTGGCGTCACCGAGTTTACACTTAGAGAAGGTCAACCCGGTTCCAAGTGGGGATTCTATTTATTGTTCGTTTCTCTCGATTCTGACAACGGAAAACCGGGGCCCGATTTATGGCTGAGTCAAACAGGGAAAATCCCATCGGATGCAATTGGGATTAGTGTTTACGGCGGTGCGAACATTGAAGGCTATCTGAATGGCAACCTTCTGGGATTCATCGATCCAACGTCCGGTAAACCGACAACTTGGGATGTTTCTTCCTACCAAGGCAAAGAGGTTGAGCTCAGTTTTCATGTGAAGCACGGTTCAATTCGAGACTTCGACATCATCGGCTTCACCACCGTTCCTGAGCCGTCCGAGTTCGCGATGCTGGGTTTGGGTCTCGGCATCATCGGGTGGCAGGCGTGGAAGCGTCAACGAGCGCATCAGCCTTCGCCACGAAACGGTGGAGGGCGGGGTTCCACCCACGCCCCATCTACGTCTGCGGACCCCGTGTGAACTCCCAACCCGGAGTTCTCCGACCCCCTCGTCTCCCGAAAATGCGCCCGAATTCCCCGCCTGATCCCGTTGAGCGGTATGCGCTGCAAGGCCGCGAAACGTTCTCAACCCCGGCGCGCGACTGTTCAGGGCGCGGGTGGAACCGCGCCCTCCACACGAGGTCCTATCCATGCAATCGATGAGATCACTGCTTTCGGTTCTGTGTTTCTTCCCAGTGGTGTTGGCCCGGGCTGGGGAGTTCAAGAATCTTACGTTTGACGATCCACTTTTAAACAGTCTGCAGCCTGAATTCGTCAATGGACGCCTCTTGAGCTCGGGACTGACCTCGCGAGTAATTCAAGGGTGGGAAGTGAAGTATGACGGAGTTCTCGTTCAAAAGGTGTATTACGGGATCAATATCGGGGGGGGGACGGAGTTTCGCTAGTGCAGTATGATCCATCTCTCAAATCAAGATCGGGTAGCTTTGGATTAGGAATTTGGGGTGCAATCAGCAAATCGGAGGGAGAACCGCAACCAATCCAAATCTCTGTGTCGCAGAAAGGTGCAATTTCGAGCGACGTTGTTGGCATCAAATATTTGTCTAGCGACCGAGGGTTTCAAATGTTGGTAAACGGAGTTGTTGTAGGCAATGAAGGAAATTACGCGGATTTATCCAGGTTTTCCGGAGCAGAGGTGGATCTGGAGCTTCGATTCCCTTTGGGTTACAGAGGAGATTTCGACATCGTTGGTTTCACCACCGTTCCTGAGCCCTCCGAAATCGCAATGCTTGGTTTGGGGCTCGGCGTCATCGGATGGCAGGCGTGGAAGCGTCAACGAGCGCACCAGCCTTCCCTGCAAAACGGTGGAGGGCGGGGTTCCACCCACGCCCCATCTACGTCTGCGGACCCCGTGTGAACACCCATCCAGGAATTCCACGAACCCCTCTTTCCCCGCAAATGCGCCCGGAATCCCTGCCTGATCCCGTTGAGCGGTATGCGCTGCGATGCCGGGAATCGTTTTCAAACCCGGCGCGCGACTAATTGGGGCGCGGGTGGAACCGCGCCCTCCACACAAGGTCCTATCCATGCAATCGATGAGATCACTGGTTCAAGTTCTGTGCTTCTTCACCGTGGTGTTGGCCCGGGCTGGGGAGTTCAAGAATCTAACGTTTGACGATCCAGTATTGATCAATCTGCAGCCTGAATTCGTCAACGGGCGTCTTTTGACCTATGGCCTCACCTCCCGGGTACTTCAGGGGTGGGAGGTTAAATATGACGGAGCACCTGCGAAAAACGTGTACTACGGCATAAACACAGGCGGTGACGGAGTCTCGCTCATTAAATACGATCCACCCCTTAAAATTGGTCCGGACAGCTTAGTATTGGGAATCTGGGGTGCGATCAGCAAGCCAACAGGTGCACCGCAATCAATCCAGATCTCCGTCTCACAGAAAGCAACTCTTCCGAGTGACGTTGTAGGGATTAACTACATTTCGACTGATCGAGGGTTTCAGCTGTTGGCAAATGGTGTTGTTATAAGCAATGAGGGAAGCTATGCCGATCTTTCCAAGTTCTCCGGAAGTGAAGTGAACCTGGAGCTTCGGTTTCCCGCAGGTTACAGAGGAGACTTCGACATCATCGGCTTCACCATCGTTCCCGAGCCGTCCGAAATCACGATGCTGGGTTTGGGGCTCAGCATCATTGGGTGGCAGGCGTGGAAGCGCCGTGGAGGGCGGGGTTCCACCCACGCCCCATCTACGTCTGCGGATCCCGTGTGAATGCCCAGCGTGTGATTTGGAACCCTTTCCGCTCGATGACCCTGAACCCTCGGCCCCAATCGGTTGAGCGGTATGCGTTGCGAGGCCGGGAATTGTTCTCAACCCCGGCGCGCGACTGTTCAGGGCGCGGGTGGAACCGCGCCCTCCACATACGGATCGACTGAATCCATGCGTCTCTCGATATCCGCCCTTCCGTGGTTGTCGCGGCAGGGGCGTGAGCGACGGAGGATTATCTTCTCCAACGTTTGCCTCGGAACTTTGCCCCTGGGGGCCGGTGTTGGTTACAGCTACTTCGCCCGTCGGCGGGCGCGCCACCAGGAGGCTCCTGCAATCGCGGCCATGCCGACGCCTGCGGCCCAAGTGCTGGCTTCAGGCACGGCGGCCGAGGCGTCCTGACCGGTGAGGGTGAGGGTCCAACCCACCAGTTGCATGGTGCCTCCATCGGCGAGATCTCCGATGTTCAATCGCCAGTCGCCATTGCCGGCTCCTCCAGCAAAGGCGCTGAGCATGGCGGGGCGCAGGGTGTCGGTGGGGGCGGTGCGTCCGTCCGGCTGGTAGGTGCCGGTGAGCACGCCGCTCAAGACGGCTTCCAGATGGATGTCGCTGCCCGCGACGTCGCTGAAGGTGATGTTCCAGCCGTCGTAGCTGAATCCCACCGGGTCCCCTCCGTTGATTCCCACGCCGTTCAGAAGGATTGCCGACGGATCCGAGATCGTGGGGGCGACACTTAAGGGGCTCTTGATGAGCGAGGCGAAGATATCGCTCGCGAATCCTGCCCCCACCGTGGTGCCGCGCAGCTCCAGGCTGATGGTGACCTGGGTCAGGTCAACAATGGACGAGGTGGTGATGCTCTCCAGGAAGGAGGTGAGTACCGGTTGATTGTCGGGAATCGCCAAGTTCACGACACTCGGGCCGTAGGTCTCGGTGACGAGCGCCGCATGAGCCGAGCCGAGGGCGAGGAGGACCGAGGCGGTGGTGAGCGGAAGGATGCGTTTCATGGGAAGGACAGGGCGAGGGTGGATGGAGGAAGGTTCCAGGTGTTCGTGTCAGTCCTGCTCAAGGATGGGGAATGAGGCGATAGACTCGGATGGGATCAACCGGATTGTGGTCGACGTGGGTGATCACGCCGTTGCTTGCGGGGGTATAAACTGCCTGGGGTGAGAACTCCTGCCAGGTGTAGGGAATGCCCCCCACCGCGTACTGAACTCGGTACTGAAGGCCGGGGGTTGCCAGGAAGGTCACCACGATGTCGGTATCCGGCCCGTTGGGAACGACTGCGATGTTGATCGCGTTCGGTCCCGCGTTAGATGCGGCGGGAGATACTTCCGTGATGGAGACACTGCCGTTCACCGTGTGTCCGCCAGGGCCGTCGCTCAGGGTGTAGGTGAAGCTGCCGTTGCCGGAGTTGGTGGCCGGAGCGGTGTAGATCACGAAGTTGCCGGAGATGGTTACGGTGGATCCGGCAGGGAGTGCATTGGCCACCGCGGTGAGGGTCAACGTGTCCGCATCGGCATCGGTGTCATTGGCGAGCAGCGCGGTCTTGAGCACCTTGAGCACACGGGTGTTGTTGGCGCGGGTGAGGCTGTCGGCAACGGCCACCGGTGCGGCGTTGGCACCGGTGCCCTGGATGGCGAAGTCAAAGGCCCCCTCGTTCGCATCGTTGTTGTCGATGCTGAGGGTTGCGGCGCGCAGACCGTTTGCGCTCGGATCGAAGGTGACCTGGAAGGTGGTGCTGCCGCCTGCCGCCACCGTGGAGGCCGGCTGAGCAGTTACCGCGAAGTCAGCGGCGTTTGCGCCAGTGATCACAACCTTGGGAGTTCCAGTCAGGCTCAGCGGAGAGGAACCGAAATTCCGGATGGTGAATGTGCGAACCACCGTGCCGCCCGAAGTAGCGGTGCTTCCAAAGTCGGTGAAGTCCGTCGTGCTGGGGGTGATGTCACCGTCGTTGATGTTGATGGCGTTGCCCTCCACGGCGATTTCTGCAAACCCGGTGAGCACGAAATCATTTCCGGTTCCACCGGCATAGCTGGACGTCGCGGTGAGTGCGCTGCCGAGGAAGTTGGCCATCGTGGGACCGGTGAAAGTGCCGGTGATGGCGTCCACCCCGTCGTTAGTGAGGAAGGCAAAGGTGTCCGTGCCGTTCCAGACATAGCCACCCACCGAAGCGGCGCTGAAGGTGGCACCCGCTGCGATGCTGACGGTTCCGGTGGCCGTCATCTTTTCATAGGTGGTCGATGAAGTGACCCCCGCTGCGAATCCGCCAGTGGCCAGGAAGGACACGTTATTTCCGAAGGCGAGTGTGAAATAATTGGCCGGGCTGATTACCTGAGAAACCGAGATGAGTCCGCTGTTGGAGTCACCCACTTGGACCGTTCCGGCGGTGATGAGATCCAGCTCGGCATCGGTGAGGCCCAGGACGGATGCTGCATCCGCGCCGCCAACTGCGACCGCGACCCCCGCGGTGGCGGGCTGAAGCGTAACGGCGGCGGTACCAGCTTTGATGCTACCGCTGCTGAGGGACATCCTGTCGGCCTCGATCAGGATCGGGCGACTGTTGGTGGAGGTATCGATCGTGCTGGGCGAAACCATGGAGAATCCAAGTCCGGACCCACCGAGCGCGGTGAATCGCAGGTTGCCCGTTCCCACCCAGGCTGCATTGCCGGATTGGTTGTTCATCAGGATGCCCTCGACGTTTCCACCCGGGGTTCCCTGAACCGTCAAATCGCCCGCTCCGCCCGCGCTGATGGAACCGCCGTTGAACACCACGCCGGAGCTGGTTCCGCCGGTGCCGCCTTGACCAGTCACGGTGACATTTCCGCCGCTCGAGGTGATCTGTCCGCCGGTAAGAACATGGACGCCGAGATGGGAGCCATTGTTGCCGGTGCCGCCCGTTCCATTGACGGTCACCGTGCCGGTCGCCCCCGCAGTGATCTTGCCGTTAACCCGCACATCGATGCCGTAGCAGAACCCGTGGGCGGCGGAGGTGGTGCCACCGCCGAAACCGGTGACTTGAACATCCCCGCCGTTGGAGGTGATCGCGGCCGTGGCGCCGGTCACGACGACCGCGCGACCACTGGATCCGGTTCCGCCCTTGCCGGTCACATCCAGGAGACTTCCGGCGGAACCGCCGACGAGCTGACCTCCGTTTACCTCAACGCCGAAGTTGAGGGATTGATCTCCGCCGCGGCCCTTGACTGTTACCGCTCCTGATCCCGTGCTCTGGACGCTTCCGGTGATCGAAACACCCGCGAAGTCGCCCGCCAGCCGCGGTTCCTGCTGGTTGGCTTCCAGAGTGAGTGCGCCGTTCACTACATTGAGCGCGCCGGCGATCACCAGGTTGCGGGAGGCCTTGATGGTCACGGTCCCGGTGCCGCTGGTGTTGATCGTCACACCCGAGCCCACGGCAACTCCGTCGATGCCGGGAGTGACTGAGTCATTCTGCAGATCCACGTCGAGATTGGCGCCGGCGACGAAGTTGAGGTTTCCGTTGAAGTTGACCAGGTCGTCGCCGGTACCGCCGTTGATGGTCAGGCTCGGCAGGCTGGTGGTGAAGGCACTGAAGTTGTTGGTGTCGTTTCCGGCACCGGAATCCACTGTGATGCTGGTGATGCCGGAGAGGCTGATCGCACCGGAACTACCGGAGAGTTGCGGGCCTCCATCGACACTGAACACGCGACCTGCTGCGGCGAAGGCGATGCTTCCGGAGCTGGGTTCCGAGATGTTCAGCACGTCACTGTTTCCGGAGGCATCGGTCACCACCAAGGCATTGCCCGTGGTCGATACCGAGTAGTCGGCATTGAATCCGGTGCCCCGGATGGCGAAGTCGAAGGTGCTCTCGTCGCTGTCGTCGTTGGCCAGGCTCAACGTCGCGGTGCGGGTCCCGGTGGATGAGGGATCAAAGGTGACATTGAAAGTCGTCGTACCACTGGCCGCCACGGGGGAGGTGGGCTGCGTTGTTACCGTGAAATCGGAGGCATTGGCACCGGTGACCACCACTTTCGGGGTTCCAGTGAGGTTCAAGGATGCAGTGCCCGTGTTCCGAATCGTGAAGGTGCGCGTGACCTGTCCACCGCTAACCGGGGCGCTGCCGAAGTCGGTGTGGTCGGCGGTACTTGGGGTGATGTCTCCATCGGCGATGTCGGTAGCGTTGCCCTCCACCGCGATCTCCGGCGCGAGGCCAGTACCCTGGACGACGAAGTCGAACGGATTCTCGTCCGCATCGTCATTCGCAAGACTCACGATCGCGGTACGCACGCCGCTGGTGCTTGGGTCAAACGTGACGGTGAAGGTGGTCACGCCTGCCGGAGCGACGGGCGAGATCGGCTGCACGGCCACCGTGAAATCAGCAGCGTTCGCGCCGCTAATCACAACTTTGGGGGTCCCGGTGAGGTTCAAGGCGGTGTTGCCGGTGTTACGAACGGTGAAGACGTGGGTCACCGTGCCACCTGCAGTCGCGGTGCTGCCAAAGTCGGTGTCATCAATGACGCTCGGCGTGACGTCGCCATCGGCGATGTTGGTGGCGTTGCCCTCCACCGCGATTTCCGGAGCGGTGCCCGTGCCCTGGATGGCGAAATCAAACGGGTTTTCGTCGCTGTCGGTGTTGGCGATGCTGAGGCTCGCAGTCCGCAGCCCCACGGCGCTCGGGTCGAAGGTAACCTGGAAGGTGGTGCTGCCACCTGCCGCCACAGTGGAGGCGGGCTGAGCAGTCACAGCGAAGTCAGTGGAGTTAACACCACTAACAACCACCATCGGGGTTCCGGTCAGGTTCAAGACCGCGCCTCCCGTATTTCGAATGGTGAAGGTGCGGGTCACGGTTCCGCCGACGGTCAGAGCGGATCCAAAGTCGGTGTGATCGGTGACGCTGGGAGTGATGTCACCGTCCGCGATGTTGATGGCATTGCCTTCGACAGCGATTTCAGGGATACCGGTCAGGACAAAATCATTTCCGGTCCCACCGGTGTTGCTGGCTGCAGCGGTGAGCGTGCTGCCGAGGAAGTTTGCGAGTGTGGGACCGGTGAAGGTGCCGGTGATGGCGTCCACGCCGTCGTTGGCGAGGAAGGTGAAGACGTCTGCACCGTTCCACACGTAGCCATTTGCGGCGGTGGCGCTAAAGGAGGCGCCGGAGTTGATGGTGACGGTCCCGGTGGCGGTCATCTTCTCGTAGCTGGAGGCCGAGGTGACCGTGGCGTTGAATCCGCCGGTGCCGTCGAACTGAACGCTGTTTCCGAAGGCGAGAGTGCTGTAGTTGGCGGGGGAGATGGGGGCCGTGACACGGATCAGGCCGGTATTGGAGTCGCCCACCTGAACGGTGCCCGCGGTGAGCAGGTTGAGTTCAGCGTCGGTGAGTCCCAAGTGCGAAGCGTCATCGGCTCCGCCCACCAGGGTTCCCAATCCAACGGTGTGGGGACGCAGGGTGATCTGGCCGGAGCCGGCGGTGTGGGTGCCGCCGTTGATGTTGATGAAGTCTGACTCGAAAACCATCGGGGCATTGTTGGTGGAGGAGTCGATGCGGCTGGGGGCATCTACTGCGATGCCGATGCCGACGCCGTTGGTGTTGGAGCCTCGGAGGGTCAGGGTGCCGGAGCCGACCCAGGTCTTGTTGCCTTCGCCGGCGAAGAGGACGCTGGTCATGCGGATTCCGAAACCGCCGGCGGGGCTGTCTCCATCGATCACCAGGTCTCCGGCTCCGGATGCCCCGATGAAGCCGCCATTCATGCGGACCCCCGTGCTTCCGGAAGTCGCCCCTGCGTGCCCCGTTACGAAAACCGAGCCGCCGCTGGAGGTGATGCGTCCGCCATCCAGGACGAATGTTCCGTGGTGGGACCCTGCCTGGCCGAGGCCACCGGTCCCGGTCACCGTCACGGTGCCGGTGCCGGTGCCGCCTGCGGAGATGATGCCGCTGCCGCGGATATCAATGCCGTAGCAGAACCCGATGCCGGCCAGATCCACACCGCCGCCATGCCCTTCGACTGCAACCGAGCCGCCGTTGGAGGTGATGGTGGCGCCATCGATCTCGATCCCGCGGCCGCTGGAAAGCGTTCCGCCATAACCGGTGACCTGCAGCTGGCTGCTTACGGTGCCGCCCCTGACGATCGCGTTGGTTGTGAAAACGCCGTAATTTAGGTTGGCATTGCCGCCCCGGCCTAGAAGCGAGACGTTGCCGGTGCCCGTGCTTTGCACCGTTCCGCCCACTTCGATGCCGTGGAAGTCGGCGGCGGTCGGTGTATTCTGCTGATTGGCTTCCAGGGTCAGCGGACCGTTGACCACGTTCAGTGTTCCGGCGATGAGAAGGTTGCGGGAGGCCTTGAGCGTAATGCCGCCGGTGCCCGAGGCGGCGAGAGCGACACCTGTGTTGACGTTGATCTGGTCCACCCCCGGGCTGGCGGTGTCATTCTGCAAATCCACGTCGAGGCTTGCGTCGGTGAGGAAGGTGATGTTCCCGGTGAAGTTCACCGCATCATCGCCGGCGCCGCCATTGACGGTGAGACTGGGAAGCTGGGAGGTGAAGGCGCCCACGTTGATCGTGTCGCTGCCCGCAGCGGCATCGACGGTGATGCTGTTGATGCCGGTGAGACTAATCGTCCCGGAGCTGCCGGAAACCTGCGGGCCGCCATTGACACTGAAGAGGCGGCCGGCGGCGGCAAAGCTGATGTTTCCGGCGCTCGGTTCCGACACGGTCAAGGTGTCACTGTTTCCGGAGGCATCGGTCACCACGACGGCATTGCCAGTGGTCGATACGATGTAGTTGGGAATGAATCCAGTGCCCTGGATGGTGAAGTTGTATGGGTTTTCGTCGCTGTCGTCGTTCGCCAAGGACAGCGTGGCCGTTCGGGTTCCAGTCGCGCTCGGGTCAAAGCTCACGGTGAACGTGGTGCTTCCGGCCGGGGTGATTGGCGAAGTCGGCTGGACGGTCACCGCGAAATCAGCGGCGTTGGCGCCGCCAACCACCACCTTGGGGGAGCCGGTAAGATTCAAATCAGTTGTGCCGAGGTTCTTGACCGTGAAGGTGCGTGTGACAACTCCGCCGGTGACCGGCGCGCTGCCAAAGTCGGTATGGTCGGTGGTGCTCGGTGAGGCATCGCCATCGGCAATGGTGATCGCGTTGCCTTCCACGGCGATCTCCGGATCGATGCCCGTTCCCTGGACCGCGAAGTCATAGGGATTCTCGTCGGGATCGCTGTTGGCAATGCTCAGCGTTGCCGAGCGCAGGCCGTTTGCGCTCGGATTAAAGGTGACAACAAAAGTGGTCGTCCCAGCGGCCGCCACGGGGGAGGTGGGCTGCGTTGTTACCGTGAAATCGGAGGCATTGGCACCACTCACCAGCACTTTGGGAGTCCCGGTAAGATTCAATCCCGTGCTGCCAGTGTTTCGAATGGTAAACGTGCGGGCCAGCGTTCCCCCTGTGGTATATACGTTTCCAAAATCGGTATGATCCGCGGTGGAAGGAGTGCTGTCCCCATCGACGATCGGAGTGGCATTGCCCTCGACCCCGATTTCAGGAGTCGTGCTCAAGGCGATTCCGTAAAAGTGCCAGGTGGAAACACCATTCGCGGCATTGATTTGAATGGTCCGGGTGGTCGCCGAGGCGACGAACACGTAATTGACGCGACTCCCGTTGTCGTTTCCGAACTCGCCCTGATCCAAGATTGCACTGTCGGTCCCGCTGCTCCAGGTGGCCAGTCGCACGCCCGGCGCATCAAATCCAACGGTATAAACATTGAGGCTGTACCGCTGTCCGATGGTGAGCCCGGAAAGCGTCAACGTGGCATTTTGTTGGCCGAAGACAAAATTCTTCGCGATTTCTGCGCTCCCTGAGCCGACCTGCGTGGTCAGGTTGTTGACGTCGTTGGGGAACGTGGCTGGTGCTGTGAGAGAAACCACGCCGCCCACCGCTGGATCAATACCCGGAATCGCGGTGAACGTCACCCCATTGGCAGTTGCATTGACACTGCTGTTGAAATGATAGGCCCAGATCGTTGTGCTGGCGGATTCAACCAACGTCGAATCGCCGGTCCACGCCCGGGTGATGAATCCCTGGGCGAGCATCGAGGACGTGGTCAGGCCCGTGACTCCGAGTAATGCAAACACGGCCAGCGCGGGCCGTATCCATGCGGATGCGATGACTCCAAGACGGTGGAATATGCGAGACAAGTTGGGGCAGGCCATGGGATTGGATGATCGGGTTGCGCTCCTTAGCGCGTGCGATTCGTTCTGAGATTCACCAAACCAAGAACGAAGAATTCGGAAAGGTAACAGGCCTCTTTGATCATTTTTGAAACAACCTCCCAAAACTGCCGACGCTGTCCGAAGGGAAGGGCGTATGACTGCGGTATTAAAACGACGCGCAGGCGATGTTAGAATCCGCTCGGGCTTCACCGTCCGGCTCCTGGGTAGCCGCTGAGGGGACGAGGCGGAGCACTCGGGCTTTGGAAGTCCTTCGTCCTCCGATTGGGGTTACACGGTGACGAACAACCACGAGGCATTCGACGGTCGAGGGGTGGAGCCGACCGAGCGGCAGAGTTGCCCAACTCCGATCGAGGGTAGGGAAGCGCAACCCAGTCGTGGGATGGTCCCGCCTCAGGATTGCGGTTCGCGGCTTGCCGGACTGGCGCCGCTTTGTTCCCTCACCGACTACGGAGCGAGTAGTTCGATTTCGAACTGTTGCGATTCGCTGGTGTCGGCTCCGCCGCGGTCCGTTCCGCCGTCGTCGTGAGCAACCAAGGTCAAATGGGCGAGACCGTTCTTCCCTTTTGGAACGAAGCTTAGGGAACCGTTGGCCGAAATCGTCGGCGCGGAGGCAAAGAAATCCGGTTCGGAGCAGGTCAGGGTCCAGCGAACCCGCTGATTCACCTCATCGTTGGGACCGGCGGAAATTCCACGAACAAATCCAGGCAACGTGACCGCTCCGGCCCGGGCATCGGCGGACAAACGATGGGGAGCCATCCGAGTGGCCGAGGTCAGGATTCTTCCTCCGAACGCGGCACCCGCGACCTGCTCGCCGTCGCCCGACCACGCCACCGAGATCCAATCCTGGTCCACCCCGCGCCGGGTCCAGGTCGCGCCGGAATCGTGGGAGACATGCAGCCCGCCCAACGATTCCCCGGCAACGATCCGGCTGCCGTCCGCGGAACAGGAAATCGTGCGCCAGAAATGGTCCGAGCCACGCGCGGTCCAAGTGGTTCCCGCGTTGGTGGAGATGAAAATTGGGCCATCCCACGTGGATGCTGCCAACACCGAGCCGTCGGAGGAGGAGGCAATGGCGGTCCAGGCTTGAGAGGTGGCGCGTGGGCTCCAGGTTTCACCGCCATCGGTCGAGAGCTGAATCGGTGCATCGGGAACGATTGCCGCGAGTTTCAAACCATCTGCAGAGGAAGCAATGCCTCGCCAGAGCCGCGCCCGGTCGTGTGCTGTCCAGGTGAGGCCGCCGTTGGTGGACGTGTGAATTTGTCCGCCGTCCACCACGGCTGCCATGCGCAGTCCATCGGCCGACGAAGCAAGCCCCGACCACGCCCGTTGTCCCGCGCGCTCGATCCAGGTCGCACCAAAGTCAGAGGAGGTGACGATCGGTCCATCGAGCGCCGCGGCGGCGAGACGGGATCCGCTGGAGGAGGATGCCACGGAGGTCCATGCCCGGGCCGTCTCCCGTTCGGTCCAAGTGACACCCGCGTTGGTTGAGGTGTGGATTCGCCCCCCGCTCACGGCCGCGACGAGGCGCTGTCCATCGTGGGACGACACAACGGTTTGCCACCGTCGTGGGGATTCCCGCCCGATCCAGTCGGTCCCGGCCGGGGTGACGACGCCGCGGGGAAGGGTGAATCTCGGCGGGTCGTTTACCGGTCGGACGTGGAGATGAAAGCGGCCGCGAATGCTCTGGCGGCCATCGGAGGCGAGCAGTTGAATCATCGCGGAGCCAAATCGATCCCGGGCCGGCGTCACGGTGACACGTCGTATCGCTCCGGTTCCACCAAACACGATCTGCCCCGGGGGCACCAGCGATGGCTCGCTGGAAACGCCCGCCAGGGTGAACTCACGTCCGGGGGCGGATTCACCGAGCTTCAAAGGAATCGGCCCGGTGGCGTGGTCTTCATCGATCGTCTGGTCCGGAAATTCCGTGACGGTGATTCCGTGTTCATCCAGTCCGGTTCCGATCAACTCCAGGGTGAGCGGCTCAGGATCGTTGCTTTCGATTCGAAGGACTGCTTTTCGCGAGGCGGCCGATTTCGGTTGGAATTCAACGACCAGTGTTTCATTGCCTTCGCCTGCAATCGGGCCTGTCGGAGCGGTGATCACGCTGAATTCATCTGAATGGGTGCCTTCGATCGAGAGCTTGAGATCTTTGAGGGGAACCACGCCTTCGTTCCGGAGAACAAACCCCAACCGCAGGCGAAGTCCGACAGGGAGAGTTCCGAAGTCGAAGGAGTTGCCGCGCGGGATGGGCCTCCTGTCCGCGGTCTCGATCACAGCACGTGCGGGAACAGAATTGAGGGCAATGCCGCTGAATCCCCAGCGGCCGATTCCGCGCGGCGCGACGCTTACCTCATAGCTGTTGGTCTTTGCGACGAAGTCATGCGATACCCGAACACCGTGGTACACTCCGAAGACGTGTTCATCGATATCCACCGCCGCCTCGCCGGCCGACCAGGTGCTCCGAAGTCCAAGGAGATCGGGGTATCCCAAACCGAGAACTTGCAACGTGTAGGGCCGGCCCGGAATCAATTGTTCGAGACGGATTACAGCTGGGTTTCCGTTGTCGGCGAAGGATTTGGAAAGCACGGCACTGCCCCCTCCTTCGAAGCCAAGCGGTTCTCCGGGAAAGCTGTCAGGAAACTTGACGGCGCCTTCGAGGGAGAATTGTCCCGGGGCACTGAACGGCGGTCCGGTGGCCAGCTTGACCGACACCCCATTGATGACGGCCTGCTCCGTTGCCGGTTTTCCGATACGCCACGCCCAAAGTGTCGCGGAACGGGAAATCCCAGTGCTGGCATCGCTTGTCCAGGGGGTCGCTTTGAATTCGTTGCCCTGAACCAGCAGGGTAAAGGTCTTGGGCTCGCTCGAAACAGATTCGTTCGATGTGCTCCGTCCACGGGCGCGCGCGATGACGGAAATGGTGGTCGATCCCGTCCTCGTTCCGGTTGCAAAGGCAAGGGTGCCATCCGGACGAATCTGCGGGGGCACTTTGAAGAGTTCGGGCGAATCCGGGGTTACCTCGAATTCGATCGATCGGGCCTCAGTTCCGGAGGAGCCAGCGTCGATGCGAGTCGCAAACCCGGGGAACGAAACCGGTCCAGAATTGGTCAGCGTCATCAAAGTGTAGCGGGAAGTTGTGCGGTCGAGGGTATAAAGTCTTCCGCCTCGGACCGCCGCCAGCAGGCGTCGGCCATCGTTTGAGACAGCGACCGCACTCCATCTGCGTTGAGGACCGTACCACTCCCATTTGCGCCCCTGATTAGACGAGGTAAGAACGTAGCCATTCGCAACATCAGGGAAGGGATTTGAGAGCGTGATCGTATCGACCCCGGCAATGAGCTCCCCACTCGCGGAGGACGCGAGACCATGCCAGATCCGCGTGACTCCCAGGGTAATGTCCGGGTTGCTATCCGTCATGTGCCAGCTCGAACCTCCGTCTTGAGAGATGTGCACGTGCCCCCGGGATTCCGCGGCTGCGATGACTTCTCCAGTGCCGGACACAGCCAGGCCGGTCCATCCACCGAGGGAATACACTGGGCTCCAAGTTTCTCCGAAATCCCGTGAAACATGCACGTATTCCTGATGGGCAGATGCCGCAATGAAGCGACCATCCAAGGACGATGAAATCACATTCCAATTGCCGCGAGTCGCCCTTGCTGACCAGTTCGCACCGAAGTTGGTGGAGATGTAGATTCGACCGTCGGCGACCGTAGCCGCGAGGACTTTTCCGTCGGCGGAGGAGGTGACCGACGACCATGCACGAGCGGACTCAGCCTGCGACCAGGATTTTCCCGCGTCGTAGGAGAGTTGAATTCGCCGCCCCTCAGCGACCGCCACGAGGTGCTGTCCATCGGCCGAAGAGGAAATGGCCCGCCAACGATTTGTCGTGCCGGCGGAACTCCAAGAGGCACCAAAATCTTGGGAAACATAAATCATGCCCTCCCAAACACCTGCCGCGAGGCGTTTCCCGTCGGATGAACTCGCAACGCAGACCCATTCGCGATCGGACTCACACGGTTGTAAAACATCGCTGAGGCCGGATGGGAGTTCGAACGTCGGCCGCGGAAGTTCTGCGGATTGCACCCCCCACTGAACTGCGAACCCGAACACGAAGACAAACGCGACGGCGATCCACACGAACCGGCCGAACACTGAGCGCAACGCGTCTTCGCCCTTGGCTGGGATCCAATGATGATTCGTTGCGATCATCGAGGCGGGGGATTTTCAGCCGTGGGAGGAATCCCCATGCCCATCAGCTGGAGGGTAAAACGGCGTGCAATGGAATCATTGCTAGTGATGTGAAACCGGGCCGTCCGGGGCCCGGGCCCCGTTGGGACAAAACGCAGCGTGGCCGTCGTGGTGGATTCCCCGCCCGATAGAGTTGAAGCTGGAACGGCGACCAAATGAAAATCCCCAGCTTGAGGGCCGTCGATGCTGGATAGAACTTCTCTCAGGGGAACGACACCCGAGTTACTGAGAGTAAGAGTCACATCGACCGGATCGGTCCCGGTGCCGTGTCGGTCAAAATTCACGGTTGTTTCGCGGTTGATGTCTCTGCCGGTTTGATCCGTGAGCACCAGTCTCGCAGGAGTCGAATTCAACGCGAGACCGTAGAAGTGCCACGGCGCTCCACCCGGTGCTTCGTTGGCGGTGATGATCCGATTCGGAGCGTCGGCCGTAAAACTATAGGCCACTCGAATCCCAAAACTGGCGCCGTAGGTTTGTTCGTCGATGATCGCCTCGTCAGCCCCGGAGGCCCATCGATTGCTTCGATTGGCACCGCGCCCTTCGCCTGGGCCTCCAAAACCCACGCCAAAGCACAATAGGATGTAGCGCGTTCCTGGCACCAATCGATCGAGAATGATCATTGCTGGATGCCCGCCATGCACGAACCCACCTCCGAGCGAGGGGCCCCCACGCTTCACGGCAATCTGGTTGCCGTCTGCAGTTAGCCCTCCCATGCCCGCAAGTGCGAAGTGACCCGGGATCTGAGGACGGATCCCAGCGAGATTTGGGACCGGCATGCCGTGAATATGAATCAAGTTGGCGTCATCATTGGAAAACCGATACGCCCATAGAGTCGCCGAACTGGAGATTCCGGAACTCCCCTCGTCGAGCCAGGGCCCGTAGCTGAATCCTTCACCCCGGACTTCGATTCGAAAAACGCGTGGTTCAGTCGTTGCCCGGCCTCCACGGGTTGTACCGCCCGAGTCGCTCGCAATCAGGGTCACTAGTGACGAGCCGGCGTGCCCAGCAGGGGTAAAGCTGAGGGTGCCCGCACCATCGACAAGGGGCTGAACGGCGAACAGCGTCGGATTGCTGTTGGTTGCGACAAGGCTTACCGCTTGATCCGATTCGTTTTCAGGGCCGGGAGACAAGCCGGTGACAAATTCACGAATCGTGTTGGCTCCGGACTTGGCGTCTACGGTCAAGGTGTGTGGCTCCACGCGTGCCGCCGAGAGTTCGATTGAGCCATTTCGAATGGGAGCCGCCAGGGTGGTTCCATCCCCGGATATTGCGAGGCCCCCTCCGTCATGAACCCCTCCGCACTCCGTCCAATTCTTGCCGAAATCGGAGGACAGAAACACGCGCCCCAGGGTTTCCGACGCCGCCAGGAGTTGCCCATCCGCGCTCATGGAAATCGCCTGCCAGAAGCGTTGTTCACCACCTGGATTCCAACTCACACCGGAGTTTGTGGACACGTAGATCCGCCCGTCGTTTACCGCCGCTGCTATGCGTTTTCCATCCGATGAACTCGCGATCGAACTCCATGGCTGCGTCGATCCACGGGCGGCCCAAGTCTGGCCGGCATCCGTGGAGACGTGGATGAGTCCATTCATCGCAACTGCGGCGAGGGTTTGGCCGTCGCCGGATGTCGCAATCGATTTCCACGCGCGGTTGCGTTCTCTCGCCACCCAGGAAATCCCCGCGTCGGAGGAGGTGTAGAGTTGGCCTCCTTCCACGGCGGCTGCGAGGCGCGAACCGTCCGATGACGACGCGACTGCAATCCAATCGCGCTCTTCTGCGCGCGGGATCCAGGTGTGTCCGGCATCGGAAGAGGTAAAGAGGTGGCCTCCGTTGGCAGAAGCGACGAGATGGGAACCATCAGCAGAGGCAGCCACCGAAGTCCACCGACGCTCGTCCCCGCGGGACTGCCACGTATTCCCCCCATCCGTGGAGACATGGATCCTGCCTCCCCAAGGCACCGCTACCTGTCGGCGGCCGTCGTACGACAGTGCAATGGCCCGCCAATCGAGGCGCGGGGCTCGTGAGATCCATTCGTCACCTGTCGCAACCGGAGTTCCGGGCGATATGCGGAAACGCGGTGGATCGTTCACTGGGTTCACCGTTACTCGGAAGAGATGACAGGCGGTCCGGGTGCCGTCGGAGGTCCGAATTCGAATCAGCGTGGACCCAAACCGATCCGCAGCCGGCGTAATCACCACGCGACGTCGACGGTCGGTGCCTTGAATCACGATGTTCGAATTTGGCACCAACGTTGGGTCCCCCGACTTGGCCGACACCTCCAGCGTCGAGTTTGGCTGCGATTCACCGAGATCCAATTCCAGAGGCCCCGTGTTCCCATCCTCATCGATCACCTGATCCGGAATGTCGCGTACCAATACGGCGTCTTCGGGCAGGCCCGTACCGGTGAGATGGAGAACAAAGGGTTGCGGGTCGCTGCTCTCAATCTTGAGTGTTGCGTTGCGCGGGCCCAACGCGGTGGGAGAAAATTCCACCGAGAACGAAGAGGTTCCGCCGGAGCCCGGAAGCGCAGCAGCCGGAACGGCGACGACGTCGAAATCATCCGGGTTGGGGCCGGATTTGGTGAACCGGAAGGAGTTGAGTGGGACGATGCCGGTATTTCTCAGGGTGAAGACCTGGTGGGTATCAGTTCCCAACGGTCGGGAATCGAAGCTGCGCAAATCACCCGCTGGGACCGGATTGCCACCCGGCTGCTCCACCACCATGCGGGAAGGGGTTGAATTCAACGCCAGCCCGCAGAGGAACCACCCATCTTCCATCATGGGCGTGTTGAACACTTGGTAGGTTGAAGCGGAAGCAACGAACGAATGCGAAACGCGAAATCCACCGCCGAGTCCGAACTGATGCGCCTCAAGAATCGTGTGCTCGGCGCCGGCGCTCCAGATGGCCGGAACCGGCAACGGATTTCCAACCGATAGACCCAAGACATGAAGGGTGTAGGGAACGCCTGGCGTAAGCCCCTCCAACGTCAGGGACATTTTCGGAGGACCGTGGATACCACGGCTCGCCAGGCGGGCGCTTCCTATTCCTCCCTTGGCGCTGAGAAAATTCACTAGACCATCTTTGTGGTCCAATCCGATCAGAGAGAAACGTCCAGGGATCGCGGGCTGGGTTTCGGGCACCGGTGGGATTATTACTCCGTCGATGATGGCTGGGGGATTGGTGATTGAAGCAAACCGGTAGGACCAAAGCGTTGACGACCTGGAAATCCCCGAATCCGCGTCCCGGGTCCATTGGCTCATTTCGAACGCACGGCTGTGAATCTGGATTCCGAAAGTCTGGGTGTCCCGTGATTCCGATTCGGAATTCTCTGGGACGTTTTCTTCGTGGGCTGTGACCGTGACGATGGCTCTGCCCAGTTTCGTTGCCGCTGCGAAAGTGAGCGTTCCATCGGGCAGAATCTTCGGGGGCACTCGAAAGAGCTCCGGATGGTCGTTCGTGACCCGAAAACGGAGGAGACGCCGCGCGGGCTCGGCGGTGGTGAACGTGACAAAGCGGGGAACTGTGGTGAGATCCGAATCCACCGATGCGTACACCGTGTGGTGGGACGTGGTACGGTATTGGGTATAGATTCTGTCCCCCTCGGCCGCCGCCACCCAGCGTAGACCGTCTGCCGAACAGACGATGGCACTCCAGGTGGTGCGACGCCCTTGATCCTCCCAGGTGCGTCCGAAATCTGGGGAGAAAGAAAGGAGGCCCCAGCCAGCCCAGCCTGGAGGACTTGGTTCTTCCGCTGCGGCCAACGTACGACCGTCCGCGGTGAAGGCGATCGATCGCCATCGATGCAGGCGTCCGCCTCGTCTCGGCGGATTGCTTTCCCATTCGGTCCAAGTGAGCGCCGAATTGGTGGAGGTGTTGATGCGGCCATCCCAAACCGCGGCGGCAAGGCGCGTGCCGTCGGCGGAGCTGGTGATGGCTTTCCAAAGTTTGACCGGCCCGCTCGTCGCCCAGGTTTGTCCTCCGTCGATCGACACGTGGATCGGGCCGTCAAACACCGTCGCCACCAGTTTGAGTCCGTCGGCCGACGAGGCGATGGCGCTCCAGGCCTGAACCGGGCCCGCTTCGCTCCAACTCACGCCGCCATTCGTCGAGGTATGAATGCGGCCGCCGTTCACGACTGCGGCCAAACGAAGCCCGTCGGCGGAAGAGGCGACTGCAGACCATTTGCGCGTGGATTCCCGCTCGACCCAAGTCGCGCCGGCGTCGCTTGATGTGTGGATTCCTCCGCCCTCCACCACGGCCACCAGCCGTTGCCCGTCAGCGGAGCAGGCAATCGCCTGCCAGGCCTGCACGCTGCCGCGAGGCGTCCAAGTTTCCCCATAATCGCTCGACGTGTGAATCCGATCCGCCCGCGCGGTCGCTGCGAGGAATCGTCCATCGGCCGAGGAGGCAAGTCCGTTCCAAGCCCGCTCCGGCCCGTGGGGCAACCACGGATCAAAACTGCCGGTCGGAATCGTGAAGGCGGGCTCTTGGGGCGTGGTTTGTGCCACACCCACTGAACCCGCCGATTTCAGCATCAGGATCAGCATCAGCACTCGCATCCGCCACGCGAGGGCAACCGGCGGGCGGCACTTCAGAATCAGGAACGCACCCACGATCGCGAAGCGGGCTCGCAGCGAAGCAAGGGACTGGTGGGGCAGTGCGCGCATGCGGAACCGGTTACCGATTTGGAACGGTGCGCTTGAGAACAAGAATGAGACGATTGCCGCGATCGGTGAGAACCAACCGACGTCCATCCGGAGTAAAAGCAATCCCGTTGAGCCCAATGCGACCAAAGTTCCGAGCCACCACATGCGCCTCGAAGCGGTCGCCTTCCACCCGACGAAGGTGAAGGAGGCGCTGAGCCGCAGGTTGAGTCGCGGACAGCATCGCGCCCTCGACTACGAAAAGATCGGCTGAGAATGGATCGGCCGCCAACCCGGAAGGATCATGAATCATCAGGTCCGTGGTGCAGGCATGGAATCCCTTGCTGTCCCAACGCACCACGCGTCGGGTTCGATCGCCTGCGCCGGCTGTCTGCGCAGGATTGATTTCCTGTCGGTTCAACAGGAACACCCCATGTCTCGAGACGGCGACATCCAGCGGGTACTCCAGCAGCCGATCGTCCTCCATCAACCTCTGCGCGGGGGCATTATTGTCCAACCGACAACGCCACAGAGCGCCGCGTCCACGCCGATCCGGTGCGCCGCCATTGCCGGGCGACAGCCAGCGGTGACCTTCATCGGCAATCAGGACATCGCCCGGTTGAAGATTGGTTTCGGGTGGGATCTGGCCTTCGCGAACAAACGCAAACCCAGCAGGGCGTCGTTCGCCGTCCCCTTCATCGTTGCGCCGGCTGAGGAGTCGGAGTTCCTCGCGTTGGGAGGGATCGAAGTCATTCCCGATTTCAAAGGAGAGCCCGGGCAGGGGAGAGGTGTCCGGACGCGCGCGGCCGAGGTGCCGTTGTTTCGGTGCTTCGGGCTGGGCCCAGATGAAGTGCCCCGTGTCGGGGGACACCCCAAAACAGTAGGGCGCCGTGGCCGCGCGAAGAGATCGAATCGGCGCCTCATTTCCGATACGACGAAGCTGCAGCGCCGGAGAACCGAGCAATTCGGCAGAAAGATAGGCCAGTCCTCCGTCGGGCAGCATGCGGGCTCCCTGGGCATCGTTGGGAACGCTGGTGGCGCTTTCCAGCTCCCAATCCGGAGTGGCAAAAAATGGTGCAGCGAGCGCCGGGAGTTTTCGTTCGGCGAGGACGGCAGCGGGCAGGACTCCCCGTCGAGTGGCCAGCGTCGGCGGTCGGGAATCCGGGACAGTTGGAATCAAGCCCGATCCAACGAGAACACTGGCGATTGCTCCCGCGAAAAGGCTGATGCCCGCCAGCGCAACGAGGCGCCGTCGCCGCATGGGGATGCTTGGATCGGCGAAGGGTTTCTCCGGGAGCGGCCCCTCGGTGAACAGCCGGTGCAACTCGGCACCCGCGCACCACGGTTCCAGCAGTTTTGCCAGTTCGGTCGCGGTCGCAGGACGGTCGCCGGGATCAAGTGCGAGCAGCCGATTGCAAAGCTGTGACAGGCAATGCGGGAGATCCGGTCGCGCGGTTTGGATCGGGGGAATCGGCTCGCTCACGATCCGTCGCATCTGTCGGAACAGCGACTGTTCGGTCCCTTGTCTCGGAAGCCGCCCCGTCAGCAGGCGCCAGAGCGTGGCTCCAAGGCTGTAAAGATCGGCCCGTGCGTCCGTGCTCTCGGGATGCTCGATTTGCTCGGGCGCGACGTACTCCAGGGTGCCGATGACCATTCGTCCCGGTGCGGAAGTTTCGCCCGCGGCTGCCGGTCCCAGCGCCGGTCCCACCGAGATTCCCGCCAGGCCGAAGTCGAGCACCTTGACCTCGCTTCCGGCGCTCGATCCATGGGGCGTGCTTGGACGGGTCACCATCAGGTTGCCCGGTTTCACATCCCGGTGAACCAGCCCGCGTTGATGGGCGTGAGCCAGGGCCAGAGCCGCCTGTCGAATAATCTCACAGGCCTCTGCAACCGGAAGTCGGCCATGCTTTCGAACGAGCGCCCCGCAATCGAGCCCCTCTACGAGCTCCATCATGATGAACCAACGCCCCTCGCGTTCTCCTGCGTCGTAGGCCCGCACGATTCCTGGATGATCGAGTCCGCCAACAGTGACCATCTCCTGCTCGAACAAATCCACGGCCTCCCGCGAATGAGCGAGCAGACCGTCGAGAAATTTCAGCGCAACCATCCGGCGCATGCGACGATGTTCGGCCCGATACACGGTTCCAAACCCACCCCTGGCGAGCTGCCCTTCCACCCGCAGCTCAGGAAAAAGTTCCGCCACATGTCCCAGCGCCTCGTCCTCCTCATTGCCCTCGACCGCCATCGCAATGGCGCAGCGGGCGCAGCGCAAACCCAACGGACCACTACCCAGCGGCCCGCCACACTCGTGACAGTGTTCGATGGCGGGTGTGGATTCTGGGAGCATTCCTAGGCTTCCTAACCGAGAACCGACAAAAGGTAACGGAGTTCCTCCTTCACCTCGGACCGGGAGCCCACGGTTTGGGAAATCTCCGCCTGCAACGCCTCTCCAAATCGGTGCCGCAGTCGTGAAAGCGCCATCTTCACGCTGTCTTCGCTCAAGCCCAGCTGCTTTCCGACGACGGCAAGTCCTCCCTCGGCACGTCCGCCGAGCAGGGTGGGAAACAGCGCATCAAAAATGGGACCCTTTCCAGTCGCCCGATAGATGCCGCGGAGTTGGACGCTGGCGCGATCGATCACCACGTTGGCCCAAGCCCGATCAAACGCATGCTCCGGTGAATCGCTCCGCGGCGCCTCGGCCTGCCAGCGGTCTTCGGCCGGTGCGACGTCCAACGGCAACAACTCCCGCCCGCCTCCGCGCTTGGCGGCCGAACTGGCCCGATAGGCATTGGAATCCAGGTGACGCAACCCGGCCAGGAGGAGAGTCCGGAACCGTCCCTTCGCGGGATCGGCCGCCGACAACAAACTGCCGTCGAGCAGCCGCATGAAGAACTCCTGCACCAGGTCGCCGGCATCCTCGACGCTGCGTCCACTCCGACGGAGAAAGGCATAGAGCGGCGACCAATACGCCGCATACAATTCACTCAAGGCCGCGTGCCGTTGAGCCGTATCCTCAGCCCCGGCTCTCAATACCAAACTCCATCGGGTGGGCTCAAAAGGCCCACGTGGTGTGGCTGGGGAATCCTCCGGGTGCATCAATCGTGGCACGCATTAGCAGAAAGCCCCTAGGGCGGGCCACCGGAAAGTGATCCAGCATGCCCTAGGCGAGAAGTTTTCCCTGCATATCGATCTTCGAAAATGGGAGGAAGCGGATGAACTTGGGGATAAAACGCAGTTCATTCACTTCAACTTCAACCAGGGACAACCCGGCTTCGTTCATCCGGCCTTGGGGGACTCGGGAAGCCGCCGAGCGGAATGGATGGATTCGAATCATTTTTGTCCGTCGGCGGCTGCGCAGGGCGAGACCAAGTTCACAGCCGAATGGAGAGAACCCACTCTGCGAAATTGTACAGCAATTGGGGGAGTTTGCATTTTCGCGGGTCCTTTTGCCTTTTCGCGCCGGATTCAGGTCGTGAGGATTCGCGCATGGGCGCAACGGTACGACTCACTGGGATTTCGATTTATCCGATCAAGTCGTGTGGTGGCATCGATCTCGACGAAGCCTTGCTCACGCATCATGGCTTCGAATGGGATCGGGAATGGATGCTGGTGGATCCCCACGGTCAATTCCTCACCCAGCGGAGCCATCCACGCATGGCACTCATTGCCACCGAGCTTTGCCCGAAGTTCCTAACCGTTCGCGCCCCCGGGATGCCGGCGCTCCAGATCCCGCTCGAATTGAATCCAGATGCTCCAAAACTTCCGGCCACCGTTTGGAGCCACACCACTTCCGCACGATCCGAAGGTCAGGATGCGGATGCCTGGTTTTCCGCGTTTTTGAATTCACCGGCCCGTTTGGTTCGATGGGACCCAAATCAACGGCGGCTGAGTCCTTCGGATTGGACCCAGGGAATCGAGGCCGAAGCACGCTTCGCCGATGCCTTTCCGTATCTGCTGATCAGCGAAGCCACCTTGGAGGATCTCAATCGACGGATTCCCGGAGGAGGTTCGCTGTTGATGAACCGGTTTCGGCCCAACTTGGTCGTCTCCGGTTGCGACGCGGGTGCCGAGGATCTTCTCCCGGAGATCAGCGATGTGTCGGACGAGGTGCAGTTCCTGGCGGTGAAACCGTGTACGCGTTGCAGCATCACCAATACCGATCAGTCCACCGCCGTCGTCGGAGTTGAGCCGTTGAAGACGCTGGCGGGGTATCGTCGGGATCCACGCTTCAAAGCCCCGGTTTTGGGGCAAAATCTGATCCTGCTGAAGGGCGCCGGGAATCGATTGCGACGCGGGCAGGAATTTGAGCTCGGGCGTGCCGACTGAAGTTTGCCAGCAGTTCCGATTTCCGCTTCATTGGGCGGCCATGCGCTCGCGCAGTTTTCTCTTTCTGAATCCGCTTGCCCCCATCGCCTTCGGTACGTCGCTCGTTGCGGCTTCCGTACTGACCGCCCGTGCCGAGGCCCCCATGCAGGCCCCGCCGCCTTCGTTCTCGATCGAGCCCTATTTCCAAACCGATGCGCGGTCCAAGGTGGATCAGGCCGAGGCCGACATCCGCTCGCCGCGCGTGGGCATCGACCTGACCGGCATCTGGCTGCTGCCGCCGCGCTGGCGTATCAGCGTTGGAGCAGGGATCGAGCACGACCACTACCGCTTGTTCAATTTTGGTCTTCTGATTCCCGGCGCTTCAGAGCCGATTCGCGACGCGTTTCGGGTTCGGGTCGCTCCGGTGATCAGCTACGTGGTGGATGAACGTTGGGCGGTGGTCGGAGGACTCACGCCGGAATGGAGTGGCGATCCAGATGCTGACATCGCGCGTTCCATGGCCTTCGGCGGATTCGTCGGGGCCCGTCGTCAGTTTACGCCGCGTTTTGCGATGACCTTCGGCGGAATGGCATCCACGCGATTGGCCGACACTCCGCGATTCCTGCCGCTGGTGGGAGTGGAATGGCAGATTTCAGAGCGCTGGCGGCTTGGCACCCAGGGCGCAGGCGGTCGGTTGAGCTACGACTGGCGCACGGCCAAGGAGGGCAAACCGCTGACGGCGTATCTTCGGATGTCGTATGAAAGCCGTGAGTTCCGCTTTTCCGAGGATTCCTCGATTCCGGATGGCGTGTTGCGCGATCAGGCGTTCCCGGTCGGGCTTGGACTCGAATGGCAGGCCACGCCGGTGGCGGCGGTGACGTTGGAACTCGGATCCACCATGTCGGGCTCGATCCGCATTCGCGATCGAGACGATCGCACGGTGCTCGACCGCGATCTGAAGTCGGGAAGTTATCTTCGCGTTGGCGTGCGCATGCCGGTGGGCTCGACCCCGGCGGCCGATTCCGCAACTTCCTCCAGCATCACCCAGGGTACCACTGGCGAAGAGGCCAAGCTGTCGGGACACGTGTTCTCCGCGTGGGAGGAGAACGATTCGATGACCGGCACGGATGCGAACTATTCGCAGGGCCTGCAGTTCTCGTACCTCGCGCCTGAATCCGAATGGGGTTCGATGTCCAAATCGATCGCGTGGTTCGGCGAAGGCATTCCTGCACTCGGCTATCAAGTGGAGCGCGGACGCTTTGCCTTTTCGACGGGGCAGGTGATGTACACGCCAGTCGACATTCACACCAACACGCTTCAGACGTTGGATCGTCCCTACGCGGGATGGATTTTCTTCGCACCTGCGGTTCAACGCCGCGGGCAAACCTCCTCGGGCAATGCGGTGCTCGAAGAGCTAAAGCTGAATCTCGGTTGGATGGGTCCAGGCGCGCTTGCGGGGGAATCGCAGAACTTCATTCATCGCAACTTTGCCATCGGTCTCGCCGAGGGCTGGACGCATCAGCTCCACAACGAACCGACCGGCGACCTCACGCTCGCGCGCGCGTGGCGTCACACGCTCGCCGGCGACCGCGATGGCGGATGTGTGGAGTTCATCGGACACGGAGCGTTCACCGGAGGCACGCCACGAACCGAGGGGATGCTCGGTGGATTGATCCGGATCGGTGTGAATCTGCCGGATGATTTCGGTCAGCCCACGATTCTGTCCTCGCTGCCGCACACGGCCGGGGTGCCTCGTTCCTTTGGTGTTCACCTCTTTGCCGGGATCGAGGGACGCGCCACGGCTTACGACAGTTTTGTCGATGGAAACATTTGGCGCTCGAGCCACAGCGTGGCCGGTCGACCGGTGGGATTGGAAAGCCGGGTGGGCGTTGCGGTGACGTGGCACTCGGTGGATCTCGGATTCACCTACGCGCGTCAGAGCCCTGATTTCAAAGGGCAGCCCGGTGGGAATCACGATTACGGGTCCCTCTGGATGAATTGGAGGATTTGAGCCTGCCGGCAGAAGTTGAAGGGTTAAAAAGTTGAAGCGTTGAAGGGGAATCCGAGACTGCGGCGAGGGTTTTCTCATTCGTTTGGAGTCCCATCTTCAGACGGTTAGGGGAGGCGTGTTTCGAGGCGTCCCGGCGGTTGATTTCCAACCTTTCGATGGCCCCTTGTCCAACAGCAAAGCCGCGTAAACGCGGTACTCCGAACATGTGAGGAGCTCCGTCTTTCCCCCTTCAACCCTTCAGCGCTTTAACCCTTCAACTTGCCCCGCAAACTCAAGCCTCCCCGAGAACAATGGCCCGGTCGTGGTCTTGGACCTTCACGCGTCCGGCCAGCCAGATGCTCAAGAGGCTGGCGGCCACGGCCGCCCAACCAAGCCAGGCGTATCCCGTGATGCGATGATCGGGGCCGGTCTGCACCACCCAACCACCCACGCCCGAGGCGACACCCGCAGTGATGTCGCGAACGCAACTCACCAGGCTCATGAACGAGCCACGATGACTCCGTGGAACGGCGAGGGAAACGATGGCCTGTCCGGGCACGAAGCGTCCGCTTGCGAATCCGAAGAACAGCGCAGCCATCACCAGCACGGCCCACAGCGGAAGCGGTCCGGCGTGGGTGAGCCAAAGCGTCACCGCGCAGGCCACGAACACCAGGAGCCCAAATGTGCGGTGCCGGCCGAACCGATCGGCGAGTGTACCAATCTTGGGCGACACGATCACCGTCACCACGCCACCCACAAAATACACGAGAAACAGATGCCGCTCGGGAAGCCCGACGTTCCCCACCAAATAAGGCGACAGAAACGGGATGACTGTGAAGTGACCAAAGATCATGGCCGACATGAACAGCAGCGCGCGTCCGGCATTGGCATCGCGCAGCAGGTCGCGGAACGGGTGCAGTTTTTCCCCGGTCTTCGTTCGCAAATGTTCACGAACCGACGGAAGTGCCTTCCACAGGACGATCCACATGATCGCCGACAGCGCTGCGAGGAGGAAAAACGGAGCCTCCCAATCAAAGCGCTGGGCGAGCCAGAGTCCGGCCGGGATTCCGATGGCTGCGGCCACCGAGAACGCAGTCATGACGATTCCGAGCCCGTGCGCACGGCGTTCGGGCGGAACGATGTCGCTGACGATGGCCATGACCAGCGAACCGGAAACTCCGCCGAATGCCCCGCAGATCACGCGGGAGAGCATGAGCGTATTCGCGCTGTGGGACATCGCGCAGGCGAGCGTGCCGAGGGCAAAGCCGGCGTAGGTGATCAACAGCAGCGGGCGGCGATCATACCGGTCCACAAATGTGGCAGCCACGAGCCCGATGATTCCCGCACTGAGCGTGTAGGCCGAGACCAGCGCGCTGAAGGTGGATGGGCCCACGGCCAGATCGCGCATCAACTGCGGTCCAAGCGGCATCATGATCATGAAGTCCATGATGTGCGTGAACTGAACCGCCGCGAGGAGCAGCAGCAGGGCACTTTCAGGCCGGCGGTTCATGGAGTCGGATCAAACTGGATACAGCTCGCGGGGAATCAATGTTGGGTCGTGGATGCAGGTGCCGGTGCGGGAGTCGGAGTTTTCGCACTGCGTGGACCGAACCGCGCGGCGAGCTTCATGATGACGGTGTAGAAGACCGGAGTCAGGAACAAACCGAAGATTGTGACGCCGATCATGCCGGCAAACACCGCCACGCCCATGGCCTGACGCATCTCGGCGCCCGCGCCGTGGGATTTCACCAGCGGGAATACGCCGGCGATGAAGGCGATCGACGTCATCAAAATCGGACGCAACCGGAGCCGGCAGGCTTCCAGTGCGGATTCCACGATGCCCTTGCCGCTGTCCTGGGCCGACCGCGCGAATTCCACGATGAGGATCGCGTTCTTGCAGGCAAGGCCGACCAGCACGATGAGGCCGATCTGGGTGAAGATGTTGTTGTCACCGCCCTGGATCAGCACGCCGATCATCGCGCTGAGCAGACACATCGGAACGATCAGGATGATGGCGATCGGCAGCGTGAGGCTCTCGTACTGCGCCGCGAGGACCAGGAAGACAAGCAGGATGCACAGCGGGAACACCAGCAGGCCGGTGTTGCCGGCGAGCCGCTGCTGGTAGGCGAGCTCGGTCCATTCCATGGCCATGCCGGGAGGGAGTCCCTGCCGAACCAGCGTCTCGATGAAGGCCTCGGCCTGGCCCGAGCTGAATCCGGGTGCCGGAGCGCCGTTGATTTCCGCCGCAGGATAGCCGTTGTAACGCATCACGCGGTCGGGTCCGTAGGATTCCTTCACGTTGACCAGCGTTCCGAGCGGCACCATCTGGCCGCGGTCGTTGCGGGTCTTGAGGCGGGCAAGGTCATCCGGTCGCGCCCGGAACGGTGCATCCGCCTGAGCCACCACCTTGAAGGTCCGGCCAAAACGGTTGAAATCGTTCACGTACAGCGAGCCGAGATAAATCTGGAGGCTCTCAAACAGGTTCTGCAACGGCACTCCCTGCGACTTGGCTTTTTCGCGATCCACGGCGGCATCGATCTGCGGGACGTTGATCTGATAGGTGGAATAAACGCCCTGCAACACGTTGGTCTGATAGCACTGACCGATGATTCCCCACGTGGTGCCGTAGAGGGCATCGCCGCCGAGGTTCTGTCGATCTTCCAGGAACAACTTGAATCCGCCTCCGGTGCTCAGACCGTTCACGGGCGGAGCGTTGATGACGATGGTTCGCGCCTCCTGGATGGTGGAGAACGCCTCGATCAATTTGGCGCGAATCCCGTTGGCGGAGAGTTCGTGCGACTGGCGTTCCTCGAACGGAGCGAGGGTGATGAAGGTGATCCCTGAATTGGGGCTCGCGGTGAATCCGTTGGGCGAGAGACCCGGGAAGGCGACCGATGCCTTCACGCCGGGGACCTTCAAGGCCAGCTCGGTCATGCGGCGGACGACAGCGTCGGTGCGATCGAGCGACGCGGCATCAGGCAGCTGCGCCACGCAGATGAGGTACTGCTTGTCCTGCTCGGGAATGAATCCCGCGGGAACCGCCTGGAACACCTTGCCGGTGAGGAAGAGAAGTCCGCCGTAGATCAGCAGGCACACCAGGCTCTTGCGGATCACGCTGGCGACGCCGCGTGCGTAGGCCGAAGAAGCCCTCTCGAAGAAGTGATTGAACGGACGGAAGAGCCAGCCGAACAGGGCGCTGATGATTCGCGAAACGCGGTCGGGCTTTTCATGATGGCTGCGGAGAAGCACCGCGGAAAGGGCGGGGGACAGCGTGAGGGAGTTGAAGGCCGAGATCACCGTCGAGATCGCGATGGTGATGGCGAACTGTTTGTAGAACTGGCCGCTCAATCCGCTAATGAACGCCGTGGGGATGAATACCGCGCAGAGCACCAGCGCCGTGGCCACAATGGGACCGGTCACTTCATCCATGGCCCGCCGCGTCGCGTCGTAAGGGGAGAATCCGAGCGCGATGTTTCGCTCCACGTTTTCAACGACCACGATGGCATCATCCACCACAATGCCGATGGCCAGCACGAGACCGAACAATGAAAGCGCATTGATCGAGAACCCGAGCGCGGACATCACCGCAAAGGTTCCCACAAGCGAAACCGGCACCGCCACGAGCGGGATGATCGAGGCCCGCCAGGTTTGCAGGAATAGCAGCACCACGATTACCACCAGGATGATGGCTTCGAACAACGTGTGAACCACGGCGTCGATCGACTTCGAGACGAAGACCGTCGGGTCGTACTCCACCACGTAGTCCATTCCGGCGGGGAAGTTCTTCTTCAGCTCCGCCATGGTCTTGCGGACGTTCGCGGACAGCTCGAGGGCGTTGCTCCCGGGCTGTTGGAAGATGGGAAGGGCGACGGCGGACCTGTTGTTCACCAGGGAACGCAGCGCGAACTCCCCTGCACCCAATTCGATACGCGCCACATCGCGCAGCCGGACGGTTTCTCCATGGGTCCCGGATTTGAGGATGATGGCGCCAAATTCTTCCTCGGTGATGAGGCGGCCCTGGGTGTTGATCTGAAGCTCAAAGCCGACCGGACTGGTGACCGGCTGCTGGCCCACCGCGCCGGCGGCGACCTGCACGTTTTGCTCGCGGATGGCGTTTACCACATCGCTCGCCGTGAGACCGCGCGAGGCGACCTTGTCCGGATCCAACCAAACGCGCATGGCGTAGTCGCCGGAACCGAAGATCTGCACCTGTCCCACGCCCGGGATGCGTGCGAGCACGTCCTTCACCTGCAGTGCGGCGTAGTTGCGGACGAAGATGTCATCATAGGTGCCATCGGAAGTCAGATGCACGACCATGGTGAGGTCGGGCGTGGACTTGATGGTGAGCACGCCGAGACGTCGAACATCCTCGGGCAGCTTCGGCAGCGCCTGCGACACGCGGTTTTGCACCAGCACCTGGGCCTGGTCGATGTCGGTCCCGAGTTTGAAGGTGACCGTGAGGGTCATCACGCCGTCGCTGGTGGCCTGGGAGAAGATGTAGAGCGAGTTCTCCACGCCGTTGAGCTGCTGTTCGAGCGGAACGGCGACGGTTTCAGAAATGGTCTTGGGATTTGCGCCGGGATAAACGGCGCGAACCACGATCTGGGGAGGGGTGACCTCGGGGTATTCGCTGATCGGAAGCCGGAAGAGGCTGATCAGACCGACGACGAAGATCAGCACCGAGAGAACGGCGGCGAAGATCGGACGTCGGATGAAGAAATGGGAAAAGTTCATGCGTCGGGGGCCGGCCGCGAAGCCGGGCGGACTTTCAATGCGTCGGCGCGACGGCGGCGACGTGGTTGGTGGCGGACGCGGTGACCGGCTTCACGGGCATGCCGGGGAACATGATCCGCTGGAGGCCATTCACCACCACGCGGTCGGAAGGAGTCAGCCCGGTGCGAATCACCCGGCGTGTGCCGTCGAATCCCCCGAGACTCACGATCCGCTTCTCGACCAAATTTGAGGCATTCACCGTGTAAACAAACTTCAAGCTTTGCTCGGTGAGCAGGGCTACTTCGGGAATCAGCAGTACGTTCTCCCGTGCGCTCGTGGGCACGCGCACGCGGGCGAAGAGCCCCGGCACCAGGCGGCCATCGGCGTTGGGAATTTCCGCGCGGAGCAGAATGCTTCCGGTGGCCGGATCGACCCGGTTGTCGAAGTGTTCAATCACTCCCTGGAACGGATGCTCCTTGGAATCCGCGAGGCCCATCTCGACGGCAATTCGACCGTCCTTGTCGTGGGTGAGTTTTCCATCCCGTTCCAGCGCCTGGATGCGGAGGTAGGAGGCTTCATCGACATCCACGTAGGCATGGATCGGATCGCTCTTCACGACCACCGCGAGAAGGGTGGTGAATCCGTCCACGCCCGACACGTTGTTGCCCACCGTGACGATGGCGCGTCCGATGCGTCCGGCGATGGGCGACTTCACCTGGCAGTATCCCAGCTCGATCTTGGCGGTGTTGACCGCCGCTTCAGCGGCTGCAAGCGCGGCCGCGGCATCGCGGGCCTTCCACTGGCGGGTGTCGGCCTCCTCTGGCGACAGCGTGTTACTCGCGATGAGTTTGGCTCCGCGGGCGGCCTCGCGCTGGGCGATTTCAAGGCCCACGCGGGCGCGTTCCAAGTCCGCCTCGGCGTGCTTGAGTGCGGTTTCCTTGGGACGCGGATTGATGACAAAGAGGACCTCGTCCTTGGCCACGAGCTGGCCGGGCTTGAATCGCACTTCGGTCAGAAACCCGGACACGCGCGGACGAATCTCCACCGTCTCGGAGGCGTCGAGCCGTGCGGTGAACTCCGTGGTTTCGGTTCGCGCCTGCTGATCCGGCAGGGCCACGGTGACCTCCTGAATCGGAGGCATTCCGCCGCCGGTGGGGTGCGGTCGGCACCCGGAAATCAGAACGGCCAGAACAGTCGGGACGAGAAATTGGAGCGGACGCATGGGCTTGAAATCGAGTCTGTGTCGGACGGGATGCAACGAACCGCGGGTCACCTGAAAAGAAAACCGTGGAAACCGGGAAAACCGAAACCGCCCCGGAAGGCGGTCATTCGGCGAGGCTGAGAATGGAGCGATCCAAGATCTGCTTCTGGCGACGGTGCCAGCCGACGGAGGAAAGAATCCGCTCCTCGGCGAGAAGGGGAAGCACCAAAAGTGGTTCCTCGGTTTCGAGGGCCATGGCCTCCGCCTGGCGGACGGCGGCACGGATCTCGCGGTGCGGAAGCAGCCCGTCGTATTCAAAGGCCAGGCCGACCACGGTGCGCCGGGAAAGTTCGGAAAAGGACGCCTGGGACTGCCCCAGGTTTGATCCATGCTGCGCCAACCCAAGCGCCAAAAAAGGACGCAATGAACGGTTCTTGTTGTGGGAAACCACCTCTCTCATGAGCGCCACTTTCGCTTAGTTTACCGATCGGTCAAGTTGACCTCGGTGACAATTTTTTGGGGAAGGCCGGAGCGGCAGTTGAAGGGTTGAAAAATGGAAGGGTTGAAGGGGAATCCGACGCTGCCACGAGGCTCCGTCAAAAGCGGTAGAGGACTACCGCAGTCCAAGACCTGGCGGATTTCGACGCACGCGGAATGGAGTCGCGATAGCGTCGTGGAGTGCGCGAGTCCTCTGGCGCTTTGGGATGCACGAGGCGCGTTCGATCCTACTCGTGTGCGCCTTCTCGCCGATGCGCTTTGCATCCGCTCTCCCCTTCAACCCTTCAACTTTTTTAACCCTTCAACTGCCGGATTCAGGCTCAACCGTTCAACTGCTGCTGCTTCCCGTCCCGGCTAGGCGGCGACGGCGGTCGGCACGTTCGCACGGAGGAGACGGAAGATGGCCGGCTCGAGCTGCAGGAGGATGTCGGGATCGTTGAGGATCTTGGACTGGAGCAATGTGCCGAGGAAGCAGGAGTACACCTGCTGCGCCGCGGACCGCGGATCCACCACTTCGGCGAGGCCGAGGGCGACTGCATCACGAATGGTACGCTCGAGGTAGTCCATCCAGCGGTCCCGCATTTCCTGGGCCTTGGCGCGGATCTTGGGATCCTGGGTGGCCAGTTCAGATCCGGCGTTGGCGTAGGGGCATCCGACCACGAAGCCGTACTCGGCGAACTTCATCTTCTGCGCGTCATACAGGCGCGCACAGCATTGATGCAGGCGATCGAGCGGGTCGGTGTCGGGGGAAAAAATCTGGTTCAAGCCCGGCTGGGTCGACTGCCAGTGGGCCTCGTAGGCCGCCACGGCGAGATCGGATTTGCTGGGAAAGAAATGGTAGAAGCTGCCCTTGTTGACGTCGGCACGGGCGCAGATGTCATCGACGCTGACGCCGCCGTAGCTGCTGGTCCAAATGAGGTCGAGCGCCGCGTTGAGCAGCTTTTCTCGAGCATCACTTGTGCGTCCCATGGGGTTCCGAATAACGGGCGATCGTCCCCGGCGGCAAGCAGAAACAGAAACGGGCTGCTGCCGCGCAGCAGGATCTCGCCGATGGGTTTCGACCGAATCTCAGTCGAGAAACGAGTTCAACTTGGCCACGATGGCCTTCTTCGAAGTGGCGCCGATCAGTTGCCCAACCACGCGGCCTTCCTTGAAGAAGAGCAGGGTGGGGAGGCTGGCGATTCCGAAGCGGCCGGCGGTGGCCGGGTTTTCATCAACGTTCAATTTGGCCACCCGGGCGCGGCCCGCGAATTCGCGTCCGACTTCCTCGAGTGCCGGTGCAATCATGCGGCACGGCCCGCACCAGGGGGCCCAGAAATCCACCAACACGGGTTGGCTGGATTCCAGGACGTCCTGGGAAAATGTCAGATCCGAGGTGGCGATTGCGACGCCCGTCTCGGGTTCCTGAAGTGTAGTCATGGTCATTCCTTCTCTTTATCGGAGAAACCCTCGTCCAAATTAAGCCGGGGTCAAACGACCGCCCGGAGGCCACCCTTGGAAGCCTCCGGACGCAGGACCGTAAAGCCCAGCCCAGCCTACTTGGTCAGGTAGTACTTGTTGGTGTACTCCTGCACCATGCGCCAGGTGCTGTACTGCGGCGCAAGGGTGGCCATGGTGTGGCGGATGCGCTGCAGCCACTGACGCGGAATGCCGGCAGCGTCGCGGTTGAAGAACATCGGCACGACCTGCTCGGTGAGCGTGCGATACAGATTCGCGCTGTCTTCGCGGTCCTGTTCATGGACATCGGCGGAGTGCGCATCGGGTCCGATGGCGAACCCGTTGTTGGCGTCGTAGCCCTCGCGCCACCAGCCGTCCATAATGCTCAGGTTCATGCCGCCGTGCGGGGTGGTCTTCATGCCGCTGGTGCCCGAGGCTTCGAGCGGGCGACGCGGGTTGTTCAGCCAGATGTCGCATCCGGCCACCATCTGGCGGCACACGTGGATGTCGTAGTTCTCGATGAACACCAGGTGTCCCTTGAGTTCGCTGAACTTGCTGAGGTGAATGATTTTCTGGATGAAGGCCTTGCCGGCGTCGTCGCGCGGATGGGCCTTGCCGGAGAAGATAAACTGAACCGGGCGCGCGGAGTCCTCGGCGAGTTTCACGATGTTCTCGAACTGATCGAAAATCAGCGGCGCGCGCTTGTAGGTAGCGAAGCGACGGGCGAATCCGATGGTGAGCGCGTCCGGATTCAGGAATCCGTCGAAGGTGATGAAATCGCCCTGCGAGAAGGTGCGCCCCTGGAGCAGCAGCCGGCGGCGGGTGAACTCGATCAACTCGCGGCGCAGCTTGTAGCGCATGGCCCAGAGTTCCTCGTCGGAAAGGATCGAGGGATCGGTGACCTTGTTCCAGAATTCCTGCGTGTTGGCCTCGGTGACGAAGGCCGATTCCGGACGTCCGAGCGCGGCAAACTTGCGGCGCCACACGCGACGCGCCGGGCCCTTCATCCAACCCACGAGATGGATGCCGTTGGTGATGTGTCCGATGGGCACCTGGTTCGGATCCTTGGTGCCGTAGAGCTCGCACCACATCTCACGGCTGACAGCGCCGTGCAGCTCGCTCACGCCATTCGCGGCGCGGGAAAGCTTGAGCGCGAGGACCGTCATGCAGAAGGGCTCCTCGGCATCGTTCGGACGAACGCGGCCGAGGTTCATCAGCTCCTCGTGGGTGATCTTGAGCGTGGAGATGAACTTCTGTCCCGCGTAGCCCATGAGATCGCTGCTGAAGCGATCATGTCCGGCTTCCACCGGCGTGTGGGTGGTGAAGAGGCATTCGGCACGCGTGAGCTTCTGGGCCTCTTCGAAGGAACTTCCGGCGGCCAATTTTTCGCGAACGAGTTCCAGAGTGAGGAACGCGGCGTGGCCCTCGTTCATGTGGAACGTGGAGGGTTGAATCCCCAGCGCGCGCAGCAGGCGGACGCCGCCGACTCCGAGAAGAATTTCCTGGAGGATGCGCGTGGTCGAATCGCCGCCGTACACGCGGTTGGTCAGGTCGCGATGATGCGGTTCGTTTTCCGGGCGGTTGGCATCGAGGAGGTAAACCGGGACACGTCCGACATTCACCCGCCAGGCGTGGAATCGAATGGTGCTGCCGGCCAGACGGACGCTGCACACCAGCGGTTCGCCCTTGGGATCGAGAACCGGTTCCAGCGGCAGGTTTCGCGGATTGAGCAGCGTGTAGGATTCCTGCTGCCAGTTGTCGTGGTTGATCGATTGTTGGAAATAGCCTTCGCGGTAAAAGAGGCTGATGCCGACGAATCCAATGCCGAGGTCACTCGCGGACTTGGCGTGGTCGCCGGCCAGGGCGCCGAGACCGCCTGCTGCGATGGGAAGGGTTTCGTGGAAGGCAAACTCCGCGGAGAAATAGGCGACCGGATTGGCCTTGAGCGCCGGGGCGTTTTTGGCTCCCCAGGTTTCCGTGTCGTTCAGGTAGGCATCGAAGTTCTCCAGCACCTTGCGAACGCGATCCGCGAGGCCGGGCTCCTGCAGTCGGATGCGGAGTTCGTAATCGGAAACCTCACGCAGAATCGCCACGGCGTTGTGGTAGAGATTCTGCCATCCGCGCGGGGAAAGCTCCTGGAACACCTCCTGCGCATCCTGGTCCCAGCTCCACCAGATGTTGCGTGCGAGGCGGTGCAGACCCGCGGTCAAAGAAGTGAGTTCCGCAGAGGACAAGGGATGAGTAGTCATGAATCGACGCAGTTCGACTGTGTGTTGACGGCGTGTTTGGGATTCGCCATCGACAACTAGGAACTACTCGCGTGGAGGACGGACAGTAAACAAAAAACCACCCGCGGTGATGCGGGTGGTTTGTCGTTTCGAAGTCTTTTCCGTCGGCGAATCGATCGCTGGCGCACCTCCTGGGTGGTGACTTGCGAGGAAGCCACCGGCCGATTCAAGCGGCAGGAGCCACCGGCGCGGGATCCGTCGTGGCGGAGGCTGCGGCAGCTTTTCCACCCAGAATCTTGAACATCACTGCGCCGCAGGTCGGGCATTTACCCTTCACTGCCTTGCGACCATTTTTCATGGTCTCTTCCACACCATCCACGATCGGCTTCTTCGCCTTGCATTTCACACAATATCCTTCGGCCATGGCGATTCCTTTCCGTTGCGGCTTGTAAGCCGGATTCACAAAATCTGAAGCGGAAGGTAGGGGGCGCGGTCGAGAAGTGTCAACCTGCGGGCCGGTTGGACCCAGGGTTTCAGCGACGGAAGTTCCACGACTCCAACGCGTAACGAGATGCCACCAGAGCCTCCACCGAGGCCGAATCCGGGGGCAGACCCGGGGCCAAAGCCTCCCATTCCCGCTTCCAAGCGTCGGTCAAGGCAGAGGCCGTGGAGGGAATCGTCGACACGAAATCGGCATGCGAACGACTGCCCCGATACTCCGGCTGCAGCGAGGGAAAACGGAGCAGGTTCAGGCTGGATTCACCACCGAGGGATTCGAGCGAGTAGAGGAGGGTACCGTGAAACAACAACGCGGATTTACGCCTCCGCTGGGCGTTGCCGGACACCTTGCGCTCCACGCCATCGGCACTCCGCAGTGCCAGATCGGTGTGTCCACGGACCGATGCCACCGCTGCGGTGCCGAGCACTGATTGGAGTGCGCGGCGATTCCGTTCCATGATCCAGCGATTCGATTCTCCCACCGTGCCCAGGGCAGGGTGGGTGTCCTGCCGGAGAATGAGCGCATAATTCAGGCAACCGGGCCCCTGCACCACTGCGCCGCCGCCCGAATGACGTCTCAAAATTGGGACATTCGCAGCACGGCAGGCCGGAAGGTCCACCTCGCGTTCGACCGATTGACCGAACCCAACCGCCACAAACGGCCGTGCCGATTCCCAAAAACAGAGGACTTCGGGGCCGCCGGATTCTGTTGCATCGAGCAACGCCTCCTCGCTGGCGAGAAACGCCGCGGGCGTCAGGCTGGAATCCAGGTTCACGCAAATCACCGGCCTTGCCTGTGGAAGTTTTGCATCGGGTGCAAGGGGATTCCTCCGAGGAGTGCAAGCAGGACGTCGCTCGACTGCATATTTTTGCACACTCAGCAGACTTGGCATGACGACGGTTTCGCGTACTTTCGACGCCTGTGTTGACTGCTCCAGCCACCGCCAAAACGTCGTCACCCCGCTCCGGGGCCGACCTCATCCGCCACAGCGAAGCACTGGCCGATCTCGCCTCGCTCGCCCTGGCCGGAAAATCTCCGGAACAACAGAAGCTGATCATCAGCGAGTTCGTCGAAGAACTCCGCCGGACCGGTCATCCGATTCCCACCGTCACCAGCACACCGTATCTCAACACCATCTCGGTGGACGATCAGCCCGAGTATCCGGGCGATCTCGAAATGGAGCGCCTGATTCGCGCCCACGTTCGTTGGAACGCCATGGCCATGGTGGCCAAGGCGAACAAGACCACCAACGTTGGCGGTCACATTGCGACCTTTGCGTCGCTGGCGACTTTGTACGAAGTGGGCTTCAACCACTTCTTCCGCGGCGACGAGGACGGCAGCACGGCCGACATGATTTACTTCCAGGGACACGCCTCCCCGGGAAACTACGCCCGTGCCTATCTCGAAGGCCGGCTGAACGACGAGCACCTCAACAATTTCCGCCAGGAACTTCAGGCGCACCCCGGCCTGAGCAGCTATCCGCATCCGTACCTGATGCCGGAATTCTGGCTGTTCCCGACGGTGTCGATGGGCCTCGGTCCCATTCATTCCATTTACCAAGCCCGCTTCAGCCGCTATTTGCAGGCCCGCGGTCTGGCCAAGGGCGATCCGTTTGTCTGGGCGTTCATCGGCGACGGTGAATCCGACGAGCCGGAAACCCACGGTGCCATCGGCATGGCGGGACGCGAGGGGCTCGACAACCTCATCTGGGTCATCAACTGCAACCTGCAGCGCCTCGACGGCCCGGTCCGCGGTAACGGCAAGGTCATCCAGGACCTCGAAGGCCAGTTCCGCGGCGCAGGATGGAATGTCATCAAGGTCGTGTGGGGCTCCGATTGGGATGCACTCCTGGCCAAGGACAAGACCGGCCTGCTGGCGCGTCGCATGGAAGAAGTCGTGGACGGCGAGTACCAGAAGTACATCGTCGAAAGCGGTTCCTACATCCGGAAGAATTTCTTCGGCAAGTACCCCGAGCTGCTCGAACTGGTGAACCACCTGAGCGACGACCAGCTCAAGCGTCTCACCCGCGGCGGACACGATCCCCGCAAGGTGTACGCGGCCTACAAGAAGGCCAGCGAGCGCAACGGACGTCCGACCGTGATCCTCGCCAAAACCGTCAAGGGCTACGGCACCGGCGAAGCAGGCGAAGGCAAGAACCCGACGCACGGCCTCAAGAAGCTCGCCGAACGCGACATCCGCCACTTCCGCGAACGGTTCTCCATTCCGCTCGACGACGACGTCATTGCCGACCTGCCGTTCTACCGTCCGCCGCAGGACAGCGATGAGATGAAGTACCTGCACGCCCGTCGCGCGGCGCTGAACGGCTACAACCCGCGCCGCCGCGTGCGCACGCAGAAGCTGGAGACGCCGTCCTACACGCAGTTCACTTCGCTGCTGAATGCCGCGGTGCTGCAAAACGCCTCCACCACCAAGGCCTACAACGTCCTGCTCAGCGCACTGCTTCGCGACAAGAACATCGGCAAGTTCATCGTGCCAATCGTTCCCGACGAAGCCCGTACCTTCGGCATGGAAGGTCTCTTCGGCCAGGTCGGCATCTACAGCTCCAAGGGACAGCTCTACAACCCGGCTCCGAAAACCGAGGACAACGCCAACACGCCGTACATTGAGAAGAAGGACGGCCAGCTGCTCGAGGAAGGCATCAATGAAGCCGGCTCCATGGCCGACTTCATCGCCGCCGGTACCGCGCACGTCACCTACGGCGTGCCCACGATCCCGTTCTACATCTACTACTCGATGTTCGGGTTCCAGCGCGTGGGCGACCAGATCTGGCTCGCGGGCGACAGTCGCTGCCGGGGCTTCATGGTCGGCGCCACCTCGGGCCGCACCACGCTCAACGGCGAGGGCCTGCAGCATCAGGACGCGCACAGCCACCTGATCGCGGCATCTGTACCGAATTTGATGAGCTACGAGCCGGCCTTTGGCTATGAGCTCGCGGTGATCGTCTGCGACGGTCTCAAGCGCATGTACGCCGAGGGTGAGGACGTGTTCTACTACGTCTCCGTCCACAACGAGGACTACACGCACGCCCCGATGCCGGAAACCCCGGGCGTGGTGGAAGGCATCCTCAACGGCATGTACAAGTTCAAGCCGGGCAAGGAAGGCCTGAAGCACAAGGCTCAGTTGATCGGCTCCGGATCCATCCTGCTCTCCGCCCTCAAGGCTCAGGAGATCCTGGAGAAGTACGGCGTGAGCGCCGATGTGTGGAGCACGACCAGCTTCAAGCGCCTTCGCAGCGAAGCCCAGGCGGCCAAGCGCTGGAACATGCTTCACCCGACCGAAAAGCCGCGGAAGAGCTACCTCGAAACCATCGTGGAACCCGAAAAGGGCGTCTGGGTGGCGGTGAGCGACAACCTCAAGCTGGTGGCCGATCAGATTGCCCCTTGGATCCCGGGCGGGCTGATGACGCTCGGCTGCGATGGTTTCGGCCGCAGCGAAGTTCGCCCGGCCTTGCGCCGATTCTTCGAAGTCGATGGCGAATGCACCGCGGTGGCCACGCTCTACAAGCTGAGCCAGACCGGTGCTGTTGCGCCGGAAACGGTCGCCCAAGCGATCCGGGACCTCGGGGTTGACCCGGAGAAGGCCTACGGCATCTGCCTCTAATTTGAGGCACCCGGCCCGCAGGGACGGGAACAGCGGTTTTCAAACGCCCGGTTCACCACCGGGCGTTTTTCATTTCTGGGGCGTCGTGTAGGGAAAAGGCGCGGATGATTCCCCGACGCAAAAACCAGAGTCTGCCGGGGCAAGGCACTCCTTGGAATGTGGTCTCATCGAGCCTACCCTATCTCTGCAAATGGTCTTTGTTCTGAAACTCTTCCTCGCGATCGGCTCCGGATTTGTGCTTTGGGCACTGCTGTGAGGCGGTTCCGATATTTCCGCGACGAATTGTTTCTCGCCGCCGCGACCGCCTACGGACTGAACCGCTGGCTGATCAAGCCGGTCGTGGCCTCGCCCTTCCTGCGTGGGCAGTTCAACGATCTGCTCCTCATTCCCGCCGCACTTCCGCTCATCCTCTGGGTGCAACGGCAAACCCGCCTTCGAGCCGCGGATGAGGTTCCCTCGTGGTCTGAGATCGGCCTCCACTTTGGAGTCTGGTCGATCATTTGCGAATGGATCGGTCCGCGCTGGTTGCACCACGGAACTGCCGATCCCTGGGATGTGCTTGCCTACGCCGTCGGCGGCCTGCTGGCGGGCCTCTGGTGGCATCGCAGGGCAGGGACGTACTCCGGATCGAAGGTCGAACCGTGAGCTTCGACACGCTGGCTCCGGTGTATCGTCCGATGGAGGCGGTCCTCGCGGGTGGGTTGCTTCAGCGCTGCCGGACGGCGCATCTGAACCAGGTCTGCGCTCTCCCGTGCCGGCGCGCCCTGGTGCTCGGAGAAGGTCCGGGCCGCTTCCTCGTCGAATTGCTCCGACAGCTGCCCGACATCGAGATCGATTGCGTGGAACAGAGCCCGGCGATGATTCGTCAGGCACAACGGCGCATCGAGCGTTCGGGAGGCGATGTGAGCCGGGTCAGGTTTCTTGCCGTCGACGCGTTGGACTGGGTTCCGCAACCTCAACAATTCGACCTGATTGCGACCCACTTCTTCCTGGATTGTTTTCCTCCGGATGAGCTCGGCCGGTTGATCTCAGGCATCGCATTGGGTGCCGACGCAGGGACGCGCTGGCTGGTCAGCGATTTCTGCATTCCGGACCACGGGTGGCGACGCCTCCGCGCCCGTGCGATCCATGGGTTGATGTATCGGTTTTTTCGCATTGCGACGGGGCTTCGAGCCCGTCGATGGACGCCGCCGGACGCGTTTCTCCAAGCCGCCGGGTTTGAACTCGAACGCCGGGTCACTTTCAGCTCCGGCCTTCTTCACTCGGACCTGTGGGTTCGCGGCAACTGTGGAGGTTGATGGGTTGAACCTGGAGCCCGCAGTTGAAGGGTTGAAGGGGAAATCGGCCCCGCGGCGTGGCAACGCCTCCGTTTCGTGGGTCGGTCGGGCGGCGTTGTGCAACGCCGAAACTCCAAAAACGACCAGCAACAGCGCCGTCGTTTTCAAATTGGAAACTGGGCGTCAGAAGGTGAAGACCCCTCGGGATTCAGCCAGCAGGTGAATCTAGCGAGGAAATACCTTTGAGAGGGGGACTGCGGACCAAGTTCCGCTTGGGTTCCAAGGTTCAGCGGCCGATCAAATCAAGCTCGCTCAAACCGTTCTAGAACCAACCTCTCCTTAAACCAACGAAGCGCTTCGGATGGTGGAGCCGACAGGATTCGAACCTGCGACCCTCACAATGCCATTGTGATGCTCTACCAACTGAGCTACGACCCCACAGCCGAAAGCGGGCGCGACGTTAGAAACTTACAGGAAAGAGTCAAAGGCTTTTCGGAGAAATCTTATCAAAAAGTTTCGAGAGGCTCAGTTGCTCCAGAATTTCGCGGTCCGCGGCCGGAAACTCATGGGCTCCAAGGGAGTCGCGATCGACCCACGTCAGCTCGGAACATCCGATCGCTTGCGGAATTCCGCTCACGAGACGGCAGACAAAAAAGCGCAGATGAACGGTTTTCTCGGGGTAGGCATGGGTTACCTCGCAAAACAGCGGACCGACTTCCACCTCAATGGCCAGCTCCTCGCGCAATTCGCGCTGCAATCCCGCTTCCCAAGATTCACCGGCCTCCAGCTTGCCACCGGGAAACTCCCAGAGACCGGCAAGGTGCGTTCCTTCAGGCCGGCGGGTGATGAGCAGTCGGTGTTCGTGAAAAACCAGCGCTGCGGCGACCGGGATCGCGGGGCGGGGTGCGGCAGGAGTTGAGGAGGGGGGCCGATGTGCGCTCATGCTGGGATTCCCTTGAAGCTCAAAAACGAAAAAGCGGGCCGCGGGATTCGGATCGAACCCGGGCCCGCTTGGATCGGCGGTGGAGTTATCGGCCCACGCTCTGATAGATGAAGCCGAGGCGTTTCATTTCGATCGGGTCGAAGAGATTCCGTCCATCGAAGAAAATCGGGGTCGTCATCGTTTTGCGGGCCCGTTCGAGGTCGAGCTCGGTGAACTGCGGCCATTCGGTCGCAATTACGAGGGCGTCACACCCATCGGCGACGGCGTTCATGTCGTCCACGTAGGTGGTCGAAGCATCCTCGGGAAGCAGGCCCCGCGCCTTGTCCATGCCTTGGGGATCATACACACGCAACCGTGCGCCCTCCTTGATCAGGCGTTTGCAAAGATCGATCGCGGGGGAGGATCGGACGTCATCGGTGTTCTGCTTGAAGGCGAGTCCGAGCACCGCGATTTTCTTGTCCTTCAGCACCCAGAGCGTGTCCTGGATCTTCTTCACGAAGCGGACCATTTGATCCGCATTGATCTGCTGCACTTCGCGCAGGAGTCGGAAATCGTATCCGAGCTGTGCGGAAATGCTGATGAAGGCCGAAAGATCCTTGGGGAAGCACGATCCACCGAATCCGAGCCCGGCCTGGAGGAATCGGGGGCCAATGCGGGAGTCGAGTCCCATGCCGCGGGTGACTTCCTGGACGTTGGCGCCGGCGGCTTCGCAGATGACGGCAAGCGCGTTGGCGTAGGAAATCTTGAGCGCGAGGAACGAGTTGGCCGCGTGCTTGATGAGTTCGGCGGAGTTGGTGTCGGTGACGATGATCGGCGCTCCGAACGGGGCGTAGATCTCCTTCATGGCCGCGACCGGACGTTGACTGCTGACGCCCACGACCACGCGGTCGGGCTTCATGAGGTCATCGACGGCGAAGCCTTCGCGGAGGAATTCCGGATTGCTGACCACATCGAAGGCAATGCCGCTGCGGCAGTATCGTTTGATGGTTTCGGCAACCTTTTCGCCGGTTTTGACCGGGACCGTGCTCTTGTCGACGATGATCCGATAGCTCTCGAGCGACGCAGCGATCTCGCGGGCGACGCCTTCGATGAAGCTCATATCCACACTGCCGTCGGGCTGCGGCGGAGTGGGGACGGCGATAAAGATCACCTGCGAGCGGGCGATGCCTTCGGCGGTGGATTGGGTGAACGACAGCCGACCCGCTTGAACGTTCTTCTTTACCAATTCTTCGAGGCCCGGCTCGTAGATGGGAATTCCGCCAGCTTGCAGGAGGGCAACCTTGTTGGCGTCGGAGTCGACACAAACCACGGTGTGGCCGACTTCTGCGAAACACGCTCCGGTCACGAGGCCCACGTAGCCTGTCCCGATGATGGCAATGGTCATGGCAAAATAACGAACGCTACTCTGAAAACCAAAGGAACGACAGGGCACGGTCCAGCGACCGAAGATGCCCCGAAAACTCTTTCAGGGCCCGGTGCTTACTTGGCGGGAGTCGCGGCCTTCACCGAGTTGGTTGACGAAGATTTGTCCAGCTCCGGATGCTTCTGGAGAATGCGGGCGCGAGCCTGGAAAGCGGACTGCGTGGCGGTGCCGCCGGACGGGTCGCGAATGATTTCGTCGTAGAGCCCGAGCGCCTGCTCGAACTGTCCAGCCGCTTCGTGGAGGCGGGCCTTGGCTGTGCGGGCACGGAGGGCGTTGGCATCCGTGGGGAAGCTGGCGATCACGCGCTGGTAGGCGGCCACGGCGTCCTGGGTCTTGCCTTCAGCACTGAGGCATCCGGCAACTCCGAGCAGTGCGGTCGGAACCGTCGGGCTGTTGGGGAAGTCGGACACGATGCGGTCAAACAGCGCACGCGATTCGGCAAACTTGCCCTCGGTGAACAGCTGGGATGCGGCAAGCAGGTTGGCGCGTTCCGCGGCGCGGGTGCCGGAGTGCGCCCGGGCCACTTCAAGGTATGCGGCACTGGTGGCAGGAGCGGTGCCGCCGGAAACGGCGATCAGCGCTTTGTTCGCCTCCGCTTCAGCGGCGTCCTTGCGATAACGAAGGAACATGGACGCCACCACCGCGACGATCACGATCGTCAGCAGAAGGGACAGCATCTTCTTGTTCACCTCAAACCACGTCAGAAAATCGAACTCCGGACCTTGGGGTTCAGCGGTTTCAGGGGCCACGGCAGGGCTGGGCAGACTCATAATTTTGGAGGCCGGATCTTTCGGCGTGGTCGCCAAAAAACAAGCCTCATTTCAACGGCGGATGCGGATTCTGAGGGCTCGACCCGTGGTTTTCCCCGTCCTTTTCAGAATTCAGTCGGGGAAAACCGGGCAGCCCGGGAGAGCGAATCGGGTCACTTGGCCCGGATCCGGAAGAAACGAATCCGGTCCGAAGAGGAGGGCAGGGTGACCTGCGCGTCCGTGTCGGTTCCATTGCCGCTGGCATTGCCGACCTCCTGCCAGATCCCGTCCACGGTGGCCGAGGCTTCAACCGCATGGGCGCGACCCTTTTCGCCGCGGAAAACAATCTTGAACCCTCCTGCGCTGGCAACCAGCGATGCCACCGGGGGAACGGTGGGTTTGGTGAGGATGTTGATGTTCAAGGTCGCTTGGGCGGCCTGATAAACCGCATTCCCGGCTTGGGACGCGGTGACGACCACGGCTCCGGCAGATTTCGGAGTGAGTTGATCCCCGGAGATCACGGCAAGGGCGTTGTTCACCGAGAACGTGACCGGAAGTCCCGAGCTGGCCGTGGCCGTGAGCTTCACCGAAGGATCGCCCTCGGTCAGCGAGACGATCGGTAAGAACGAAATCGTCTGGGTGGCCTTGGTGACCACGAACGAACGGCTGACCGCGGTCGCGGACTCGTAGTTGGAGTCGCCCGACTGGGTGGCGTTGACGGTCACCGTTCCAACCCCGGTGTTAAGCAGGATCAGATTCGATCCCTGAACCTGGGCGGCACCGGCGGTGACGCTGAAGCTGACCGGCAGTTTGGCCGACGAGCTGGCCACCAGCGGGATGGCGTTGGTTTTCCAGGCCGTGTCGGCAAGCGCAGCAAACGTGAGAGTCTGCTTCGCCTTTGCGACCGTGAACTCGCGGGTCTCGGAGATCGCTTCATACAACGCGCTACCCGCCTGCGTTGCTTTCAGGTTGGCAACGCCGGCCGAGGTAATCGTGACGGTCGTTCCCGACACGGTGAGTGCGGTGCCGAGAGGGGTGGTGGCAAGGGTTACCGGCAAACCGGAGGACGAGGTCACCTTGAGTTGTACCGGCGCTCCGCCGTAGGTGAGCGCAGGGACAGCGGGCCAGGTGAGTTTCTGCAACGCCTTCTTCACGGTCAGCGTGAAGGTTGCATCGGCGGGTTGGAATTCCGCCGAACCAGCCTGGGTCGCAGTGAGAACCACGGTGCCCACACCCGTGGCGGTCAGGGTATTTCCGGTCAGCGTGGCGGGCCCCGAAGAGAGCTTCAGCAGCACGGGAAGACCGCTGCTCGCCGAGGGATTCAGAACCGCAGTGTCCCCATAACTCAGGGTGGGAAGGGTACCCGGATTGATGGTTTGGGGCACAAGAACGCCCAGGACGGTTCCAGCATTGGTCACACTTCCGGCCGCATTGGAGACCACCACCCGATAGAGCCCACGGCTCGCGGCGGTCAGCTGGGTGAGATTCAACGTGGGGCTGGCAGTGCCCGTGACGGTCGCTGAATCCTTCAAGGGCAGGGAATCCTTTTGCCATTGGAACGAGAGGCCGGTCCCGGTGGCTACCACGGTGAGCGAGGTGCTGGCGCCCTGATTCTTCACCACAGAGGCTGGAGGCTGACTGGTGATCGCAGGCGGGACCAGGCCGCTGGAAATGGAGAAGCTCTTGAAGAGGTTCAATGCAACCGGAGGCGTGATGTCTCCACCAAGAGGGCCGACAACCACATCCTGGACCCCTTTCCGCGTGGCAGCGTCAAAGGTGGCCCCACTCGAAAGATCCCACGCCCGGAAGGTCAGCGTCACCGTATCGTTCAGCGCAGTCCCCGGCACCGCCACGGTTCCGAGGATGAACACGCCGTCCTGGATCAACACTCCGCTCTTGATCACGCTGCCCTTGTACACGATGTCAATGGCACCGATCGACGCCGCAAGGGGTGCGCCCTGGGCATTGAGGATGTACCGGCGCTCGGTTCCGATCAGATTCTTGGCGGAGAAGGTTCCGCCCACCACTGGAGGAATTCCCGTCAGTTGGAACGATGCAAAATTGTTCATCGCCACCGGAGGCGTGATGCTGCCGCCGAGAGGACCGACCTGAATCGTGACACTTCCGCGGGTCGAGGCGGTGTCGTAGGAATTCCCGGTCGATTTATCCCAAGCCCGGACGGTAACCGGCGCGGTGGATCCCTCCGCAAACCCGGGGACCGTCACAGCCCCAAGCACGAACACGCCATCCTCGACCAGTCCACCGGATGCGATGACGGCATTGTTCACCAGGAGTTCCACTGCGCCCACGGCGGTCGCCAGAGGTTTTCCGCTCGGATCCAGGATCGAGCGCTTTTCCGTCCCGATGAGGTTTTTGGCCGAGAAGGTTCCCGGACTGGTCGAACTCGAGCCCTGCAGCTGCAGAGGCTGAAAATTACTGAGCGGAACGGGAGGAATCAGGTTTCCGCCCAGCGGTCCAACTTGGAGCGTCTCACTTCCGCGAACCGTAGCCGTGTCGTAGGTGGATCCGGTGGTCTTGTCCCAAGCTCGAACCGTGATCGTGGCTATGTTTCCCACCGTGGTGCCGGGAACCGAGGCCACCCCGAGCGCGAACACACCGTCTTCCACCAACCACCCCGACAGGAACACCGTGCCTCCGACCAGAAACTCCACGGCACCGGATGCCGCGGGCAAGGGGGTCCCATTCGGGGCGAGAATTGGCACGGCCTTTCCATCGATGAGATTTTTCGCGGAGAACACGCCCTGGGTTGCAGTGTTCACGGCCGCCAGCTGGAAACTCGCGAAATTGGTCATTTCGATCGGGGGAACCGTCCCACCTCCAAGAGGGCCCACCTGAACCGACTGGGCTCCCCGGACTCCCGCCGTATCGTAAGTTGCACCCGTGGATGTGTCCCAAGCCCTGACGGTCACCGTGGTAAAATCTCCGGGAGCGGTGCCGTCCACATTGATGACTCCGAACAAAAAAGTTCCATCCAAGGTGAGCGAGCCGGACGCAAGGACAGTCCCGTTTCTCACGATCTCGACCCGGCCCACCGCGACCTTCAGAGCTGCGCCGTCTTTGTTGAGGATGAGGCGTTTGGCTCCGCCGATGATATTCTTGGCGGAGAAGGTGCCCGGGAACGACTGAGCCATGGCAGATGGACTCGCTCCCATCAGCATCCACATCAACAGCCCGATCCACGCAGCAGACCACCGCAATCCAAACCGCCCCACTCCAGGTTCGACAAAACGTCTGAAGCCATTGGGAAAGCCCGGAAAAGCGAAGTTATTTTGATTCATCAGCCTGTGGTCGTGAATGGTGGACTCCCTAGGTGAAAGCGACGGTTGAGACGCCATCCTCATCGGGTACAACCCCCACAAGCAGGAGGGGGGCCATTCTTTTTTTTGGGAAATGCAGTGGGAAGCCTAGCAACGAAGGAACGGGTGCCGCTTGTGGATCGCAAGCCACTTCCATCATACGGGCTCGGCGGTCCCCAAAAAAAACGGTTCACCGGGCGATGGAGGTGGTCGGCAGCCAGGGAAGAATCAGTTCAACCTCGGAGGGGCTAAGCCGGGTCACATCCAGTTCGCGCGCCAGCTCCCGGGCGCGGGTCCGTTGGAAGCCGCGTCCGAGGGCGGCAACCTGAACCACCCGCCAAACCGGAGGGGCGTTGCTCCAAACGATGTTTGTGCGACTGACCCAATCGACCGCCGCTTCCGGAGATCCAAAACGCAGGGCCGCAAGTGCAGATGCGATACAAAAACTCGGTTCACTTTGCGAACTTGGTTCCAACTCCTTGAGCGTGGCTCGGGCCTGGTCGATTTCCTGTTCCTCCATGAGCTGGGAAAGTGCGAGTTGGATGCGGAATCGTGGCTCCTGCGGATACAACTGGATCACCCGTTTCAAAGCCACGATGGTTGCCGGAAGGTCGTTCCAAATCGCCCCCAGGCGCAGCAATTCGCGGGCGGCTTGCGAGGTCTTGAGCGGATCGCGCAGCAGCTGCTCCCAAGCGGCAATGGCGGTTTCAGGGGAGCCCCAGGCCTCCGCCCTCACGGCCAACAGCTCCAAGAATCGCGAATTCCCGGAACCTGCCCCCATGGCCAGTTGCCACAGGCGCGGTGCCTCCTTCTGCAATCCGGCCGACTGGGCGACCCCCGCCTTGAAGAGCGCACGAAGGGGAATTGAAATGGGAAGATCCGGAGTCGAAAGCAGCTGCTCCATTTCCTCCCACTGACCGGTTCCAGCCAGAGCCCCAAGACGGAGCAGGGCGAGCGAACGGTCGCGATCCGCTCCAACCTTGGGCACCAATTCCAAAACCGCCGGATACATTCCCAATTCTCCCAGCAGCTGAGCCGCCTCGACAATCACCTCATGAGTTCGAGGACTCGGCATGAATTCCTCCAAAACCGGGCGGATCGGCTGGGGATTTTTTCTCAACTCCACCGCCAAGCGGATCAATTGCTCCCCCACGGAATTGGTGCTGTGGTTCGACTTATCGAGAAGACTAGTGAGCAATCGATCCTCAGACGGACTGAGCTTCCCTTCGAGCAACAGCTGACGAGCGATCGGACTCCGATCCTCCTTGATATGGCTGATCAGCGCGAAAAGTCGGCGCTTGCCACTCGTTCGGACCGCCTCGGTCCTGCCCCTCAGCTCGAACTGGCCGAGGCGAAATTCGTAGGCCTGATTGCCCGGATCACGGGTTAGAGCGTCCTGCATGGCGCTGACTGCCTGATCCATGTCCCCCGAAAGAAAAAAGGTCTCGGCAACCAGGGAGAGAATCTCGGCGTCCTTCGGATCTGCCACATGCAACGGCTTCAACACCCGCCGGGCAATGTCGGTCCGCAGGCAGTCGAGCGCGAGCCGGGTGAAGGCCAGCTTGTCGGCCCGGCTCGCCTTTCCGGTGTCATCCCACCGCCTCCAACAGATCAACCCCTGCGGATTCTTGAAGTGGGAGTGAAACAGCGCTTGGGCGCGCAGCAGGGCGAGGCAGTCCCGGGAAAGTCCCGACGCCTGCTCCAGCTCGTTGGCGGCCGCATTGTAGTCGCCCCGGTTCATCCAGACCTCGGCCGTCGCCGCGAGTTTTTCCGCGCGCCAGTAGTCGATCTTGGGCCGCACCCATCGGTAGGTGAGGAAACTCGGATACCCGATGAGAAGAATCAGAAGGTGCGCCAGGAAAACGTGAAAGAGCCACCCCTTGTCCTCCCGGTTGGCCTGCGACTCCTCACCCATGCCCTCCGGAAACACCAAGGAGTAATTCCCCTTGGGTTCACGGTCGGGTGTTTTCATTCAGGAGAATCCTAGTTGGAAACCAATCCAAATCCAAGACGTCGCTTGGGCACGATCCGAGAAAACTGAAAAATCCTATTCTCGCCCGCCTGAGCCGGAGCCGGGAATCTCCTTAAGGATGTAACCTTGTGCGAAACAAGGCGTTAAGAAATTTGGACAGAGAATATTTGCCTAGGAATCCCAAAATCTGGTACTAGGGAGCCGTCAGTTTTATTCGTAAATAGCTCAATTCAAACCAGCAAGTCGCCGATTGACTCACTAATGGGCTACGCCCGACCGGCATTTATCAGATCTGCAAACACTGAAGTGGTTCCTAGGGAATACTTTGGCCGTGCCACCCCCTGCGTTGGGTTCCGAGCGGCTCACGGCGGTTCGAAGCTGGTTTCTTCCCGATCGCTTCTCGGGGTGGCAGTCCTCATGGCCCTAGGGGTCACGGCAATGCCGGAAGTTGCCGTCGGGCAGACGCTTTACGACCTGACCCAAACCGGATCCCTCTTGGTGGATCAAACCTACTTCTTTGCAGGCACCCCGTCTGCGGTGGCTGGCAGTGGTTCGTTTGGGCCGATGGTCCGCCTTCAAAACAACGGATCCGAGCAGGGCTACAATTCCGGTGGATCTCCGGTGATGGCGGACGTTAAAAACGGCATCAATTTTCACTTCGCTAATTTCCGGGTTCCCGCGAATCCCGGCGGAACGGTGAATGGAGTGGCCTACTACTCCTTCGCCCTCGACATCAACGAGGGCAGTGGCGGCGATAACCCTTACGTATCGCTCGACAAGCTTCAGTTCTACGTTCGTTCGACTGATTTCAGCGGCACTGGCGGTGACACGCCGAACTCGCTCGCCAATTTGTCGAGCACTGCGACCAAGGTGTACGACCTCGATGCGAGTGGAGACAAATCACTGCTTTTCGACGGATCCCTCGTTGGCGGTGGGAGCAGCTCGGTCGATGTGGTCATGCTGATCCCTCAATCCGTATTCGCTCCGTACGCCAGCAGCGCGAACAATGTCTTCATGTACTTCCAGATGGGCGCGCTCGGAACCTCCGGCGGCCGCAGTTGGAGTTCCGATGGCGGCTTCGAGGAATGGAACGCGGTCAGTGGTCTTACCTTCACGATTCCCCAGCCGGTTCCTGAACCAGGAACTGTGGGAGCTGCGGCAGCGGTGATCGCGGTCTCCGGCTGGAGCTGGTACTCGCGCAAGAGCAAGCGCAAGACGGGATGCGCGAGCCCGAATCCATCGACAACGGAGAACGAGGTCGGCGCTCCGGCTTCTGAATCGCTGATTGAGTCGACTCAGGCGTAACCGCTTCAGGTCGCCTTTGTCTTTGACGGCGTCCCTCGGACCGCCCTTCCTAGTCATTCCGGTGTTCCGCCGGTCGATGCCGTGCGCGCTTATCTTCGATTCTTCTTCCTGGTCTTGATCGCTGCGTTTGCCGTCAGCGAGGCGATTGCGCAGGGCGGCGGACGCGGCTTCGGCGGAGGGGGCGGAGGCCGCGGCGGTCGAACCCGATTTCGTGCGGGCACCGATACCATTGATCGTGGAGCCGTTCCCACCTGGCCCATGGACTCGCGGTTTGCGTACGATCACTTCACGTTCACCCGAATCAAGTACGCCTCCACCGGATGGGAACGAAGCAGCTATGCTTGGTTTACGGATTTCCCGGGTGCGGATCTCAATCTCTCGTTCCGACTCCAGCAATTGACCGCGATTCGCGTAAATCCGGATCCCATCGTGCTCGAGCTCTCGGATCCGCGACTGTCCAACTATCCGTGGTGCATTATGAGCGGCCCGGGGAACATGGTCCTGACTGATGGTGAAGCCGCACGTCTCGGAGCCTATTTGCGCAACGGTGGCTTTCTGATGGTCGATGATTTTTGGGGCCAGGCCGAATGGGACGGCGTGATGCGCAACATCAACCGCGCGCTTCCCGGATGCGAAGTGGTGGATCTGCCGCGGAGCCACCCCATTTTTCACTGCGTGTGCGATATTCCGGATTCCCTCTCGCTCCAAACCCCCAACATCGGCTGGGCGAGCCGGAACCGGAACAGCGGAATCACGTGGGAAGACGACCACGTGGGCGGCAATACGCGGGATCCTCATTTCCGCGCGATCCATGACGACAAGGGGCGCATCATGGTTTTTCTCTGCCACAACACCGACAACGGCGACGGCTGGGAGGAAGAAAGCACCGATCCCTGGTTCTTCAGCGCCTACTCCGAAAAGAAGAACTACCCGCTCGCGATCAACGTCATTTATTACGTGATGACCCATTGATCCGAAGCCCGTGACCCGGGAGGATCTTCCGCGGTGATTGGAACAGCACTCAACGTTGCGGGAATCGTCGTCGGTGGCGTGGTCGGACTGACTCTGGCCCGGGGACTTTCCCCGCGCGTTCAGTTCCGGATTCGCGGCGGACTCGCCGCGCTCGTTGTTTACGCCGGCGCGGGAATGGTTTGGGAAGGCTTGCGAGCTCCGCTCACCCACACGCTCAAACAATTCGCCATCGCCCTGGTCGCGCTCTCGCTGGGGAGTTTCACCGGGTGGTTGCTCGGATTGCAGAAGAGCATGAACCGCTCGGGGGAATGGATTCGAAATCGCCTGAAATCCGCGGAAACCGCGGAAGGGGACACGACGTCCCGCAAGGCGTCCGAAGGGTTCGTCACCTGCACTCTGTTGTTCTGCGTTGGCCCCATGGCCATTCTCGGATCCGTGCAGGACGGTGTGGATGGCCAATGGAAAACTCTCGCGATCAAGGGGGTGCTCGACGGGTTGGCCACGATGGGATTTGTCACCACGTTTGGGTGGAGCCCGATTCTCGCCGCGATTCCGGTGCTGCTTTATCAGGGAGCACTGACGCTCGCCGCGGGAACCATTGCCCCGTGGATTCAGGCTCAGGACCTCAAGGACAGCCTCAACGTGGTGGGAGGAATCATCGTCTGCACCATCGCCCTCGTGGTGCTCGGCATCCGCAAGGTGCCGCTCGCGAACTACCTTCCCGCGCTGATTTACGGTCCTCTGTTTACGCGGCTGATTTTCTAAAGCCTTTAGCCGAAGCACGGACGCCGAAGAAAAGTTCAACCACAGATGAACACGGATGGACACAGATCCAGAAACGCGCGGCCGCTTGAGCCAGAAATCACCGAGCCAAAGAGGAGACGGATATTCAGGATGTTTCCGTTTCCCCAACCATCTGTGTGAATCTGTGTCTATCTTTGGTTTAACTTGAGTGTTTCGGTTCCACCCAGTCCACGATTCGCATGGCCAAACCGGATCCCGTCGCATTCGCAACCGCCGCCATGTTTCGCGCGTGGTTGGAAAAGAATCACACCACTGAAACCGCACTCTCCGTTCGCATCTTCAAAACCCACGCGGCGGAGCACGGGGTGACTTACTCGGAGGCATTGGATGAAGCCCTGTGCTTCGGTTGGATCGATGGAGTGAGGCATCGACTCGATGACGAAAGTTTCTCCATCCGCTTCACCCCGCGAAAGCGCGGCAGCATCTGGAGTCTGGTCAACGTCCGGCACGTGGAGCGCCTGATTCAATCCAAGCGCATGCACCCGGCGGGAATGAAGGCCTTCGAGGCCCGCACCCCGGATAAAACCGGCGTCTATTCGTTTGAACGCGCCGCTGCAAAGCTCACGCCGGAGTTCGAGAAACTCCTGAAGGCGAATCCCGCGGCGCACCAGTATTTCTCCAACGAAGCCCCGTGGTATCGACGCACCTCGACGCATTGGGTGATGAATGCGAAGCGCGAGGAGACCCGCGCGAAACGCATGGGAATCCTGATCGACTGCTCGGCGCAGGGAGTTCGAATCGGTCCGTTGAGGCGGGACTGAACACTTCGGCGCACGCCGGGATTTTTGCCTGGTGTGTTCGAGGGAGGCGCCGAAACACCTCGAAGCCGGTTGCGGCTTCCCAGTTGGACTCCGACTCCGGAACCCGGCATGCTCGGCGCATGGCTTACCAGGTTCCACAACGCGCGGGCGACCGTCTGCGCCGGGCCATTCCATTCGGCCTCGGCGACACCAAGCCGACCCATTTTCGGGACATGCTGCGCGTGGTCTGGAAGAACCGCGACAACCTCCCGTACGCCTGGAAGGTGCTGTCCCGCGGGGTGTGTGATGGATGCGCCCTCGGCGTGGCCGGGCTTCACGATTGGACCATTCCTGGAATCCACTTGTGCATGACGCGGCTGAATCTGCTGCGCTTGAACACCATGCCGGCGTTCGATCCGAAGATTCTTTCGAACGTCGAGGCCCTCGCGCGGCAGGTGGCCATTCCGCCGAATCCGAAGTCACGCACCAGCAGCCCGCCGTCGGCCTCTCCTGCGTTGCGGATGGACAACACACGGCTGCGCGAGCTGGGACGCCTCGCGTATCCGATGTTGCGGCGGCGCGGAGATCCGGGCTTCACGCGCATCTCGTGGGATGAAGCCAACGCGTTGTTGGGGGAACGAATTCGCGCCACCGATCCGGCGCGGCTCGCCTTTTTCGTGACGGCCCGCGGCGTGACCAACGAGGTCTATTACGTGGCCCAGAAAACCGCGCGATTCCTCGGCACCAACCACGTGGACAACGCCGCCCGGCTGTGTCACGCGCCCAGCACCGGCGCGATGAAGCACGCCATCGGGTACGCGGCCTCCACCTGCAGTTATCGGGATTGGTACGGCACCGATCTCATCGTCTTCTGGGGCGCCAATCCGGCCAACGATCAACCGGTCACCACCAAATACCTCCACGAGGCCAAGGAGCTCGGAACCAAGGTCGCCCTGGTGAACCCGTACTTGGAACCCGGAATGCGCCGTTACTGGGTTCCCAGTTCCACTTCCAGCGCGCTGTTCGGAACCGACATCGCCGATTGGTGGTATCCGGTGAGTCAGGGCGGCGACATCGCGTTCATCTACGGCGTGCTCAAGGTCCTGGTCGAGGAAGGTGGAGTGAATCGGGAGTTTATCGAGCAGCACACCAGCGGATGGGAGGAGCTCCGCACGCACGTGGGCACGTTGGAGTTCGCCGCGCTCGAGACGCAGAGCGGACTTCCGCGCGCCGCCATGCAGGAATTCGCGCAAATGCTGCGCGGGGCGAAGAACGCCGTGTTCGTCTGGAGCATGGGCATCACGCAACACGCGTATGGCGGCGATGCCGTGAGCGCGGTGCTCAATCTGGGACTGGCCATGGGCTATGTCGGACGCGAGAAGACCGGCCTCATGCCCATCCGCGGCCACAGCTCCGTGCAGGGCGGGGCGGAGATGGGATGCTACTCGACCGCGCTGCCCGGCGGAAAACCGCTGACCCCGGAAAACTGCGCGGCGCTTTCCCGCGAGTATGGATTCGAAGTCCCGCAATCGGCGGGCATGACCTCCGTGGACATGGTCGAAGCCGGACTGAAGGGCGGGCTCGATGTCCTGTGGTGCCTGGGTGGAAATTTCCTGCGCACGCTGCCCGAGCCGGATCACGTGGCGCGCGCGCTCGAAGCGATTCCGTTCCGCGTTCATCAGGACATCATTCTCAACGACCAGATGTTCCTCGAACCCGGCGAAACCGTTTTGTTGCTGCCCGCCCAAACCCGATACGAACAAAGCAGCGGCGGCATCGAAACCACGACCGAGCGTCGAATCGCCTTCACCCCGGAGATCCCGCGCGTGGTGGGCGAAGCCCGCGCGGAATGGCGGATCCTGCGCGATGCCGCGGCCGCCGCGCATCCGGAACGCGCGCATTTGCTCGGCTGCACCACTGGCGAGGAAATCCGAAACGAGATCGCCCGGGTGGTTCCGTTCTATGCCGGATGCGAAACGCTCAAGACCACGGGCGATGCCATTCAGTACGGCGGACCGCGTCTGTGCGACGGCGGCCGGTTTGCAACGCCCGATGGACGCGCGCACTTCAAGGTGATTGGCATCCCTGGAATCGCAGCTCCGGCCGATCCGGTGAATCCGGAAGAAACCGCACCGCCGCGTCCGCAATTCATGCTCTCCACCCGGCGGGGCAAACAGTTCAACACGCTCATCTACGCCGAGGTGGATCCACTCACCGGTGCGGGACGCGATGCCATCTTCATCGCCCCCGAGGACGCCCTCGCGCTCGGACTCAAGGCGGGGGATCGTGCCGTTGCGGCGAATCAGCTCGGGCGCTACGAGGGCACCATCTTCCCGGCACCGATTGCGCGGGGAAATCTCCAGGTGCACTGGCCCGAGGGGAATGTGCTCCTCCGTCATGGCATCACCGACCCCGTGGCCGGCGTGCCGGAATACAACGCCATGGTCACGATTGAGCCTGTACCGAAGTTGAAACGCTGAGCGGGTTTTCCTCTCCGGGTTTCAATTCCTCCTTCGACACGGACACCGACATGGCCCAGGTCATTCGATGGGAATCGCCGCACTCGCAGAAGCGGGTGAGCGATCCGCTGGCGGTGGAAGAACCGCTCGAATTGCGCGTCGATACCCAGGCGGTGACCGTGACCATGCGCACGCCCGGCCATGACGAGGAACTGGCGATGGGGTTCCTTCTCGCCGAGGGATGGATTCGATCCTCCTCCGACGTGCTTGGAGTTCGGCATTCCCCGCGGAATCGCGACGGGAACGTGCTGGAGGTGGTTCTCGCGGATTCTGTTCCGGCGCACCCGACCGGAAAGCTTCGACAGGGGATCACCAGTTCGAGCTGCGGGCTTTGCGGGACGACCAGCATTGGTGCACTGCGTCGCCGGTTCCCGCCGATTCGCAGCGCGTTGAAGATCGATGCCGACACCCTCCTCGCGCTCCCGCGGGCGATGCGCGCGGGACAGGCCCATTTCGAAGCTACGGGCGGACTTCACGCGGCGGCGCTGTTTGACCGGGCAGGGAACCTTCTGGTGCTGCGCGAAGACATTGGCCGGCACAACGCCGTGGACAAGGTGGTGGGCTGGGCCTTGAAGGAAGGCCGCCTTCCGCTCTCGGAAAACGTCCTTTTGGTGAGCGGGCGAACGTCGTTTGAAATCCTCCAGAAAGCGCTCGCGGCGGGGCTTCCCTTGGTTGCCTCAGTCTCGGCACCGTCGTCCCTCGCAGTCGAATTCGCCCGGAAGAATCGGCAGACCCTGGTGGGATTCCTCCGCGACGGCCGGTTCAACGTGTATTCCGTTCCGTCCCGGATTCGATTCCCACGGCGCGCCGCCTGATCGGATTTGGCGACAAAACCTGTGGTCCCGCGGACAGAGTTTCTGGTTCACTGGGTGGCGTTCCACTCATGAGTTCCGCTCCTGCACCCAGCGCGCGCCTGCGCGACTTGTCGCCGACCCAATGGAAGTCGGGCCTGGCCGCATGGCTGGGATGGCTGTTCGACGGCCTCGACATGCACCTCTACACGCTGGTGGCCACACCGATGGTGGCCGCACTGCTGAGTGTGAAGGCGAGCGATCCGATCGTGGGCAAAAAGGGCGCGCTGATTCAGGCCGCGTTCCTCGTGGGATGGGCCCTCGGTGGTGCATTCTTCGGGCGACTCGGCGATGTGCTCGGGCGCTCCCGGGCCTTGTCGCTTACCATTCTCACCTACGCCGGCTGCACCGGTCTGAGCTACTTCGCCGAGGAATGGTGGCACCTGCTGATCTTCCGCTTCCTCGCCGCTCTGGGAATCGGCGGTGAATGGGCGGTCGGCGCTTCGCTGCTTTCGGAAACGTGGCCGAAGTCGTGGCGACCCTGGATCGCGGCAACGCTACAGACCGCCGTGAATCTGGGCGTGGTCATGGCGTGTTTCTTCGGATGGGTCCTGGAGAGTCAGCCTCCCCGCATGATCTTCCTCGTCGGCATCCTGCCTGCCTTGCTGGTGCTCTGGATCCGCCACGCTGTGCCCGAACCGGAGGAATGGCATGCCGCGCGGAAATCCCCCAGCGGACCCGCTCCCGGAGTGATGGATCTATTCCGCGGCGAGGTCGCAGGCGTGACCTGGCGCGTGCTGCTCATTTGCGCGGTTTCGCTCACCGCGCATTGGACCTTCATGTTCTGGCAGCAGTCGCACGTGCGAAACCTTCCCGAAGTGGTGGGACTCTCCGCGGCCGAAAAGAACCGCTACGCCACCACCGCACTTTTTTTGGTCATGGTGGGATCGGTGGTGGGGAATTTCGTCGCCGGCGGACTCGCAAAACTCTTTGGCTACCGACACGCCATCGCCGGCATGCTCGCGGCCTACGCCGTGGCCATGGCTGCGACCTATTGGACCCAGCCCACTTGGTCGGTGCTTCGATACGGACTGGTGATCATCGGCCTCTGCCAGGGCGTGTTCGGCCTGTTCACGATGTGTTTGCCGCCGATGTTCCCGGTTCTGTTGCGCACCACCGGGGCCGGGTTCTGCTACAATTTCGGCCGCATCATCTCGGCTGCTGGAGTCGTGTTCTTCGGCATGATGAACACCGTGGGCGACGTCCGGGCGGCCTTGTTCTACGCGGGTCTTCTGTTCTGGCCCGCAGCGTTGATCGCGATGCTGCTGCCGGAGGAGAAGGCGGAGACAGCCGCTTGAGGCGGCGGTTGAAGGGTTGAAAAGTTGAAGCGTTGAAGGGGAAAGCGGCGTTTTTCGCGAGCGCGTTTTCTTTCGTTTGGAGTCCCGCCTTCAGTCGGTTCGGGGAGGTGGGTGGAATGGCACTCGAGTCGATGCGTTTTCCCCCCGTTGAACTGCTCCGCCCAACAGCAGAGCCGCGTAAACGCGGTACTCCAAACGAGTGAAAAGAACCCCTTCGGTCTCTTCAACGCTTCAACATTTTTAACCCTTCAACCTCGTCCAACTCACCGCCCCTGAACCGCGTTGGTACTCGCCGCCGCACGGAGCAGGGGAAGAATCACCCGGTCGAGTTCGGCCCGATTCAAGGCTCCCAGATAGTGCGCGATGTAGCGTCCGTCTCTCGCGACGACGTACGTGGTCGGCAACGGCAGTCCGCCGGGCATCATCGGATTCGAAGGAAGGGCTCCGAAGAGACCTTGAACTGAATCGTCCGCGAGCAGCACCGGATAGGCGATCTTTCGGCGTCGAACAAACTCGGCCACTGTCTTGCCCTCGGTGCTCTCCACCGAGGCTCCAACGATCACGAATCCTTCGGCGGCGTGGTCTTGGTAGAACTGATTCAGGTCCGGAATTTCCCGAACGCACGGCGGACACCAAGTCGCCCAAAAATTGAGCAACAGCACCTTGCCTTCATATTGTTTGGAAGAGACCGGCCGTCCTTCTAGGTCCGGCATCGTCCACTGGGGCATTTTTCCACCGCCGACCGGGACGCGCTGAAACGCGGCTTCTCCCGTTTTTGGTACAGCCATCCAGGCCACGAATCCCACGCACAGAATGGGAATGGCCCAGCGCATGACCCAGCCGGCGAAGCTCGGTGGAGGCGGAGTTCCGGATCGTGGAGGCGTGGTCGGATTCATCGAATCGGGACGGTGGATTCTGGAAGGATTCGGTCAAGAACCGGCGAGATGAGTTCCCGCCAAAGGGCGTATCCCTTGGCGTTCATGTGGAGAAAATCCTCGCGGAACAGTTCGCGTCGGGGATTTCCATCGGCATCCACCAGCGGACGAAAGGTGTCGATGAAATGGATGTCCGGCGTCGTGGACGCCAGCTGCTGCAAACGATGGTCGAGATCGCGCTGACTTCCGAGGAGCGGCGTGCGCGAGGGACTGGGCTTCGCGGCCAGCAGCAGCACGGGGGTTCCGGGCAGATCGGTGCGAACGCGTTTCAAGAACTGCAGGTAGTCGGCGTACACGGCATCGACGCTCTTTCCCGCGGCAAGATCGTTGTCGCCTTCATACACCACGATCAGCGAGGGCCGATACGGCTTCACGATCCGATCGAAATAGAAATTCAGGTCGCTCATGTGGGACCCGCCGAATCCTCGGTTAAGGACGCGGTGTTTCGGAAAATCGTTCGAGAGGGTGTTCCACAGTCGGACGCTGGAACTTCCCGTGAACAGCACCGGTCGCTGCGGGGGCGGGGTGCGCTGATCCACGACCTCAAACTTCCGGATTTCGGGCTCGAATCGCTTGGGATCCACCTCGGCGGGAGAATTCGTGGCGCTGAAAATGGGAACCATGAAGAGCAGGAACGCGGCGGACAGAACTGAAACCCATCGGAACATTGACCTCACTCTGGCAAATCGCGGCCCAGACCGCAAAACCGTTTAGCTTTTGAGGGCGGCCGACTAGGTTTCCTCGAATGGCTTCCGTTCACTCCGCCGATGCCTCGATTCCGACGCCGAAGCGTCTGCCCATCTTTTACGGATGGGTGGTTCTCTCGGTGGCCGCGCTGGCGATGGTGGCCACGCTCCCGGGACGAACGCAGGGACTCGGATTGATCACCGAACCGCTTCTGCGCGACCTGCAGATCAATCGCACCACCTACGCCACGATCAATCTCGTGGCCACGCTGGCAGGTTCCGTGGCCTGTATCGGATTTGGGCGGCTGATTGACCGGTTCGGGGTGCGCTGGGTGATGACGTTGGTTGCTGCGGCCCTCGGACTCGTGGTGGTCGCAATGGGACATTCCACCGGCGTCGCGGCCCTGGGCATCGGCATCACGTTGAGCCGGGCTCTGGGTCAGAGTGCGTTGTCGGTCGCGAGCCTCTCCGTGGTTCCGCTGTGGTTTCATCGACGCCAGCCGATGGCGATGGCGACGTACAGCGTCGTGTTGAGCGTCGGATTCATGATCGCGTTTCCGTGCGTGGGTTCGGTGGTGTCGCACGACGGATGGCGTCCCGCCTGGAACGCCGTTGGATGGGCCCTGCTGTTGGGAATGGCGCCGATCGCCGCGCTGATGATGCGCAACCGTCCCTCGGCGTGCGGACTGCAAATCGACGGGGATTCGATCGCGGGGCCGGCGTCGGTTGAATCCACTGACGATGCCGCAACGGGCGACACCTGGCGGACCGCGATTCGGAAGTCTCATTTCTGGGTGTTTGCCCTGGGATCCACACTCTACGGATTCGTGGCCGCGGGAATGGGGTTGTTTAACGAATCGATCCTCGCCGAACTCGGATTCGCATCCGGTGTGTATCACAACAGCCTGGTGGTGACGGCGCTGACCGGACTGATCGGAAACTTCCTCGGCGGTTGGCTCCTGCTGCGGCGTTCGCCGACCCGGTTGATGGCCCTTGCGATGGCTTTGTTGGCGTGCGGACTTTGGGCGCTGCCGCATTTGCGCACGGTCCCCGCGGTGCTGACACAAGCGGCGGTCACCGGATTGGCCGGAGGGTTGGTGACGGTGTTGTTCTTCTCGATCTGGAGCCGCTATTTCGGCCGTCTCCACCTCGCCACCATTCAAGGCGCAGCCCAAACCCTGACCGTGATCGGGTCGGCACTCGGGCCGCTGTGGCTGGCCAAAGTCGTGGAGTGGACCGGATCCTATGCGATTGGATTCACAGTAGTAGGCGTGGCCGTGGCCGCCGTCGGAATCGCCGCAGCGCTGATTGGTGAACCTGCGAAAACCCGCTAAACCGATCCGCCTCGAAGGAAGCCCAATTACGAGGGGAGGGGGGCTGCTTCTTCGTATGGAGTACCGCGTTTACGCGGCTCCGCTGTTGGACGAGGAATCCCTCGATGGGGTGAAAAGCTACGCTTAGCGAGCCTCACACACGCCCACCGGAACCGTCTGAAGACGGGACTCCAAACGTGTGAGGCCGCCCTTGGCCCTAGCGCCGGAACGACTGGGCGAAATCGTCGGTCGTGACCTCGCGCACCGTTTTCTCGAATCGCGAATCGCGGATCCGGCGCTGCAACTCGGCTTCCCATGCGGCGCCATCGAGGGGCATCTGGATCGATTGTCCAAGAATGGACGAATACACCATGGAATTGGCGAGCTCGACTGAATGCATGCCGTCGGCTCCCGGTGCGATCAATGGGGCACCATCGAGAACGGCAGCAACAAAGTTGTCCATCAAGGCCGCATGCGGCGCGGGGTGATTTTCAAACGGAAGATCGTGCTCGGTGACCGCGGGTTTGCTGAATCCCACGGTTGCGGTGCGGCTCCATTCCAAGGCATCCGTCTCGTTTTCGAGGAAGGTGAGCTTGTTGTTCTCCAGCACGAGCCGGCCCTTGGAACCGGCCAGTTCGAGTCGATTCGTCCCCGGGGCTTCGCCGGTGCTGGTGATGAAGACGCCGGTGGCTCCGTGTGACCATTCCAGGTACGCGGTGACCTGATCCTCGACCTCAATGTTGTGCCATCGACCCAGTTGGGCAAAACCGCGAACGGACGACGGCATGCCGAGGATCCAGGACAAGACATCGAGATTGTGCAGGCACTGGTTCAACAACACCCCGCCGCCTTCGCCGCGCCAGGTCGCGCGCCATCCGCCGCTGGAATAGTAGGCATCGGTCCGGAACCAATCGGTGATCAGCCAGCTCACACGTTGCAGCTTTCCGAGCCGTCCGCTCTCCAGCAGCTCGCGGATGCGGGTGTATCGGGGTTCCACCCGGAGCTGAAACATTCCGGCGAGGATTTGCTTCGGATGCTGCGCGGCACACTTCAGCAGTCGCTCCGCGTCGGCCTTGTGGGCGGAAATTGGTTTTTCCACCATGACGTGAAGGCCGGCTTCAAGCGCTTCAATGCCGAGGCTGGTGTGTTGGTAATGAGGGGTTGCGATCAACACGGCGTCGATCGTACCGGACCGCATCATCGCCCCGGCGTCGGTCCACACCGCGAGACCGCGTTCCTTCCACGGCTCGAGTTTGACGGGATTGGGGGCGCAAACCGCCCGGAGCTCGCATCGGCCCACCTTGCCCGCGAGCAGGTATTCGGCATGGTGCCGACCAATGTTGCCAATGCCGATCAATCCGAGGCGCAGCGTGGACATGCCTTCAGTGTGTGCGGGCGGCGGGGGCCGCATCAAGCCAAGGCGTTTAGCGAAACCGGGAAATGGTTCGGCCGACTGCGATGAAGTGACTCGCCCGAATCACACGCCGTGTGCGAGCGAACATCGCCGGCCTTTTGGAGTGCGGCGGGAAGCGCAGCGCCACGCCGCTTTGGTCCGCAGCGGGTGGGGCGCGAATGGAAGGTGGATTGGACTCCGACGCTGGGGCTCCAAGGGGGAACGGTCGGTTTAGTTCCGCATCCGGTTTCGAAAGCGGTGTCGATGCTCCGCTCTGCCACCGCACTCCAGAAGTAGCGCCGCGAAGTCCAAGAACAGGTCGGAGTTGAGGTTGAGGCTGCCATTCCAGGGTGTACGCTCTCGGCGTCATGAACGTCCGCCAATTCGCCGCCTGTCTCACCGCCGGAGTCCTGGCGCTGAAGGCGGTGTTCAGCGCGCGATCCGAGGAGTCGGCCGCGCAGGGAATGGACTCGATGAAGAAACTGGTCCGGAGCCGCTTTCCCTCGGTTCGCCAGTTGTCCACGGCATCGCTCGCCGCCTGGTTGTCCGAAACCAACCGACCCAAGCCGATCTTGATCGATGTCCGGACCGATACGGAATATCAGGTCAGCCATCTTCCCGGTGCGGTTCGACTCGATCCGGGAGCTGACACGCTCCCCAAGGCGTGGGCCACCTCCAAGACGGCCCCAGCCGTTTTGTACTGCTCGGTGGGCTACCGTTCTTCGCAAATGGCCGAGCGTCTCGCAAAAGCGGGCTGGACCAATGTGTTCAATTTGGAGGGTTCCATTTTTGATTGGGCCAATGAGGGCCGCGCGATCGAGGCCGGCGGAAAACCCGCGCGCGTGGTTCATCCGTACAACACCACCTTCGGCAAGCTGCTCAAACCGGAACTGATGCCTCCCGCAGTCAAACCGCTGCCGTGAGCCCAACAGGATGATTTTCAAACCGCAGATCAACGCGGATGAACGCGGATACCGAAGCTTTTGGCACTCGCGCCGCGGCGCCGTCCCCACCCTTCAACCCTTCAACATTTTAACCCTTCAACCGCCTCCTGCGGAATGATCGACCCGGCTCCAATTCTGCACTGGCGTCCGACATTGAGCCTCGGATGGCTCATCGCGCTGCTGGTCTGGGAGAATTGGCGACCGTGCTTCGCCCTGTTCGGCTGCAGTGAGGAACGGGGACGCCACGGGCTTCGCAATGTTGCGCTCTCGTTGATCAATGTGCTGATGGTCAGCCTCCTGTTTGCGGGCGCGTGGTCCAGCATCGCTGCCTGGTCTGCAAATCACTCCATCGGCGTGCTGCACTGGCTTCCGCTGGGTGGTTTTCTCCACGCGGTCTTCGCCCTCCTGGCATTGGATTTTTGGACCTACGCCTGGCACCGGATTTGTCACCAAGTGCCGATGCTCTGGAAATTCCACGCCGTGCACCACGCGGATCGATGCATGGATGTCACCACCTCGAACCGATTTCACATGGTGGAGATTTTTCTGTCGTCGCTGTTGCGAATCCCGCTGATCGCGCTGGTGGGAGTGCACTTTGGCGAACTGGTCCTTTACGAAACGGTCCTCCAAGTCTGCGTGCAGTGGCAGCACGCAAACATCCGCATTCCCGCGGATTGGGAGCGTCGGATCTCAGCCGTGTTGATCACTCCCGGTCTTCACAAAGTGCATCACTCCAATCTCCAGCCGGAGACCGATTCCAACTACTCGTCGCTGCTCTCGATCTGGGACCGGTGGATGGGAACGCGCTGCGTGAGAGAGGATCTGGAACGCATCCAATTCGGGATCGACGGCGAGCCTGAGTCTGCTCCGAATGCGGAGACGCTATCAGGATTGATACGACGCCCGTTTGGGGCCAAAGCGGCGGAATGAATTTGGAAGGCAGGAAAGCAGGAAGCTGAGAGAGCGCCGAGGTGATGGGATCGCTACCCGATCCAATCAGATCAGATCCGATCTTCATCCTCTGCATCTGCGTTCATCTGAGTCCATCTGCGGTTTAAATTTCCGCTTTTATGCCTTCGGATCCGACGAAGGAATCACGGGGATTCCCGGACGACGGTGAGGCGGTCGAGGGGTACGGAATCGAGCTTCTGGTGTTTTCCACCGGGCCAGGTGATTTCAATGGAGTCCACACGGTTGGTGGACCCGAGTCCGAAAGTGACCGGGAGTTCGCTCGAGCTAAGATAACTGCGGGTGCTGGTGACTTGGCGCCATTGTTTGGCACCGCCCGACACGAGTTCCACGGAGGCTCCGATGGCATCGCGGTTCGATTTGGAACCTTCGAGTTTCAATCGAACGAAATGATGTCCCGTCGTCTGTTCATTGCGCAGCAGCATCGGCGGTCCGCCCACCTGGGTGAGCACCACGTCGAGATCTCCGTCGCCGTCGATGTCGGCATACGCGCTTCCGCGGCCGACCCGGGATTGGAACAGGTCCGCACCGGCGCGTTCCGCCGTGGCGGAGACCAAGCCGCCATCGCCCGCATTCCAGAACAATTGGGCAGGCTGTCGATACGACTGACTGGCCTGGACCTTTGAGATTTCCTCCTCGAGGTGCCCGTTGCAGGTGAGCACGTCGAGACGCCCGTCGAGGTCATAGTCGAAGAAGAAGATTCCGAACTTCAGCAACAGACGGCTGGCCGGGCCGATTCCCCAGGCAATGGCATCGTCGGTGAAGAGCAGGGGATCTTCCTTGGCCACGTAGAACGCGGTCATCTCGTTGGCGAAATTGCCGATGGTAACGGCCATCTTGCCGTCGCCGGTGAAGCGCGCGGCATCAATGCCCATGGCGCCGCGGGTGTTTCCGGCGCCGTCGAAGGCGAGTCCGGTCAGGCCGCCGATCTCGCGGAACTTTCCATCCTTGGTGTTTTCAAACACGAAGTTCTGAACCGTGTCATTGGCCACCACGAGGTCGGGGTATCCGTCGTGATTGAGATCCACCGCGGTCACGCCGAGTGACTTCCCAGCCGGGACACCGGTGGCGGCATTGCGAACCTGAACTCCGGAGGTCGCTGAAACATCGGTGAAACGCCCTCCACCTTCGTTGTGATACAGGCGGGAATAGGCACCCTGGAAATTCATCGGCGGTCCGTAGGCGCGGTGCGTGCCGTCGATCTTGTATCCGACCTCGGCATCCAGCTCGCGGGACCAGCGAACGTAATTGGCCACGAACAAATCCAGGCGTCCGTCGTTGTCGTAATCAAACCACACGGCTGCGGTGCTCCAATCCTTGGCATCTCCGCCCACGCCGGCGAGGGCGGTGGTTTCGGAGAAATGGCCCGCTCCGTCATTGTGAAACAAGCGGGCGCCGCCGACGCCGGTGATCAGCACATCGGGCCGGCCATCGTTGTCGTAATCGCCAGTGGCCACACCCATTCCGAAGAAAGGAACGTCCAATCCAGATCCGCGGGTCACGTCGGAAAAGTGGACGACCCCATTTTTGGTTTCGTTGTGATACAGCGCGGCGGTCGTTTGCGCTCCGCCCGGGGTCCAGGGCCAGGACGTACTGTTGATGAACAGGAGGTCGGGCAGTCCGTCTCCGTCGTAATCGAAGAACGCCACGCCGCCGCCCATGGTTTCGGGCAGGAGCTTTTCTCCGGTGGCTCCGTTGAAGTGTTTGAAGGTGATGCCGGCCGACGCAGTGATGTCGGTGAACTTGATCTGCGGAACCGCCGCGGCAGGGCGTTCGGCAACCTGGGGAGCGGCGAGGGCGGTGACTTTGGTGACCGGCTTCCGGACCCCGACGCGCAGCAGCAGCACCACGCCGCCTCCCATCACCGCGAGGATCACCAGAAGCACCAGCGACATTTTCAATCCGCGGGTGATCGCAGCATCGTCCGAGACAATCGGTTCCTCGGAGTCAGGCGGGACGGGCGGTGGCGTGGACGGCATGGGGGGATATCAAATCGGATACGAACCAAAAACTCAACGCGCTGCGGTGCGGATTGCCGGTGGGATTCCGGCGTCAGTGCGGTGCAGGTCGTAGATGACGATCGTTTGCGCGGCATGGTCGGCGGCCGCGTTGCGACGCCGTGCAGCGGCTACGGCCCGGTCGCGGGCGTTGTCGTCCGGACGGTACTTCTCATGCAGCGCCCGGTGCGTGGCGGCCTTCTCCTTGTCGCCGAGCTGCGCGCGGATCAAGGCGAGGTTGTAATGCGCGGTCATGTTCTCGGTGTCGATGGCGAGGGTGTCCTCGAATCGCTTGGCCGCCATTTCCAGGAACTGACGCTGCCGCGCGGGATCTGCGCGTTCCATTTTCGCGCGTTCGAACAGGGTTTGTCCGAGCTCGTTGATCACTTCGTAATCGCGGCTGAAGTTCAGTCCGCGTTTTTCCAGTTCCGGATATCGATCGTCCAGAATGGAGCTGAAATCGCGGATCGCGCGGTCGAGGTAGCCATTCTGCTTGTTCACCAGGCCGTTGAGCCAGGCCACAGTCCATCGATTGGCGGCGGGTTTAAATCGGTTGGTGTCGTTGGCGCGATCCAACGCAGCGACGGCGTCATCGAGTCGGCCTTCCTTGAAGAACACACGAGCCAGATTGAGCGGTCCGTCGGCGCGGCCCAGTTTCTCCACCCGACTGAAGGCTTCGGTGGCCTGGATCAACTCGCCGCGTTCGCTGCCCTTGTCGCCCTTGTTGAAGAGCCCAATGCCGTAGTCGTTCCATCGCTGCCACTCGGGAATGTCACGTGTCTGCGATGCCACCGCACCGGGCAGGGGATCCCCGCCCTCGATCGGGAAGGTGATCTTGTCGGAGCACATCACGGTGATCGGCAGCGGATTGGTCAGCTGCAGCGCCGAGTCGCGGGTGTAGCCCTTCGCAAAGGTGTAGTTGTAGTAAATGGTGTCGAACTTCCGGTAGTTCAACTTCAGCTCCACGGTCAGGGGGCCGGTTTGATTCTCCGGAACGGTCAGCTTGTAGTGAACCACCGAGGCTGCACCCGGCGGGATCTGGTTGTTGTAGAGCGGAACAAAGATGTCCTGCGCGTTGCGTCGATCGATTCGGTATCCGTCTCGGTCGAGCATGTACACGTTGACGAAGTGCGACCACGGATCGACTTCGTTGAACTTTCCGAGCCCGCCGCTGCGGCCGATTTGACGGCCCTTGGAATCGGTCACCGAGGCATCGACCCAAAGTTCGTTGGAATCCACGGTGCCCTGGGTGAGGGGGTGTCCGAGTTTCAACGTGCGAACCACGGCTTCGAGCAGGTACGTCTTGCCGGGCTTGAGCTTCGGCACCGAGGGACGCAGCGGGGCGATGAGCGGACTGTCGATCGTGGATCCATCCTTCAACCCAAACGCATCGATCCGCACCGTGTCCTTCATGAACTCCTGGTGCTTGCGAATGATCTCCGCCTTCACCTCGGCCGGCTCATTGCGAACATAGGCCACGCCGGTGTTGGCGCTGGGATAGAGATGATTGTGGATCGCGGTGTAGGTGTTGGTCCCATAGACCTTGGCCGCGAAGTCGTCCGACTTCTGCAACGGCATGTGGCAATCGTTGCAATTGGCCTTGGCTTGGTCGGGGTAATAGAAGCTCCGCGCGTTCACGCCCGACACACCGGAGAGCAGGAAGGTGTCGTAGTGGTTCTGCCCGCGCAGCCAGTCTTTGTAGCTGTTGACCGTTCGCGGGATGCTGACCTTGTGGCACGAGGAACAGAACTCGGCCGATTTGTGGAAATCCTTGAGGAAGGTCTTTTTGTGGAACCCAGGCTTTCCCTTCACGAGCTGCTTGTTGATGAAGAACGCCAGCGAGTTCGTGGGCGTGCTGGCGAAGGGATAGTGGATCGGTTCCTCGATGGTGTAATTGCCGTTGCCGATCCGCCCGTGGTCCGCGCCTTCCAGGGAAGTGATGGAATGGCAGGTCACGCAGGTGATGCCGGCCAGCGCGGTGGGATGGCGCTCGAAATCAAAATTGGGATCATCGAACGCCCCGCTGAAGAACGGCACCGGATCGTGGCAGCCGGCGCACCAGCGCGACATCTGGACATTGCCGTCGCGCTTCATCGCCAGCTCGCGAGTGCCCTTGATGCTGGCCAGGTAGAACGGGTTGTTGAAGGAGCTGAACCGGTGGGCGGAATGGACCCAGCCGTCGTACACATCCTTGTGGCACTGGAGGCAGTACTCGTTGTCCATCAGCTTCTGCGCCGGGATGAAATTGCCCGAAGCGGTCCGGGCGCTGCTCGGTTGGAAGTAACGTTCGCCCTCCTTGGGGCCGCGGACGTTCCACACCCGGGGATCGTGCTTGTGCAGCGCGATCATCGCCACCACCAGCGCCGCCACGGCGCCCGCCCAGCTCGCACCGAGCTTCCAACGAATCCGGGGCCCCGCCAGCCGGTGCAGGATGTAAAGCCAGATGCAGAGCAGGGGGGTGATGACATGCGCCCAGTAGGCGGTGGAACGCGAAGTCGCCCCGCGCACCTGCAGCCATTCCAGTCCCTCCACCCGCATCAGCACCACGCCCGATCCCAGCAGGACCAGCGAAATGGCGAGCAACACGTACCCCACCCAGACCGCTTTCCGATTAGGCCGGTTCCACGTGTTCCAGATGTGAATCCCGTTGAAGACCAAAAACGGTACAACGAACAGCAGCCCGAGGATCAGGTGGGCGAGGAACTGGATCTGGTAGAAATAATTTTGGTACGACACCCCCTTGGCCCGGTCGAGCCACTCCAGGAAGGTCACCGCGGCGAGGTAGACCGAGTTCACCCCAAGGATGGCGAGCAGGGCCCAGACCGTGTTCAACACCCAGGTCAGGCGGGGACCCACCGCCTTGACGTAGCGGCGGCGGGCGGGTTGGGGAGCTGGCGTTGGGGTGTCGGCCATGGGGAAACGCTATGGGAACCGCAGTTTGCAGCCAAGCCTGCCACAGGTTCCGATTCCGCAAACCCCGGCGGGGCGGAACGCTTAAAATCAGGGGCAAATCGCAATAAATCGGAACGTTTGATCGAAAAAGCGCCCAAAAATGCGATTCCGGGGATGTGTTCAACGTCTTCCGCGAAAGCTTCTTGTAACCCGCTTGCCCCCTGTCCGGTCTCCGCCAACGCAACTCCGCGTGATCCGGTAGCCCAGTTCGAACCAGCCAGCCAGTTAGTCATCAGTCCAACACGAGCCGACTTTCCATTCGCGTTGACCACGCCGTCCCGCCAATCTCCGCCCGTACCCTGTTCGATCCCATGTCAACCTCCTCGAAATCAAACCCAGTTCAATGGGTGATCGTGACCGCCGTCGTCGCCGGTGCGGCCTACGGCCTCTGGCAGTGGAAATCCAAGCCCGGTAGCGCAACCGGCCCCGTGGAGTTCCGGACCAATGTGGTGTCCCGCGGCGAGATCACCCAGGCGGTCACCGCGAACGGCGCCCTGAATCCGGTGCGCGTGGTTTCGGTGGGCAGCCAGGTGTCCGGCATCATCACCGAGATGAATGTCGATTTTAACTCCCCGGTGAAGGAGGGCGACGTGCTGGCCAAGATCGATCCTTCGACCTTCGAGCGCGACCTCGTTTCGGCGCAGGCGGAACTGGCCAACGCCAAGGCCTCGCTGGAACTCGCCCAGTTCAATGAGAAGCGGGCCCGCAGTCTGTTTGCCTCAAAATTGGTCTCCGAGTCCGATTTCCAGCAGGCCGTCGTCGCCCTGCACCAGGCTGAGGCGGTGGTCAAGACCCGCCAGGCGTCCGTCGAGCGCGCGCAGGTCAGTCTCGACAAGACCACCATCACCGCCCCGATCAGTGGCATCGTGATTTCCCGCAAGGTGGACGCCGGCCAAACCGTCGCCGCCAGCTTCAACACGCCGGAAATGTTCACCATCGCCAACGACCTGCGCAAAATGCAGATCGAAACCATGGTCAGCGAAGCGGACGTGGGCGGGGTGGAAGAGGGGCAAAAGGTGAACTTCTCGGTGGACGCTTTCCCGCAGCGCCAGTTTTCCGGCAAGGTGAAGCAACTTCGGTACGCGGCCGTGACCAATCAGAACGTGGTGACCTACACCGCCGTCGTCGAAGTGGACAACCGCGACATGAAGTTGCGCCCCGGTATGACCGCCAATCCGGTGTCGATCATTACCGCGAGCCGGACCAACGCGCTGCGGATTCCGAATGCCGCGCTGCGGTTCCGTCCCTCGGACATGAGTCTGGTGGTTTCCACCAACGACGCCGTGGCCAAGGCCGCCGGAACCAATGCAACGGCCGGAGCTGGTGGATCGCGCCGACCCGAAGGCATGCCGATTCCTCCCTGGGTGGCGGAAGGCCGTCGTCCAACCGACGACGAACGCAAGGCCTTTGACGCCACGCTCACTCCTGAACAGCGCGAGCAGATGGCCAAGTTCCGCGCTCAAATGCAGGCGGCCCGTGCTGCAGGCGGGGGCGGTGGTGCTGGCGGTGGAATGGGAGGCGGCGGAGGCATGGGTGGATTCGGCGGCGGTATGCCCGGGATGGGCGGAATGGGCGGCGGTGGTGCCCGGAGCGCCATGCCCGAAGGGCCGGCCATTCGTACGATCTACATCGTGGATCGCGAAAAATCCCAACCCGGCAAAATGTTGCTTTCTGCCGTGTCGGTGAAGACCGGCATCAGCGATGGTACCAACACGGAAATCTCCGAGGGACTCAAGGACGGCGATGTGGTGGTGACCGGCGTTGCCACTCCGACGACCGCGACCGCGGCCCCGGCCGGCCCGCTCGGTGGCAATCCGTTCGGTGGCGGACCGCGCCGTTAAGCCAAACCCGCGCTCCAACCACAGCCCCAAGCCCAATTCCCCCCGTGTCCGTTCCGGTCATCCAACTCGAGGACTTCCGCAAGACCTACATCACCGGCGAAGTCGAGGTGAAGGCGGTCCGAGGTGTCAGCCTGAGCATTCAACCCGGTGAGTTCGTTGCCATCATGGGCGCCAGCGGTTCTGGCAAGAGCACCATGATGAACACGCTCGGCTGCCTCGACCGGCCCACGAGCGGCAAGTTTTTGCTCGATGGCGTGAACGTGGGCGAGTTGAACCGCGATGAACTGGCGGACCTTCGAAATCGCAAAATCGGTTTCGTGTTCCAGGGCTTCAACCTGCTGGCTCGAACCAGTGCGGTGGAGAATGTCGAGTTGCCGATGCTCTACAGCCGGCCTCCGATCCCAGCCGCAGAGCAGCGTCAGCGGGCCATGGAATCGCTCGCACTGGTCGGCCTCGCCAAACGCTACGATCACACGCCGAGTCAGCTCTCCGGCGGTCAACAGCAGCGCGTGGCCATCGCCCGCGGACTGGTGAACCGTCCCAAGCTGCTGCTCGCCGACGAACCCACCGGGAATCTCGATTCGCGAACCAGCATCGAGATCATGGGCATTTTCCAGGAGCTCAACGACAAGGGCATCACCATCGTCATGGTGACCCACGAGCTCGACATCGCGCGGTACTGCCGCCGCGTGGTGGTCATGCGCGACGGCCTGGTCCGCAGTGACGAACTGGTCAAGGACCGCTTCCTGGCCAGCGAGGAACTCGCCAAGCTCGACGCGGAACAAAAGGCCGTCCAACTCACCTGAGCCATGTTTGCCGTCCTACGCATCGCCCTTCGCGCCCTTCGACGCAACATCCTGCGTTCCTTCCTCACCATGCTCGGAATCATCGTCGGCATCGCCGCGGTGATCGTCGGCGTCAGCATGGGCACCGGAGCCAAGGCCGAGGTGGACAAGCAGATCGCCGGCATGGGCCAGAACCTCCTCGTGGTCATGTCCGGCAACATGGCCCGCGGCGGCGTCCGCGGCGGATTCGGTGCCGCACCCAATATTTCGCCGGCGGACTATGAAGCGCTCCGACGCGAGATCCCCGGGGTTGTCGCGGTCAGCCCCGAAGTCCGCGCCAATGCTCAGATTGCCGCAGGAAATCAGAACAGTTTCGTTCAGGTCTCCGGTGTGAGTTCGGACTATGCCTCGGTCCGCTCATGGCAGTTCCGCAGCGGTGCCAATTTCACCGAAGGCGATGTTCGCAACGCCAACAAGGTCTGCCTCATCGGCACCACCACCGCCAAAACCCTCTTCGGCGAAGGCGTGGATCCGGTGGGGCAAATCGTCCGCATCAAGAACGCTCCGTTCACCATCATGGGCTGGCTCGCACCGAAGGGCGTGAACAGCTTTGGTCAGGACCAGGACGACATCGTCATCATGCCCTACACCAGCGCGATGAAGCGGTTGTCGGGCGACACCATGTTCCGTTCCCTCTCGGTTCAGGCGGAAGGCCCTGCGATCATCGCCGATGTTCAGACCAACATCTACGAACTCCTCCGCCAGCGGCACAAGATCCAGCCCGGACGCGACGATGACTTCATGGTTCGCAACCAGCAGGAGATGAGCGATTTCTTCAACGCGAACAACCGCATCATGACCATCCTGATCGGATTCTTCGCCGGCATTTCGTTGGTCGTCGGCGGCATCGGCATCATGAACATCATGCTCGTGTCGGTGACCGAACGAACCCGCGAAATCGGCATCCGTCTCGCGGTGGGTGCGCGCGGACGCGATGTGCTCAAGCAGTTCCTCACCGAGGCCGTGCTCCTCAGCATCGCCGGCGGCGGCATGGGCATTGCCACGGGATTCTGGCTCGCTCCGCTGCTCACCAAATATTTCCAATTCCCCACGCTCATCTCCAACGACTCCGTCATCATGGCCTTCACGGTCAGCGCCGTGATCGGAATCGTCTTCGGATTCTTCCCCGCGCTCAAAGCCGCGCGCCTGGATCCCATCGACGCGCTCCGCTTCGAATAAGAGCGTGTCTAAAAACTCCGGGATAAAACCCGGCGTTCGACGCATATAAATAAATAAAATGCGTCGGCAGTCAGGGATCTAAATCCATTCGTAACCTTTCGTTTCAGGTCGCAGTCTTATCCTGCGATTATGAAACGGGTTCACGCATTGATTCTCCTCGCCGTGCTGCTCGTTTCCGCCGGCGTCGGAAGGGCCGCGTGGCGGGCCCATCAGAACCTCGTCACGCTGGAGGTTCACAACATGCCCTTGCGTGACGTGGTAAAGAAACTCCGCTGGCAAACCTGGGAGAAAATCACCGTCCACAAGGATCTCGACGCCCGGATCACCTTGAACGTGATCGACCAGCCGTTGAATGGAGTGCTGGGTTTGATCGCCGAACAATGCGAGGCCCGATGGAGCGTTGCCTATCCCCTCTACACCACGAAGGACCGCCTTCGCGCCGTCGAACAACTTGCACGCGGCGAAGTGGAGGCCCCGCTGACGGGATGGACCAACTGGAATGCGCGTCCCAATTTCGGTGCACTCGCGTCCATGGCCCAACGCCTCGCCTCGGGCGACACCTCGGTGCAGACGAATCTGATGGCTGCCGCAGGAACCATGCGCTTTGGCGGCCCGGGCGGACCCGGCATGGGGAATGAAGGTCCCGTGATTCCCATGCCCGTTAGGTTGAATCTGCAATCCCAGCCGCTAGCCGAAGCCACCGCGATGCTGCGTCAATTCGGACGCGTGAAGGTGGTCGCGGAAGATGGAACGAGCCGCGATGTCACCCTGGATCTTCAGGACGTCCCGATGGACAAGGCCGTGGCCGCACTCGCCAAGTGGGAGGCCCGACACTGGGCCAAGTTCTATGCGCTCGAACCGCGCCGCGGGTTCCGTCCCTCCGCGCAGGAGCGCGAGCAGATGGCGGCCATTCCCCGGCCGGATGCGGAAACCATGCGCGCCATGCGCCAATCCTTTCAGCCGACCGAGGAAATGCAGGCGCGCGTCACTCAACGGGTCCTCGACAACATCAAGAATTCCACCGCTGAACAGCGGGCCCAGCGGGCTCGCGATCGGGCCCAGCGCGGAGGCCGCGGAGGATTCGGCGGACCGGGTCGTTAGTTCCATTCTTGATTCAATTTTTGATCCCCATGAACTCCCACCGAAACTCCGAAGTGCAGGGCCCGGGCGTGCTCCGTGCCTTCACCCTCATCGAGCTGCTGGTGGTGATTGCGATCATCGCCATCCTCGCCGGAATGCTGCTGCCCGCGCTCAGCAAGGCACAACGCAAGGCCAAGGACATCCTCTGCATCGGAAACCTGCGTCAGCTCGGCATCGCGCTCACCACCTACGCGGGTGAGAACCAGGACGTGCTTCCACTCGCCGAGCCGTTTCCCTCGATGCCGACAAATCCCACCAATGCTCTCCCGGGAATTGCGGTGATGCTTGCGCCATCGCTGGGCTATCCGCAGGGCGGCACCAATCAGCCGTTCAACAGCGTATTGAAATGCCCGCTCGATGTGGCCTACGACAACAACGGTGCGGGCAAAAAGTTTGGGTACTTCCTCCGCGAGGGAACCAGCTACGAATGGAACCCGTATTACAACGGCAAGAAGCTGGGTAAGACCACGAGCCGTATGCTGAATCTGGGAGTGATTCCCATGATGTACGACTTCGAGAGCTGGCATAACAGCGGCCGCGGGGGAACCAACGACATCGTGACCACCGGAGTTGCGGTCGCCGGGGTCAAAAACGCGGTCTATACCGACGGCCACGCAGCAGCGATGCGTTGAAGAAGGATCAGCTTTTTTTACCGCAGATGAACGCAGATGAACGCAGATCAGAACCTGTAAACTCAACCGCCCGGATGAGGTTTGACGGGACGGATCCCGTCTCGGCATCTGCGCCGCTGATTCTCTTCTCCATCTGCGTCTATCCGCGTTTATCTGCGGTGTAAACGGCTCCTTTCGGGCTCACTCCGATCGGCGAAAGCGCACCGCGAGCAGGCGTGCTCTTTTCTTCCCGGGCTCGGGTCTTAGTTTCGACGCAGGTTGCACCTTGAAGGCTTCGCCCGGCGGGAATCCCTCGACCCACGCCACGATGCCATCCTTCGTTTCCGCCAGCCACAGACGTCGCCGCTGGGCTGCGGGGATTTTTCGGTTCACGAAGAGATTCTGGAGCCGCGACGCCCGATCCATGCCGAGCTGCTGAAACCGGTCCCCGGACCTCCAGTGACGCAGTCGAAGCGAATCTCCGATCGAATCCAGATCCAAGAATTCCTCTCCGGGACGCCGGACTGGTGGCCGCGTTTTGCCAGGAATCATTCTCCACTCGAACACTCCGTCGTCGGTGGCAACCACACCAGAGGTCCCGGTCAGCGTTACCAGAATTGATTCATCCCCGCCGGATGCGGATTCGGAGCCGTTCGTGGCAGGTGCCACCGGTTCCAGCGCTCCGCTGAGACAGCGCCGAAATCCGCTGCCCGGAGCGGTGGAGACCGTGGAAGTCCGGCTTCGCAGCTTCTCCACCAAATCAAACCCGCCTGCATGACCGAGCTCCCACAGTTCGAGTCGGATCACGGCACGCTGCACCGCCACGTGAAGCTTCTCAAAGGATCGCCGGCGACGCGCCGAGATCCACGCCCGAGCCGTATCCTCCACGAACGCGGCTTCCTCGGAAACCACGTCTGCCGTTCGCCCGAGTACCTCGCGAATGCCTGCCTGATACTCGGACTCCAGCAGGGGCAGCAGCTGGTGACGGATCCGATTTCGCAGGATCGTCGGATCCTGATTGGAGGCGTCTTCGCGGAAGTGCCAGCTGCGTTCCCGGGCGATGGATTCGAGCTCGCGCTTGCTGAAATCGAGCAGGGGACGGAGCAGGGGAATCCTGGGATCGGCGGGCGAGGGGGATTCGCGTTTCATGCCGCCCAGCCCCGATCCGCCAGCGCCGCGGAGGAGCCGAATAAGCACCAACTCCGCCTGGTCATCGGCATGGTGCGCGAGGGCCACGGCATCGGCACCCCATTCCTGGGCGGTTCGCGCGAGAAAGGCATGACGAAGCCGCCGGGCCTTCATTTCCAGGGATTCGCGGGAGGCGGTTCTTCCGGAGGGTGAATCCAAGTGCGCCGAACCCGTAAACGCCGCTAGACCCAGCTCGGCGGCCAGAGCTGAAACAAACGCCTGGTCGGCATCGGAGTCGGCTCCGCGGAGGTGGTGATTGAAATGGGCAACGGCGAGGTCCAAACCAAGCGCCGACCTCAGCTCCCAGAGGCTTCGAAGCAGCACCACGGAATCCATCCCGCCGGAAACCGCGAGCAGCACGCGACGATGCGAGGACCCGCCCCAATGGCGTTTCCAGGATTCGAACACCCGCTGCGAGATTGCGTCCACCGGACCGAAGCCTAGCCCTAAACAGCACCGGGCTCCATGCCGGAAGCGGCGGCCGGGATCGAATGCACTGGAACTTGGGCTTGGCCGACGGTCGCCGGGTTGGATAGCGTGGACGCGTTCGATGAAGTTTACCCCGCTTGGTCTCGCCATCCTGGCCGCAGCCGCCGTGCTCGCCCGGGAAACCCCAGCCACCCCGGATCCCGAGCTGATCGTCCGGTCGTCCGGCAAGGGCAGTTCCTTTGAGTTCGACGGCGTCCACGCGGTGGCCAACGACGGCGTGATCGTCGAGTACGGATCCAGCACCGTCACCGCGCGCAAGATCACGCTCGATCGCGACCATCAGACGGTGTTTGCCGAGGGCGACGTCCTGATTCAATTCCCGGACAAACAGGGCCGGATGCAGCTTTGGCGCGGCGAAGCGGTCTATTTCAATTACGAGACCAAGGCTCTTTCCGCCGACGATTTCCGCGTCGGACAGCCCCCGTTTTTCGCCAAGGGCAAGCAGCTGAAGGCCGGTAAGAATCGCGCCCAGCAGGTGGCGGAAGGCGCAGTGATTACCACGGACGATCTCGCCGAACCCGGATATCACATTCGCGCCAAGCGACTGGTGTTCATTCCCGGGAAGATCATGACGGCCGAAGAGGCCACCTTCTACGTGGGCAAGACGCCGGTGATGTATTTCCCCACTTACACGCGGAGCCTGGAGCGTCATCCGAACTTTTGGACCCTCACCCCCGGGTATCGCAGCCTGTACGGTCCGTTCGCGCTGACCGGGTATCACTATTTTTGGAACACCAATGTTGAAACGGTCCTGAACCTCGACTGGCGCCAGAAGCGCGGAATCGGCGTCGGACCGGAGATCAACTACGATCTCGGCCAGGCCGGGAAGGGGACTGCGGAGTTTTACTACACCCGCGACGATGCGCCCGGATTGAACGGAGCGGGACTGCCCCTGCCCTCGAATCGGCACCGCACCACCTTCACCCACGAGATGGAGCCCTGGGACGGGTTCAATGCAAAGGCCGTGGTGCGCGAGCAGGGCGATCCGCTGGTGGTGCACGACTTCTTCGAGAACGAGTTTCGCCGCGACACCCAGCCCAAGTCCTTCTTCGAGGCCAGCCAGTTCTGGCGCAACTTCAGCCTCGATGTGATGGCGCAGCCGCAGATCAACGACTTCTTCCGCACGGTGGAGCGTCTGCCCGACCTCAAGGTCACCGGGCTCCGCCAGCAGGTCTGGGACACGCCGGTGTATTACGAGACGGAAAGTTCCGTGGCGTATCTGCGGTATCGCGACGGTCTTCTCGGCAGCGGAGTCTCGACCAATTTCTCCGCGATGCGTACCGATACGTATCATCAGTTCGTGCTCCCGCAGACTTACTTCGGCTGGTTGAATTTCACGCCGAGGGCAGGGGGACGTTATACCTATTACGGGGATCCCGATGGACTTCCGGTTCCGGGCGGCGCGCGGGATCGCTGGGTGTTCAACACCGGCGCTGAACTCAGCTTCAAGGCATCGCGCGTGTGGCAAGGGATCCGCAATGAGACCCTCGATGTCACCGGGGTCCGCCACATCGTGGAGCCCTCGATCAACTACGTGTACGTGCCGCGCCCGGATCGCCAGCCCTACGAACTGCCGCAGTTCGACCAGGAGCTGCCGTCACACCGCCTGTTGCCGCTCGATTTCCCGGATTATAATTCGATCGATTCGGTGGACAGTCAGAACACGCTTCGGTTGGGTCTCCGCAACAAGGTTCAGACCAAGCGTACCGAGGGCGTGGAAAACGTCCTTAACTGGGCGCTGTACACCGACTGGCGTATGCGCCCGCGCACGGGACAGACCACGTTCCCGGATTTGTATTCCGACCTCGATTTCAGCCCGCGCAGCTGGGCGGTGTTCAACTCGCAGCTTCGCTACGACATCAACGGCCGCGACTGGCGCGAATCGAATCATCGGCTGACCCTGCTCCCGAACGGCGACTGGAACTGGACCCTGGGTCACCGTTACTTGAAAGATGATCCAACTCCCGGAGGTTACGGACCGGGCAATAATCTGATTTCCAGCAGTCTTTATTATAAGATCAACGAGGACTGGGGATTCCGGTTCAGCCATTATTTCGAGGCCCGCGACGGCGTGCTTGAAGAGCAGTACTATACGCTGTATCGCGATCTAAGAAGCTGGACCGCGGCACTGACCGTGCGGCTTCGCGACAACCGTCAATCGACCGCCGACTGGGCGATTGTGTTGACGCTGCAGTTGAAGGCATTCCCGCGGTTCGGTCTCGGCAAGGACACCGACCGCGCCGACTGGCTCCTCGGTCGCTAGGTTCGCCGCCGCGTTCCCCATCCTCTCTCGAGGCCTATACTGCCGTTTCCAAGTTCCAAGGCTGCTGGAACGCGAAGCGGTCGGTCGGATTCCCGCCGATTCCATGCTTGAGGTGCGCTTCACCGAGGTGAACCCGGCGGGTCAGATTCCGCCGCTCTCCCTGGGTTAGGTTCAGTTCATTTCCGAATCTCCGCCAGCCCGACTGGAACTCGAATACCGTCTGAACTTGGCATCTGGCGCAGGCACCAGCGCCACCACGGACTCGTTTCAAAAGGTGATCCTCACAAGTGCTGGCCTTTATTCCTCGGCGGTTCGCGCATCCTCAGATCCACTCGAAATTGAGCTGCAGTTGCTCAGGAACTGGGTGAAAACCGTTCGATCGTAGGAAAGGTTGTTCCCGCGCGACGCATCTTCAGAATCGGCAGCGCAACCAGCGCCTAAGTCCGAACACGTCCGGCGTGGCGAAGTTCGATGTCTCGCCCGGCTTTCCCTGTTTGTTTCCCACAAATCGCGGGGGATTTCTCCAAATCACTCCATCTTCTTGGACCCTTTCGTGCGCTGCGGAGGCTTGGTTCTCAGGTCGTTCAACCCATCGCGATTGGGCGCGGGGTCTCACCAAAGCGCGATTCTTTGAGGAGTGTACCCCTCCCGCACGACCTGTGCGCTGAGTCGGAGTCCGCACAAACCAGCAAGAATAGACTGTGCGCAGACCACCCGCCTCTTGGGTGTGCACAAAGGGGTGTGCGGTATCTGTGCGCTCGCTTCTGATGTGTGCGGTGTTCGGGCTTCAAAATGTCCCGAATCGTTCGATAATTTGAGGATTTGAGTTGGGTTTAGATCTGCATTTCCCCCTGTGCGTACGGAGAGGATGGGCCTCGATTTCTGGGGTGTGCGAATTCTAGTGTGCGTATTATTTCATCAAGCGCACATCGGATAACATCCGATCTTATATAGGATCATAGAAACCTATTAAATTATTGGAATGGCGTGCGGCTTGGTCACAGTTGCAACGAATTTGGCACTGATCTTTGAGGTTCATTCCACGGCTAGTTTCCAAGACTCCAGGCGGGAAGTCCTAGTCTGATTTCAGCAGGCAATGATTTGACTGCACAAAAGAGGTTGGAGGCCGTTTTGAATCTTCGAGTTCACCTTGGTGCGAATCCCAAAACACAAAGACTCCTATGATTCTCCAATTCCTGAACGCGAATTGTCCACAAGGTGTGGTTCGGTCCCTGATGACGATGGTGGTGGTCTTGGAGGCAAGCATTGTGGTGGACGGCCGACTCGTGCTGGAGCTCCCGGCTGCTTCGAGCGCGGGAAACCGCTTCTTCCGGGTGATGGAGAAATAACTCAGCACCGCAATCACTCCTCAAATTGACCCCTTTTTCTCTTCTCATGAAAACACTCCTGGATTCACGCCCACTGCTTCGCGGGCTGCGTGCGCGCCTCGGATTCCTCGCCGGATTGGTTGCTGCGTTGTTTCTTACGCTCGATGTGCGCGCCGTGGACCGCATCGGCTTCGGGCCGGATGCAAATGTGCAGTCAGCCGCGTTTGGGGCTGATGGAACGCTCTACTTCGGAGGACAGTTTACTAAGTTTGGACTTCAAACGGGTTCAGCGTTTCAAGTGGATCTTGGTACCGGGGGGATCGATCGGAGCTTTCCACCGATCAATGGGGTCGTGAGGGCGATCTGCCCGGACGGACAGGGAGGTTGGTACATCGGAGGGGCGTTCACGAGTGTGGGTGGCGTATTGCGAACCAACCTCGCGCACATCGACAGCACGGGGGCTGTGACCGCCTGGCAACCGAGGTCGCCCATTGACGACAGAGTGGATGGCATCACCCTGGGTGGAAACCTCATCTACTTCTGGGGAGCAGTCTCAAAAGTCAATGGAGTCGCGCTCAGATTCGTGGCTGCGGTGGGAACCGATGGCGAATTGACCTCGTGGCGTCCGCTTCTCTCCGGCGGAGGCGTCAACACAGTCGCCGTTTCCGGGAGTACGGTTTATGTCGGCGGATCGTCTCTTATACTCAGTGGAAGTGGAGCGAGTCCGCGCCATTTCATGGCATTCGGAACGGACGGGACGTTGCTGCCGTGGGATCCGAATCCTAGTGACGAAGTCAACGCGATCCAAATTGTCGGAAGTTCAATCTATTTTGGAGGAGCATTCGGTTTTATCGGAGGCCAATCCCGACCTTTTATCGCTGAACTCGGATTGGACGGAGTAGCAAAGAATTGGCCCTCCAAAAGACCGACTGCTCGTGTGAGGGCGATCAGTGTGGACGCGGACAATGTTTACGTGGTGGGCGATTTTGCCGCCTTTTCGGGTGGCGGCGGAACTCGAAACAAAGCAGCGGCGATATCTCGGACCACGGGCCTCCCGACCTCCTTCGATCCTTTTGCGGCCACCGCAGGAACCTTGGAGGTGCGTTCGGTTCTCGCCACCAACAACCTGGTCTATTTGCCCGGCTTCTTCCAAAGCGTCAGTGGCGTTGCTCAAAATCACATGGCCGTGGTTGCGCCGGATGGTCAGCTCCAGAGTCTGGCTCCCGATCCCAGTTTTGGCCTTTGGGCGGTGGGGATTTGGGGTTCGAAGATGGTGGCAGGAGGGGATTGCAGGGTTTGCGGGGGCGTTGCGCGTTCCGGTCTGGCAGCGATCGGGCCCGACGGTGTCCTGACGAGCTGGGCACCGACCCTAACACCGGCTGGATCTTATCAAGTGTTCTCGATAGCGACTTCCGGCTCCTCCGTCTATTTTGCGGGAAGTTTCAACAGCGTCAATGGGACTCCCCGAACCGGGCTCGCTGCGGTGGATCAAGGAGGCACCCTTACTTCGTGGAATCCGACGCTCGGATACGTTCCGAGTAACATGACATTGAAGCTGTATAACAATGCAATTTATCTGGGAGGTGGCTTTACTCAGGTCAATGGAGTCGGGCGCTCCGGCCTGGCTGCGGTGGATATGTCTGGAAGTCTGCTTCCGTGGAATCCGGGATGCAGCGGAGTTCCCCTGGCGATGGAAGCGACGAATGGGGTGGTCTATATCGCTGGAAATATCGACAGCGTCGGAGGGCTGACCCGAAACGGTCTCGCAGCCGTTGATACCGATGGAAATGTCACTTCCTGGAACCCGAATCCCGGTAGCGGGACAATCCGATCGATTGTTCCGGTTGGAAACACCATCTATTTGGGAGGATCGTTTACCAGCATCGCGGGGGGGGCGCGGAAAGGATTCGCGGGAGTGGGCACGGACGGAACGCTAAGTCCAATCAATTTGAACCTGAATGCTTCAACGGTCTTTGGCGTTGGCGTGTTTGAGGATCGGTTGTACGTGGCGTCAACCATCGGTGCCTACAGTGGAAACCCAGCAGGGAGCGTCACCTGTGTGGGGCAGGACGGCACGGTGTTTGGTTGGAATGCGGATCCCGGAATCGGTGTCCAAGGCGTCTTTGGGACCGCGACCAACCTCCTGATTTATGGCAATTTTTCCAGCGCCCGCTCGCAGTTGATTGCGGGGCAGTCGGGAATGTATCTGGCCTATTTCAATCCGGTGGATACGACGCTGCCCACTGTCACCAGTGTGACCAGCAGTTCGACTGCGGGGAGCTACGATGTCGGGTCGGTGATCCCCATTCAGGTGGTCTTCTCTGATCCAGTCACCGTGACGGGGACTCCCACACTCACCCTGCAAAATGGGGGCGCGGGCCGGGTGGTGAATTACAGCAGCGGTTCCGGAACGACCACCTTGACCTTCAATTACACCGTCCAGGCCGGCGATACGAGTGCCGATCTGGACTACCTCAGCAGTTCAGCCCTGAGTCTAAATGGAGGAACCATTGTTGAAACCTCTTCCGCAAATACGGCGGTGTTGACGCTGCCGAATCCGGGTGCGGCCGGCTCGCTGGGTGCGAATCAGGGGATTCAGATCAATACCTCGGCGCCAACGGACATCAGCCTGAGCGCCACTGTGGTTGCGGAGAACTCGCCCTTGGGAACCACCATTGGATCCCTGAGCGCGATCGATGCGGATGCGGGCGACACATTAAGCTTCACTCTGGTGAGCGGCGCCGGGTCGGCTGACAACGCAGCCTTCTCAATCAGTGGATCCAGCCTTAAGACCGCCGCCGCGGTCGATTACGAGACCAAGAGCGCCTATGGCATTCGAATCCGTGTCACCGACTCCGTCGGTCATGTGTTCGAAAAAGTGTTCACCGTCAGTGTGACCGACATCAACGAGGCACCCAGTTTCAGCGGTTACAGTCTTACCGTGAGTTCGGATGCTACCACGATCCTGCCGGTGGCCAAAATCCTCGGTCGCACCAGTGATCCAGAAAACACCGCACGAACCTTCTCACTATCCACCGGCACCTCGGCGCAGGGCGGGACGGTTCAACAAGTTGGCACGACACTTCGCTACACTCCGCCGGCCGGTTATTCGGGATCTGATTCGTTCGGAATTAATATCAGCGATGGAGTAAACTCCTTGCCGGGAACGATAAACATCACGGTGGGGACCCAGGGGGCAGGGAACGGGCTCGCTCTGATTTCCGTCACCACGGTCGGAAGCGATGTGGTGCTCAAATTCTCGGGGGCTGCAGGTGCCCGATACCAGATCCAACGTTCCGGGAACATCACTGCGCCGGCGACTTGGACGTCCCTCGCCACGGTGACCGCGGACTCCAGCGGGTTTGTCTCTTATACGGACGTCGCACCGCCCAGCCCCTCATTCTGGCGCACGCTGACCGCGCCGTAACAGAGCAGGGGATTCGTCGTCAACTTCATCACTCATTCCGAAAATCTATGAAACGATTTCACCTCATCGCCCTGCCCCTTGCAGCCATTCTCGCGGGTCCGGCGTCTGCCGCCGTTTTCATTGCCAGCGAAACGCTCAGTTCAAACAACGAAGTCGGAGATCCGCCTACCGCAGGATTGAGCCGGGTTCTGACCGTGACCACACCGGTCCAGTCGCTCGCGGACCTAACGGTCGTTTTAGATCTCGGCAGCGCTCCGGGAGACATCGCCTGGAGCGGCGATCTCTTCGTACAACTCACCAGTCCCCAGGGAACGTCGATCGTGCTGATCAACCGGCCGGGGCTCTCGCCGACCGATCCGGTCTCGGGCTACGGCGATGCTGGCTTTAGCGTTTCCATCTCCGAAGCGGCACCGCATGACATTCACCAATATCAAACCTTCGGCTACACCCTGAACGCGTCGCAACAATTGACCGGATTTTGGCAACCGGATGGTCGCATTGATGCCACATCCTCGACCCGTTCCAATGGAATCAACCCCGTCTTTGGTGAGAACCCTAACGGGCAATGGACGCTGTTCGTCTCGGACCTGGGATCCGGAAACACCGCGCGGTTAAACAGTTGGAGCATCACGGGTAGCGATGTTGCGGCGGTGCCGGAACCGGAGGAAACCGCGCTGGCGGCTGGTTTGGTGCTCGGCGCGGCGGCGATCTGGCTGCAGCAGCGAAAGCGCAAGGCGTCGTTGTCGCGGTGCTAGGCGACTGACTCTGACACAGGGCAGGGGACTTTGCCGGGGAGGCGCCCTGCCCTGTGAATTGCGGGTGGAAGGTAGGACGGAGCGTGGTTGGTTGTGGGGCTGCGGAGAGCGCACCTTGCCCTGGATGAAGTTGAAGCTAGTTGTGCATCCGTACCCGGATTCCAAAGCGCCAGAGGCCTAGCGCACTCCATGACGCTGTCGCGACTTGGTTACCGGCGTGCTGAATCCACCGGGTCTCGGATTGATGTGGTTGGGCTACTGCCTTTGCGTCCTGATCTGGGCTGCAGCTGATAATAGCCCCGGACTTGAGTCCGGGTCGGAGCCCTCAGCACGGATCAAGTCCCGGAGGGACGGCAGGAGGAACCATCTGTCGTCCCTCCGGGAGTTTTGACGCCTACGCGTGATGAACCCAGGCCTGAAGGCCTGGGTTATTCTCGTGATCAACTCGTTACCGACGATAGCCCCGGACTTGAGTCCGGGGTGGAGGCCTTGACACGGATCGAGTCCCGGAGGGACGACAGAAGGTTCGTTCTCAACCGACTTCAGGGGATATGCGGCCGGTTTTTGCCTATTTCTGTATTGAATATAACATTTATTGTGCGTCTTTTTTGACCCTTGGGAAAGGAGGCCTTTGGGATCGGATGCTTTCGCAACAACGTGGGCGTCGTCTGATCGAGCCCGCGCCATGAAGTTCAGGCTGCGAACGAATGAGTCACTCGATCCGCATCCGGACCCGAATTCAGATTCGAATCCGACGTTGGTCCCTGAGGATTGCTCTCCACCAACGTGCGCGAGTGATTCGCGCTTCCGATTCAGCGGCGGCCCCAGCCCCAGCGTTCGGTGAACGGCCAGAAGACGAAGCACGACTTGCCGATGACGCGTTCCTGCGGAAAGTCCGGTTCGCCCCAGTACCGTGAGTCGGCGCTGTTCATGGTGTTGTCACCAAAACAGACGTAATGCCCGGGCCGCACTTGGACCTCGGTTTTCTCATCCGGGAAATTCGCAGTCGGACCCCAGGCTCCGTCCCGGGCCCAGCGCCAGACGGTGCCGTTCACATGGCCCGAGTACACGTTGGGTTCCGGCTTCCGCTTGGGATCGAAGGCAAAGACGTGCTCGAATCCGTAGTCGTTGGTGGTCAGCGCGCGTCCGTTGACGTAGGTGTGCCGGTCGTCGCCAATCCGCAACCGTTCGCCGCCGAGTCCGACCAGACGCTTGATGTAGTGCGTGTGGGCGGTCATTCCGGGATGCTCCTCGGAACGGAACACAATCGTCTCACCGCGTTGAGGACGGCGGAAATTGTAGGTCACGCGCTCAACGAACAGATGGTCTCCGGAGCGCAGTTTTTCCCGGACGATCGGCTCGCCCTTTTTGAAACTCTTTTCGACCGGGTTCCATCGCATGTCGGTCAATCCGAACCGCGGACCGAAGTCATCGGGCACGAACCACAGCGTCTGCGGAACTCCGCCGATCACCACGGTCGCCTTGTTGAAGAACGGAACGAACGGAATGACCATGCTCGGGCGGCCTACTGCGTTGAGTGGGCCCGAGGTTTCCGCATCGGCCCACAGATACGCATCGCCCTTGATGAACAGATCCCAGAGCCGACCTGGGAGCGCGGGAACGGCTTGGTCCTTGGTGCCCTTGAGGGTTTCGGTGGTGATGCCCCAGAGGGTCGGCTGGGCCGATCCGGTTGGGATCACCATGGGCTGAATGAGGAACGCGCGGCTGCCGAGAATCAGCACGGCGATCTCGAGAAACATCAGCACGTACTCGCGGACGTTCGCGCTGGGATACTGACGCAGCCAAGCATTGGCGGTGTCCTCGAGTTTGGTGGCTTGTTCCTCGATGGATTTCACCGGTGCGTCCGACCGGATGATCCGGCGGGTCTCGGCGAGCGCGGTCTCGATGCGCTGCACGTTGTCCGACGGAAGCACGTCGCGCTGGTGGTTGAGGATCTTCTCGACGGTGTCGATCAGTTCCGCGGTGCGACGAACGGTCTTCGACGTGAGCCAGCGCAGATAGTACATGCGATTCAGTTCGTGATTCCCTGCAACGCGTCGGCAGCGGCCTGGTTGGCCACATCGACCTTGAGGTCCCGGATGAGACCGTCCTTCAGCGAATAGATCCACCCATGGACCACGAGTCCCCTGCCCTCGCGCCAGGCGGATTCGACCATGGTGGTTTGCGAAACGTGACGGACGCCGGCGATGACGTTTAACTCGCAGAGGCGGTCAATCCGCTGTTCCTCGTCGGCAATGGCGTCGAGTTCGGAACGATGGCGTTCCTGCAGATCGCGGATGTGGCGGAGCCAGTTGTCGATGAGGCCCAGACGATTCCCGCCAAACGCGGTTCGCACGCCGCCGCAGCCGTAGTGGCCGCAGACGATGATGTGGCGGACCTTGAGCACGCTGACCGCGTACTCGATCACCGAGAGGCAGTTGAAATCGGTGTGGATGACGAGGTTCGCCACATTGCGGTGGACGAACAATTCGCCCGGAAGCAGGCCCACGATTTCATTCGCGGGCACGCGGCTGTCGGCGCAACCGATCCACAGGTATTCGGGTGCCTGCTGTTCGGAAAGCTGTGAAAAGAAACCGGGCTGGGCCTGGGAGATGGACTCCGCCCATTCCCGGTTTTGCTTAAACAGATGTTCCAGATCGCGCATCGACGAACGTGTCTCGTTTGAGGCGTTGCTTCCGCATCCGGCCGTCACGCCTTCAGCACTTCAATGAAGGCTTCCTGCGGGATGTTCACCGACCCGATGGACTTCATCCGCTTCTTACCTTCCTTCTGCTTCTCGAGCAGCTTGCGCTTACGGCTGATGTCGCCGCCGTAGCACTTCGCGGTGACGTCCTTGCGCATGGCGCTGACGGATTCGCGGGCGATGATCTTGCCGCCGATAGCAGCCTGGATGGCGACCACGAACTGCTGCTTCGGAATCACTTCCTTGAGCTTCGCCGCCAGGATGCGGCCGCGGCTCTCGGCCTTGCTGCGATGCACGATGCAGGAGAAGGCATCCATCGGCTCGCCGTTGACCAGCATGTCGAGCTTCACCATGTCGCTGACGCGATACTCGGTGGGTTCGTAATCCATGGATCCGAACCCGCGGGTGATCGATTTGATGCGGTCGTGGAAGTCGATGAGGATCTCGTTGAGCGGGATCTGCGCGGTGAGCATGACGCGTCGCGGATCGAGCGTCTCGGTGTGTTTGAGGTCGCCGCGCTTTTCCGAGATGAGCGACATGATGTCGCCGATGTACTCGTTCGGGCACATGACGAAGGCCTTCACCATGGGCTCGCGGATTTCCTGGATGAAGGTGACGTCGGGCAGGAACGCAGGGTTGTCCACCTGCTTCTGCGTGCCGTCGGTCATCAGGACGTCATAGACCACGCTCGGGTAGGTGGCGATGATGTCCATGTCGTACTCGCGGCGGAGACGTTCCTGGATGATCTCCATGTGGAGCAATCCGAGGAATCCGCAGCGGAAGCCGAATCCGAGCGCGGCCGAGCTTTCGCTCTGGAACACGAAGGCGGAGTCGTTCAGCTGAAGCTTGGCCACGCTGACCTTGAGCTGTTCGTAGTCGGCCGTGTTGATCGGATAAATTCCGGAGAAGACCATCGGATGGATCTCCTGGAAGCCGGGCAGCGGCGGCGACGGAATGCGGTGGTCCGTGATGGTGTCACCGACCTTGACCTCTTTCGGGGTCTTGATGTTGGCGGTGATGTAGCCGGTTTCGCCGCATTCGAGTTTCTCGCGGACGTACGGCTTGGGATTGAAGGAGCCGACCTCCTTCACTTCCACGACCTTCTCGGAGTACGGCAGCTTCACGAGCATGCCGGGCTTGAGCTCGCCGTTGAACACGCGCACGAGCACCACGACGCCCTTGTAGGTGTCGAAGTAGGAATCGAACACCAGCGCCTGGAGCGAACGCTCGCCGGTGGGTTTCGGGGCGGGCACGCGGGCGACGATGGCTTCGAGGATTTCCTCAATGCCGATGCCTTCCTTGGCGCTGGCCGGGATCGCGTCATCGCCGGGGATCGCGAGGATCTCCTCCAACTGCTGACGCGCCTGCGGCACGTTGGCGTGGGGAAGGTCGATCTTGTTGATGACCGGAATAATCGTGAGCTCCTGCTTCATCGCCAGATGGACGTTGGCGACGGTCTGGGCTTCCACGCCCTGGGCGGCATCGACGATGAGCAACGCGCCTTCGCACGCGGCCAGGGAGCGCGAGACTTCGTAGGCGAAGTCCACGTGTCCCGGGGTGTCGATGAGGTTCAGCTCATAGGTTTCCCCGTTCTTCGCCTTGTAGTACATCGTGACCGGATGGGCCTTGATGGTGATCCCACGCTCGCGCTCGAGATCCATGGCGTCGAGGAGCTGATCCTCCATGTCGCGGGTTGCGACCGTTCCCGTGCGGTGAAGCAGGCGGTCAGACAGAGTTGTCTTCCCGTGGTCAATGTGGGCGATGATGCTGAAATTGCGGATGTGGGCGGCGTCCATCTCGGTCGAAATTCGAAAGTCCGCGGAAGATACGGCCATACGGCCGCGAGGGAAGGGTGAAGTTTCCGAGAACGCACCCCTGCCCGGCTTCCGTCCGACGGCGGTTGGGGTGAAATCAGCGGCTTCCTGCAGCCACCGGGGCATTCGCCAAGGCCAGCGCAGCCGCCGCCGAGGCATCTCCCGACCGCGCCAAACGCTGCAAAGCCACGCGGGCTTCGCGCGACAGCGGAGCGGTACGCGGTGCATGGGCAGCCACCGGGGCAGCCGATTCGCCCGGATAGCCGGCGATCGTGGGCGTGGCGCTCCCTGCAGAAAATGCGCCCGGGGCGCCACCCGAAGCCGCGACGGGTTGAAGTCCCGAAACTCCGCCAGCGGTGAACATCGCCCGGGCGTCGTTGTTGTAGCCGGACATGAGGGTACGCCGGGTCACGGCACGAATCCCGCCGGGTTGTCCGGTGTTTCCGCCCCCGCCCGGGAGCCCCTGCCCCAAAGTTGGTGCGGTGCAAAGCAGCCCGAATCCCAGGGTCAGACAGGCGGTCGCTCGGCGGTTCATGGAAGAATTCGATACCCCGCCAGTGTCCCCAAGGCCAGAGCAGAATCGGCATCCTCCGACATCGGGCTTGTGTTGTCGGCTGTTTGGGGTGTCATCCCGACATGTTCGCGGGTTTCGCCGAGCTGACCTCGATCCTGGCGCTGAGCGCCGGGCTGGTTGCTTTGGCGTCTCGCGATTGGACGAGGCTTCGCTCGCTGCAAAACCCGGCAGCCTCCACCGAATTCGCCGGCTGGGTGATTCGCGGATGGATCACGCCGATGTTCATTTGGACGGCGTGGAACTTCGCCGTTTTCGCCGGATGGCTCCAAGGCGTCATTCCCCTGCTCCCGGGCGTGCCGCTCGGGCCGATCGACAAATCCCAACTCGGCGATCTCGTCTGCCACAGCGCGGCGCTGGTGCTGTTCACGGTCACCACCTACTGGATGGCCTTCACCCAGATCCCGCTGCTGGCCTACGTCTCAAAAAAGGAATACGACGAGGATCCGCGCTTCTGGAAGATCCTGTTCGGTATTTTCGTTTTCCCCATCGCGGGCTTCTTCGCCTGGTGGCTCGGGCCCGCCGGTTGGGGCTTTGCGGCGGCGCTGGTTCTGTGGCCGGTGGTCCAGTTCCTCACGATCGAACCCCGCAAGCACGTGCCCGCGTACGGCCGTGCGGTGGCGCGCATGAAGTTTGGCGACTACCGACAGGCGGAACAGGAGATCATTCTTCAGCTGGAGAAATGCGAGGATGACTACGAGGGATGGATGCTGCTGGCGCAATTGTACGCGGAGCAGTTCGGCGAGATTGCCAATGCCACGGCGACGATCGACGACTTGTGCGCGCAGCCGGGCATCACGCCCTATCAGTTATCGCGGGCTTATCAGCGTCTGGCCGATTGGTATCTGGCGGGGCCCGCGGATCCGTACGCGGCGAAGGCGGCGCTTGAGATCATCGTGAAGCGCATTCCGGACACGCCCTTCGCACGCACGGCGCAACAACGCATCGCCACGCTTCCACTCGACCGCGAGGAATTACTGGAGCAACGCGAGGTGAAGCGGATGCGGCTTCCGAGCCTCAGCGAGTCCCCTGCCCCCGCTGCCACCGCCGAGGCTCCGAAGGTGCCGGTCACTTCGGCCACGGCGGCCCGCGATGCCGCGCGACGACGACTGGAGCGGATGAACACGCGCATTGAATCCGATCCGGACGATTGGTCGCTGCGGGAACAAAAGTGGGTCCTGCTCGCCGAGGAATTGAATGAAGCCGCCGCTGCGGTTCGTGAATTGGAGCAACGCCTGAATGCCGGGACGGTGCCGGTGGATCGCATCCCGGCCTGCCTGGCGCACTGCGCGGGATGGCGATTGAAGCACCTCAACGATCGCGAGGGGGGCAAACGGATTCTCGAACGCTTGATCCGCGAATTTCCCAACACGCCGCAGGCCTACGGCGCGAGTTCCCAACTTTGGTCCATGGAGCAGGAAGTCATCGCAGCCCAGCAGGTCCAACGCACCGTCACGGCGCCGCGAATTGTGGTCCGGATGCCACAAAACCCGAGCCACGCCTGATCGAGGGATCGAGGCGCAGCCCGGGTTTTTGTGAAGTCTCGTTCGATTCGGCTCGGGGCCGAACAGGCGATCAGTCCTCGCTGAAGAGGTATTCCAGATCGTCCTTCGACAGGTTGCTGGCGAAACCTTCCTCGCCCAACACGTCGGAGATGGTCTGCGATTTGCGCTGCTGCAGTTCCCAGATTTTTTCCTCCACGGTTCCCGGCGCGATGAGCCGGTAGGCGTTCACCGTGCGGGTCTGGCCGATGCGGTGGGAGCGGTCGATGGCCTGGGCTTCGACGGCGGGATTCCACCAGGGATCGTACAGCACCACGTAGCTTGCCGTGGTGAGGTTCAATCCGGTGCCGGCCGCGCGGAGCGACAGGAGGAACACGCAGGCTTCGGTCTCGGCCTGGAAGGCGTTGACCACTTCCTGGCGTCCCTTGGTTTCACCCGTGAGGATGTGGGTCTTGATGCCGCGTTCCTTGCAGGCGCCCTCAAGCAGGCGGAGCATTTCCACGAACTGCGAGAACAGCAGCACCTTGTTGCCCGACTGCAGGATCGGTTCGAGGAGTTCGAACAACGTATCGGTCTTGCCGCTGGCGCTTTCGTTGCCGACGAGCCGCGGATGGCAGCAGATCTGGCGCAGGCGCGTGAGGGCGGCGAGCACGTGCATCTTGGACTTCGCCACGCCCTTTTCCTGCAGGGTCTTCATGACCTGCTCGCGGCTGCGACGCAGTTCGGCGAGGTACAGTTTGCGCTGCTCTTCCCCGAGTTCGCAGTCGCGGCGTTCCTCGATGCGGTCGGGCAGATCCTTGGCCACCTGCTTCTTCAAGCGGCGGAGCATGAGCGGACGCAGCCGGGCCGAAAGGCGACGGCGTGCGGTGTTCGATTCCCACTCGGGACCGTTGCCCTTGGGCTCGTAGGTCTCGTGGAAACTCGCCTGGCTGCCGAGGTAGTTCGGCTGGATGAAATCCACGATGCTCCACAGGTCGAGCAACCGGTTTTCCAACGGCGTGCCGGTGAGCGCGAGGCGTTGTTCCGATTCAATCTCCTTCACCGCCTGGGTGACCTGGGCGTTCGGATTCTTGATGAACTGCGCTTCGTCGAGCACGAGCGCGCGGAACTCAAACTTGCACAGCTCCTCGAGGTCGCGACGCAGGATCGCGTAGTTGGTCACCACGATGTCGTTCTCGGGAATCTGCTTCCGGAGGTTGTGACGCGCCTGTCCGGACTGCAGCACGAGCACCTTGAAATGCGGGGTGAACTTCTCGGCTTCACGACGCCAGTTGTGCAGCACCGAGGCCGGGCACAGCACGAGCGAGGGCTTGCGGTCCTTCTTGTGCTGGTCGTGGTACCAGGTGAGCCAGGAGAGGGTCTGGAGGGTTTTGCCGAGACCCATGTCGTCGGCCAGGATACCGCCGAGGTGCAACCGCGACAGGTTCGCGAGGAAGTCGAAGCCGTCCTTCTGGTACGGACGCAAGTCGGCGCGGATGTTGTCGGGCAGCTTGGTGTCGGGAACGCCCTTGAAGTTGCGGAGCTTTTCCTTCAGCGCCGCGACGGCCTTCTCCGCGCCTAGGTCGGCGAGGGTCTGTTCGTCGAGATGCGTGGCGTGGATGAGCGAGGCCTTCTGCGCGTCGGCACTGAGGCTGTCGAGTCCGAGGGTCGCCGCGGTCTCGTGCGCCTTCCGGTTCGCATCGGTATCGATCTCCACCCATCCGCCATCGGGCAGCTTCACGAAGCGCGTGGTGGCGGCGGCCAGGCGTTGAACGTCGGCGACCGACAGCTTCATGCCTTCCACTTCCCACTCGGCGCTGACGCTGAGCCAGTCGATGCCCGAGCCCTTGAGCACGAGCTTTGGCTTCACCAGCTTGCGGTTGAGGAAGAGGCGCTGGAATCCGGGATTGCCGAGAAATTCGGCTTCACGCGGACGATCCGGCCAGGCGTTGGCGAGCTGGCTGAGGAAGGCTTCGTTGGCGTCGCCCACCCACAGGCCCGGATCCGGAGTGAACCAGTCGAGCTGCTGCAGCCATTGGATCGCAGCGTGCACGCGCGGGTCGTCGATCAACTCCGGTCGATCGGCATTCGCTGTACCCGCTTTGGTGCGGGACCATTCGTGTCCGGACCACTGCCATTCGGATCCGTCGCGATCGCTGGTGGCGAGGAGGCGGAGGCGGACCACTTCGTCGGCGAGTTCGAACACGAACTGCGGACGCGCGGTGTGGGTGATGCAGAGCTGGCTCCAGTCGGCCTCGGAGGCGGCGGTGATCGTGTGACCGTTCCCGGCCTTGGCGCTTTCGGCCTCTTCCGCGGCAGTGCGGGCGCGCGGCTTGGTGGTCTGCGATTTGCGGAGCTCGTTGAGCAACCGGTGCGACAGCTTCTTCACCGGCAGGACCGGACGCTGGGCCCAGGCTCCGAGGAGACTCGCCGGCGGGGCGTTGCGCAGGATGTAGAATTCGTTCTCCACCAGCACGAGCTGGGGCGAGCCGACCATGAAGAAACACTCGGCGAGCGGACGCACCTGGCCATCCGGAAGCGCAAGCAAATGGGTGAAGCTGAGATCGCCGTCGACCGTTTCCAAATGCGGCTTGAGCTCGGCGAGCTGGCCGTGGAATTGCAGATTGGTCGCCTTGCCGGTGAGTTCGAGTCGCTGGCCGTGGGCCCACATGGCGAGCCAGGTGAGGAGGTCTGCACCTTCGAGCAAGAGCAGTTCGCCGTCCTTGGTTTTTTCGCTCCAGTTGGAGTGCAGCCAGTCGATCACCGCCCAGTCATCGGCAGGAAACAACTCGGCCTCGTGCGCGGCGCGGGTGCGGAGATCGCAGAGGTCGGACAGGAAGCGTTCCTTTTCCCCGGAGCGGGAGCGGAACAGGAGGAAGCGAACGGCCAGACGCCACTGGTTGATGGCTTCGCCGGCGCGTTGGACTTCGCAGAGAATTCGGATCGCGGCCTTGGGGGCATCGAGATGCGTGTGGGTCGCGGGGAGGAGCCAGTTTTCCAATTCCTGAACGAACTGGGTTTCCTTCTCCGACTGCTCCACTTCCTGGAAGCGATCGAAGTTCGCGTACGGCAGGAGCTCGGTGGGGAGCGAACGATTGGCGCGGAGGAACAGCATGGCCACCTCTTCGAGGCGGGTCTTGCCGTGGGCCGTCTGGATGCGGGGCCACCATTCCGTGGCACCGAAATCGTTGCGGCGAAGATTGAGCTTCTCCAGGTAGTCGTCGAAGAGCAGATACGCCCGCTGGGGATCGGCGCAGGCGCCGAGAAGCTTCAGCACCGCCTCACGCTCGGCGACCTTCTCACGCGAGTCCGCGAGTTCCCGCCGAAGATCGGCAAAGGACCCGTAGGTCGTGTTGAGCACCTTGTGATGGGCGTCATATTTTGTGGCGGCGGCGGACGGTCGGGTGACCGGGGCGGATTTTCGTGCTGTTCTCGGCATGGCAGACTAACGCGACAACGTAGTAAGCCATCTTCTCTCTAAACCAGCCCCGGAGGGTCAACAGGAATCGTTACAGACTTGCACTCCGATTTTGTCCTGGGTCTCCGAAAAACCACCCGTTTTGTCCAACAATCCCGGGCCTAAGGTCCGCCTTCGGAGGGCTTCAACCACGGCGTTCCGGCGTAGTACCACTGCGACGCCTTGAGCGGCTCCACGTGCGAATCCGCGAAGGCAATGTTGCTCCGCGTGTTGTGGCGCAGGTGCGGGCCGCCCCAGTTCGGATCGGTGGAAGTCACGCATCCGCTGCACGGCGCATCGTCCTTGGGATCGTGCACAATCCAGCAGCCGGGCTTCTCGGTCGAAGTGACCGTCACGCACTTCTGCGCGTTGGTGGTGTTGACCGGCTGGGTGCCGCCATCCGTGAGGTGCACCGTTCCCACCGGATTGCGGATCGCCGAGTCCTTGGCCGCCGGCCAATCCTTGGCGTCCCACACGTTGGGCCAGTCGCATCCGCCCAGACGGAAATTCATCGCGTAGTTCGACACCGCCTTGTCCTGCTGATCACTGGGGTAGAGCGCGACGAGTTCCTTGAACTTCTTCGAACGCGACGGGCAGATCAGGAGGTTGGTGGTTTGTTGGTACGGCTGGAGGAAGTTGAACCAGCCTTTGCGAAACGCGTTGTCGCCGCGGACCTGGAAGGTGAACGGAAAACGCCCGCCGTGGTCGTCGCCGTACAGCCGCGATGCGAGGGACATCTGGCGGAGGCTGTTGATGCAATTCGTCGCCTTGGCCTTTTCCTTCGCCCGAGCGAGGGCCGGGAGGAGCATGCCGGCCAGGATGGCAATGATGGCGATGACCACCAGAAGCTCGATCAGGGTGAAGCCTGCCGGGAGCGAGCTCCGGGAATTCTGCGAATGCGGCACTCGATTCATGACGATGCAATGATTCCAACCCACACCCGACCACCGATGGAAAAATCAACCGGCTGGGTCAGCCGGTCGAACGGGGATCCCGATTGGCGAGAACCCCCTCGGTTTGAGCGGTGCGAAAACGTTCGTAGGCGGCGCGGTGCTCCGGATGTTTGCCGCCCGTGATGGTCGCGGCGAGCAGCGCGGCGTTGATGGCACCGGCCTTGCCGATCGCCAACGTGCCCACGGGAACCCCGGCGGGCATTTGCACGATGCTGAGCAACGAATCCATGCCATCGAGCACCTTGCCCGGGACGGGAACGCCGAGTACGGGAAGCGCGGTCTTGCTGGAGCACATGCCGGGGAGATGCGCGGCCCCGCCGGCGCCGGCGATGATCACCTCGATGCCGCGGCTGGCGGCGGTGGAAGCGTATTCGAAGAGGAGGTCGGGCGTCCGGTGGGCGGACACCACGGTGGCTTCATAGGGGACGCCGAGTGTGTCCAGCGTCGCCGCCGTGTGCTGGAGAATTTCCCAGTCGGAACGGCTGCCCATGATGATGCCAACAATTGGGGGATTCATCGCGTTCCCAAAGTGGTCCCTCTCCGGACGGCAGCCAGTCAAGCGCGCGTTGCGTTTTTTGCAGGTCCGCGTGGGCGTCGGAGCCGGCCGCGGATGCGCCCCCAAGGACGCCCACGTTCAGTTCCGGGCGTAGCCGGGAACCGTCTCGCTGAGGATGTCGGCAATCGCGCGTCGCTCGCCGGATTCAAGATGGGTGTAGCGCGGTTCCTCGGCGGGCTTCTCAAGAATGGTTCGCAGACGCGTCAGAATGCGTTCGCGCAGCGCGGACGGCAGCTGCCGAAACGAGTCCGAATGAATGAGCGGACTGCAGCGGTACTTGTACAACCGCTGCTTGAGATCGAGCTCGGAGAGGGATGCACCAGTCTTGGTACGCACTCCGAGGCGCGTGTAGTCCGAGGCAAAGGGATGATCCCCGGCCAGCGCACCTTCGGGAATCGATGCGGCCTCGCGGAACAGCAGACGGTCCAGCACCTCCTGCGCGCAGGAATCGAACACGCGTCGGGCGCTGTCGTAGGTGGGGCCTTCGGTGACCGACTCCTTCAAGTCGCGCTGCAGGTTCTGCTGATATTGCAGGATGCGACGGCACTGATGCGCAGCGCGGGTGAGAATGTTTTGCGTGCCGCATTGATGCTCCAGGACCATTAGCGCCACCACATCACTGCCCTTGGACAGGTAGCGCGTGGCATCGACGGAATCGGGCAGCGTGGTGCGGTTGGAACCGTGATCGAGTTCAATGGCGAGGGCTCCGTCGCGTTCGCGGCTGAGCAAGTTGCCGCGGTGCCGAACCGCTCCGCCGGATCCGGTCACGTACCATCCCGCCCACCGATCGGAGAACGCCGTGGTGTCATCCACCACCATCGAGCCCTGACTGAAGATCGGCTGGCCGGCGCGGTCGGTGGCCACGGAGCGGACGAACACGGCAGGAATCTCGCGAACAAACGTGCCGCCGTGGCAGCGCAGGCAGTCGGCATCGCGATGGAACGCGGTCTTGGTGCCCTCGGGCAGATGCGGATCGAAAGTGTAGAACACCGGCCCCAGTTCTGGATCGACGCTGGCCACTTCCATCAATCCACCGGGGCACCAGCCGACATAGCATTCCTCGGAAAAGTAAATCGCCCTCGGCGTGTTGGGCTGGATGAGGTTCAACTGAAGGCTGGTCTTGGAAAACACCAGCACCTGGCTCGATTCCGGAATTCGCAGTTCCTTCAACAGCGCCCGGGCCACTTCGCGATCGCCGCCTTCGAAGCGGAATTCTCCTGCTGCGACCCGCTTCTCCAGACGCTTGATGGCATCGCGCGGAGTCGTTGTGGAGTAGGAGATGGGCGACTGCTCGAAGGCGTCGTCCCCAGCGGCGACCCGCGACAGTCCTGCGACGGAAAGGATGGCCAGGCTCAAGGCCAACGGGAATGCAGGACGGTGTTGCATGGTGGTTCCAAAAAGGTGACGCCCTGCAACCTGATGGTATTCAGGATCACGCGCACCCCGCGTGTTGTCCGAGGCTGCACCGGGATTGGTCCGGCGGAGCGCCCTCAACGTGCCGTGTCGCGCTCCTCATCGACATGAAACCGATGCAGGATCCGATGAATCACGGGGGTGAGCAGCGTCACGAACACGGAAAGGAACACCAGACCGCTGAACAGCGCGTAAGCCGAGGCAAACACCTTGGCGGTGGTGGTCGTGAGCGTTCCCACCGGTCCCATTCCGGTCAGAATCATGGAGGCATTGAGGAGCGAATCCACCCAGCCGAAGCCCGCAAAGTGGTGGTATCCGAGCACCCCGATTCCCAGCGCCAGTAGGAGCACGCCGACCGCGATCAGAAGGGTCACGCCCATCCTTCGGGCAAATCGTCCACGGCTGGCGATGCGTTGTTTTCGGGTTTCGAGCATGATTGGGGAGATTTGGAGTGCCGGGAGGCAATCCGCAGTATCCTGTCATCTCTGTTGCCTTGCGACCCATCCTTTAATCATTCTCCCGCCCCTTATGTCGAGGCGCCAGTATCCGTTTCACGTCATTGAGCCCAAGTGGCAGCAGCGTTGGGAATCCGAACAAACCTTCCGCGCATGGAACCCGGGGGACCGCATCCCCGCGTCCCATCCCTTCGCCGCGCGTCACCAGCTCGGCGACCGCGAGGCCACCGCGCAGGCGCTTCCGCCGAAGTGCTACATCCTCGACATGTTCCCCTACCCGTCCGGCGCGGGATTGCACGTGGGACATCCCGAGGGCTACACCGCCACCGACATTCTCTCGCGCTACCGCCGCGCCAAGGGCCGCAACGTGCTTCATCCGATGGGCTGGGACTCCTTCGGTCTGCCCGCCGAGCAGTACGCGGTGAAGACCGGTCAGCACCCGCGCAAGACCACCGAGACGAACATCGCGAATTTCACCCGGCAGATCCGGTCGCTCGGCTTCAGCTACGACTGGACCCGTGAAGTGGCCACCACCGATCCGGAGTACTTCCGCTGGACCCAGTGGATCTTCCTCCAGATCTACAACGCCTGGTACAACCCCGCGACGCAGAAGGCCGAGCCGATCTCCACCCTTACCTACCCGGCCGACCTCGACACCGAGGACAAGCGCCGCGCGTATCGCGACGGCAAGCGTCTCGCGTACGTGAGCGAAGCCCCGGTCAACTGGTGCCCCGAATTGGGAACCGTGCTGGCCAACGAGGAAGTCATCGACGGCAAGAGCGAAGTCGGCGGCTTCCCGGTCATCCGCAAGCCGATGCGGCAATGGATGCTCCGGATCACGGCCTTTGCTGAACGGCTGCTGTCGGATTTGAACCTGCTCGAGTGGACCGATTCGCTGAAGGAAATGCAGCGAAACTGGATCGGCCGCAGCGAAGGCGCGCAGGTCGAGTTCCGCGTGGAAGCGTCCGACGCCACCGTCACCGTGTTCACCACGCGGCCCGACACGTTGTTCGGTGCCACCTACCTCGTGCTGTCTCCGGAGCACCGTCTGGTGGAATCCATCACCGCGGAATCCCAACGCGCCGCGGTCCTCGCCTATCAGGCCTCCGCAGCAGCCCGCAGTGATCTCGAACGCACGGAACTCTCGAAGGAGAAGACTGGTGTGTTCACCGGCGCGTACGCGTTGAACCCGGTGAACGGGCAGCGCATTCCCATTTGGATCGCCGACTACGTCCTCGCCAGCTACGGCACCGGCGCGATCATGGCCGTGCCGGCGCACGACGATCGCGATCTCGAATTCGCCGAGAAGTTTGCCCTGCCGATTCTTCAAGTGGTCCAGCCGCCCGACGCCTCGAAGCCGTGGCGCGGGTTCTGCGACGAAGGCACGGCCGTGAATTCCGCCGGACCGGAGATCTCGCTCGACGGACTTCCCACCGCCGAGGCCAAGCGCCGCATCACCGACTGGCTCGCGTCCAAGGGCGTGGGCAAACGCACGCTGAACTACAAGCTGCGCGACTGGCTGTTCAGCCGTCAGCGGTATTGGGGTGAACCCTTTCCGATCGTTTGGAAACGCGATGCCTCCGGCGCGCTGTATCACGAAGCGCTCACCGAGGCGGACCTCCCGGTGCTGCCTCCGACGCTGGAAGACTACAAGCCCACCGCCGATGGACAGCCTCCGCTCGCCCGTGCGAAGGATTGGCTGAACCTGCCCGACGGTTCGTTCCGCGAGACCAACACCATGCCGCAATGGGCAGGCTCGTGCTGGTATTACCTGCGCTATCTCGATGCGCGGAATGGTTCGTCGTTTGTCGGACGCGATGTGGAATCGTACTGGATGGGCACCACCAATCCGGGCACGACCCCGGGCGTGGACCTGTACGTCGGCGGCACCGAGCACGCGGTGTTGCACCTGCTCTACGCCCGATTCTGGCACAAGATCCTGTTCGACCTCGGCCACGTCACCACCCCGGAACCGTTCTTCAAGCTGGTCAACCAGGGCCTGATCCTCGGCGAGGACGGCGTGAAGATGTCGAAGTCCCGCGGCAACGTGGTGAATCCGGACGACGTCCTGAGCGAGTTCGGCGCCGATGCCTTCCGTCTGTACGAAATGTTCATGGGCCCGCTTCAGGAAGTGAAGCCCTGGAACACCCGCGGCGTGGAAGGTGTGTACCGCTTCCTCGGTCGCGTGTGGCGTTTGTTCGTCGATGAAAAATCGGAGACCGAATTCGAGCAGAACACGCTCGTGGATCCGGCGGCAGAAGTCCGGTTCGTGGCCGAGATCCGGCTCGATCCGCGCGTCCGCGACGCCGCCCCCACGCCGGCGCAGCTCAAGGCGCTGCATGCGTGCATCCGCAAGGTCAGCGATGACCTCGAGGGCCTGCGTTTCAACACCGCCATCTCCGCGATGATGGTGTTCGTGAACGAAGCCATGACCTGGGAAGCGCGCCCCACCTCGGTGCTCCGCACCTTCTTGCAATTGCTCGCGCCGTTTGCGCCGCATCTCGCGGAGGAACTCTGGGACAAGCTCCATACCGCAACCGGCGTGGCGCCCACTCCGTCGCTGTCCTATGCCGAGTGGCCCAATTTTGATCCAGCCCTGCTGGTCGAGGACACGCTGGAGATCGCCGTGCAGGTCAATGGCAAGATGCGCGACGTCATCCGCGTCCCGGCCGCGGCCACGCAGGCCGAGATCGAGGCCGCAGCCCTGGTGGCGGAAAAAGCCCGCTCGTTCATCGAGGGCAAGACGGTGAAGAAGGTCATCGTCGTTCCCAAGAAACTGGTGAACGTGGTCGTCGCCTGAAGCCGCCGAGACGCCGGATGAGACTCCGACTTTGAGAGCCTTGCCCGATGTGCTAGGGTTTTTCCCGATGTCCCGCCTAACCCAGAGCGAACAGTGGATTCTTGGCGTGCTCGCGCTGATTCTCAGCGTTGGGCTCGTCACGAAGGCCTGGCTCGCCGGGCACCCGCAGCCGTCGCTCCCGGCCATCCCGGTGGTGACGATGCCGGCGGGACGTTAAGAAAGACCGTCAAGTTTCAGACTCACGACCCCGATACGCGCTGACATGCCGAAGGATTTCGACGAACTCCTCAACCCCGTTCTGGTGGCCGACCCGCGCTACACGCGTGAGGCCTATCATTTCGTCCGGGAGGCGCTCGATTTCACCCAGGAGCTCATCAAGCGCCGTGGCGAATCCCTGCCCCGGCCCGCGCTCGGGCATCACATCACCGGGCAGGAATTGCTTTCCGGCATCAAGGAATTCGCCCTCGTCCAATTCGGTCCGATGTCCCGCTGCGTGCTGGAGGAATGGGGCATCACCCGCTGCGAAGATTTCGGCGCCATTGTGTTCAACCTCGTGGAGCACCAGATTCTCTCCAAGACCGAGAAGGATCGTCCCGAGGATTTTGCCGGCGGATACGACTTCAACGAGGCGTTCGTTCGTCCGTTCCGGCCCACGGGCAAATCCTCCGAAGTTCCGCCGGCCTGCGACGAGTCGAAGTGATTCGGGGCAAATCGAAGCTTGGCCCGGTCCATCGCCAGGCCTAACACTGGGGGCACCTTCGTCATGCGCTCCAACGCCTCCCCCTCCAAGTCGAACACCGCTGCCCTGTCGCGTCGCAGTTTTGTGACGCGCTCCGTGCAGGCGGTCGCCGCCACCAAGCTCCTCAGCTACGCCGGCCCCGCGTGGGCGGTGTCGCCGAATGAGAAATTGAACGTCGCGTGCATTGGCGTGGCAAACCAGGGCCGGTACGACCTCGACAACGTCGCGCACGAAAACATCGTGGCGTTGTGCGATGTGGATGAGAATTTCCTCAACGCCGCCGGCACCAAGTATCCCAAGGCCCGCCGCTTCCAGGATTTCCGCAAGCTGATCGAAAGCGGCGGCATCGATGCCGTCACCGTCGGCACGCCGGATCACACCCACGCCGTGATCAGCGCCGCGGCCCTTCGCGCGGGTCTTCACCTGTATTGCGAGAAGCCGCTGGCCCGCACTGTCGGTGAAGTGCGCGCCATCACCGAACTCGCGCGGAAGGAAAAGCGCGTGACCCAGATCGGCACGCAGATCCACGGCGGAGCGAACTACCGTCGCGTGGTGGAACTCATCCAAAGCGGCGCCATCGGCGACGTCACCGAAGTGCACGTCTGGGTCGGGGGCGGATTCGGCGGAAAGAAGCGTCCGACCGCAACCCCGCCGGTTCCCTCCACGCTCAATTACGATCTCTGGCTCGGCCCGGTCGAGCCGCGTCCCTACTCGCCGGAGTACATTCCCTTCCACTGGCGCAACTGGTGGGCCTTTGGCGGCGGCACGCTTGCCGATCTGGGATGCCACCATCTTGATCTCTCGCACTGGGCGCTCGATCTCCGGACGCCGGAACGCGTGCGCATCGTGGACGGACCCGATCCCGATCCGGAATGCCCGCCGACCTGGCTCATCGCCGAGTATCAATACGCCGCCCGCAAGAACATGCCGCGGGTGAAGCTCCGCTGGTACCACGGCTCACGCCGTCCGCCGCAGTTCGATTCCGGTCAACTTCCCAAGTGGGGCAACGGAACGCTGTTTGTCGGATCCAAGGGCATGCTCCTGGCCGATTACGACCGCCGCGCGCTCGTTCCCTCGGAGAAGTACGCCAACTTCCAGCCCCCTGCGCCGTTCATTCCCGATTCCAAGGGTCACCACCGCGAGTGGACCGAAGCCTGCAAGACCGGCGGCAAGCCGCTGTGCAACTTCGACTACTCGGGCCCGCTCACCGAAGCCGTCCTGCTCGGAAACATCGCGCACCGCACCGGCAGCGAGATCCTCTGGAACGCCAAGGAAATGAAGGCCGTGAACTGCCCCGCGGCCGATCAATACCTGCACGCCCATTATCGCAAGGGCTGGTCGCTCTGATCGAGCATCGCCGCATCGCCGCGGTACCTTTTTAGAAACGTCGGTATTCCGTATCTGTATCCGCATTAACAACCACAACACAGCACTGCACGCTCCCTACTCCGAACCACATGGCCGCTCCTGAATTCAAACTCGAAAAACTCGTCACCACCCAGGGCGCCAGCCCGAAGAAGGGGGACCTCGTCGAAGTCCACTACACCGGCTGGTTTATGGATGGACAGAAATTCGACAGCTCGGTGGACCGTCGCGAGCCGTTCCAGTTTCAACTCGGAGCCGGACAAGTCATCGCCGGATGGGACATCGGCGTGTCGCAATTGAAGGTGGGCGAAAAGGCCAAGCTCACCCTGCCCCCGGAACTCGCCTACGGACGCTCGGGCTACCCCGGCGCAATCCCTCCCAACGCCACCCTGGTGTTTGAAGTCGAGCTGCTCGCGATTCGCTGAGCCGCTGGATCGACATTCTGCGGGGATCCGTTCGATTCCCGTACATGCCGGTGGATGGTGGGGCAACCCATCCACCGGACCGTTCCCGTCGGCGGGATCACGCGGAACTGAACCGCGGAGGCGCTGAGGACGGAAGTGTGGATCAATGGGGTCCGCATTGACACGCGGGGAGCCAATCGGTCTTCTCGGGCGCATCCACTCGGTTCGCCATTTGAGACGTCGCATCGCGCGCACCAGGGAGGTCTCAATCCTGCACATCACCCGGTTCCAACGATGAAGCCCCACGCAGTTCGTCGCATTCTTGCCGTCCTGGTTTTTCTTCCCCTCGGTTCCCGCGCGTTGGCGGCGGGATACACCCTGGTAGACCTTGGACCGGGCGTGGCCAGTGACGTCAACAATCTCGGTCATGTGGTGGGCTCCCGACCCGATGCGGCGCAGAACGCCACTCGCGGATTTTTCTACGATGGAAAAGCCGTTACCCCCGTGATCTCCACCAACCGGGTGCAATACGGAATCGATCCCAGCAACGGACAGGCCCTGTACTTTGACGAGGTCCTCCACACCGCCGACGGCATCAACGATTCCGACCACATCAGCGGAACGGCACTCTACAATCCGAAGATTTCCGTCGGTCGAATTCCCTATTTGAAAAAGGGCGACGAAGTCTCGCATCCGTACCTGCCCACGGACCAAACCTACTTCTGCTCCCGGGCCACGTTGAACAATCTGGATGTCTTGGTTGCGGTCAGTTCGGTCACCGATGGGCCGAATCTCTACAACCATTGGTCCTTCGCCATCAACGACAGCAATCAGGTCGCCGGAGCAGTCGGCGAAATCTTGCGCGGAACTCCCACGCTCACGCCCCGCGCTACGGTTTCGAAACCGGGTGCCGATTCCCTCCTCAATCCCCGCTTCTACGTGCCTTCGAACTGGAACGTCACCTTCATCGACGCCCAGCCGCCGCTCACTTCGGATCACTTTCTCGACTACGGACTCGACCGCCACGACAGCGACGCATTCGGCATCAACGCCGCCGGTCATGCCGTTGGCGTGCGCGCCGTCGGACAAACCCGACGCGCGTTTCGCTACACCGGAGGCAACCTCGCCCTCGAGGATCTTGGAACCCTGGGAGGCGCGAACAGCGCGGCCTACGACATCAACGCCACCGATGCCGTGGTGGGGACCGCTGAAACATCCGACGGTTCCCCGCACGCCTTCCTTTGGAGCAACGGCGTGATGACCGACCTGAACAATTTGATCGTTCCCACCCTTGGCTGGGTTCTCACGAAGGCCAATGCGATCAACAACCGTGGCGACATCGTGGGCGTGGGCAAACTGGGCGGCGTGGACCACGCGTTCCTGCTGACGGCAGTGGATTCCGCCCCGCGCTTGTCGGGAAGGAACTACTTTGGCGTCACGGTCGAGGGAATCGTCGGGAACCGCTATCGAATCGAATTCGCCACCGCGCTCGCGCCGGAAGTGTGGACGCCGTTGACCACCCTCACCCTCACCAACGCGAGTCAGCTCTACTTCGATACCAACTCACCATCTTCCAGCCAGCGGTTGTATCGCGCCGTGCCCGCGCCTTGAGCAGGAGTTGGTGCGTTGAGCCCGAAAACTGCAGCGGTGCCGGCAGTTCGCCGAAAGGCTTCCAATCCGGCGACGACGGCGCTGACGCTGGTCGTCTTGAAGCATCGGCTACGCGGCAGCGCAGCCCCACCCCACGTCGGTAGGGCGGCGTTGCTGCGCCGCCGTCACTGGATTCCCCTTCAACGCTTCAACTTTTTAACTCTTCAACTGCCGTTTTTGGGTTCAACCGCAGAGGCGGTGAGCCAAATTAGGATTGGGCTTTTTGCGTCGGGGCCAAATCCGACTCCGGCGATTCCTGCGCCGAGGTGATCACTCCCACCTGCGCCCCCTTGAAGTAGATGTCCTTCATCCACTGCCAAGCGGTCCGCCCCGTCCAGGCCCCCACCAGCAGCCACAGGCCCAGGAAGAGGAGCCCATACGAGATCAAGCCGGCGGCATCGTCGCTCCCCCTCAACACGTACCTCCCGTAGGCACCGATGAGCACCAGGGCAACGGACGCGTGGATCTTTGCAGCGCTGATTTCGGAGGAGGATTCGGTCTTCATGGGATCCAAGGGGACGGATGGAGGTGGGGCCTTTGCGTTTACTCCGGGGTTTTATGAAGGGAGCCGAATGCCGTTCACGGCGTCAAGATCCGTTCCTGGTCCATTCCGGATCGCCGGTCCCCGCTGCGTTTTGCCTTTTGCCCGGGACCGGGCCTTCAGCGAGGATCCCTGCGTTGTGAGTCTGTCCGAGTACACCCTGCTGGCGCTCAGTTCGCTGTTTGTGATCATTGATCCGATCGCGACCGTGCCCGCATTCCTCGCCATGACCGCCGGCAACACCCAGCCGGAACGCGAACGCATGTCGCGCCTCGCCCTGTCGGTCTGCGCCGGGTTGCTTATCGGGTTCGCGCTCACCGGGCGTTGGATCTTCCACATCTTGGGCATCACCCTTCCCGCTTTCCAGATGGCCGGCAGCATCGTGTTGCTGCTCATCGCGCTGGACATGCTTAATGCCAAACGCTCGCGCGTTCACGAAACCCGGGAAGAAACCGAGGCCGGCACCGCCAAGGACGACATCGCCATCACCCCTCTCGCCGTTCCCATGCTCGCCGGTCCGGGCGCCATCTCGACGGTGATCCTCCTGCAGGCCAAGGCGGAGTCGTGGATTCACTACGGGCTGCTGGTGGCCTCCATCCTCGCCGTCTGCGCAGCCAGCCATTTCATCCTCGTGCTGGGCTCGCGCTGGAGCCGCTGGATCAGTCCCATCGCCCTGCGGGTCACCACGCGGATCATGGGGTTGCTGCTCGCCGCGATCGCGTTCCAGTTCCTCCTCAACGCGCTCCGCGACCTCAAGCTGGTGAGCTTCTCCCCGGCCTGAAAGAACCCGAAACGCGGCCCGGGTTATCGCCGGCCGTCGTACCAGATCGCGCAGGCGTCCCGGTCGGTCAGCATCCGTTTGGGGCGGAACAGCGTCTTGATCAAAAACGATACCGTCTCACGGAAGGTGTACAAATGCGCCTTGCGGGCCGAGGTCAGGAGCGGGTGCCGGTGTAGGATCACCACCTTCTTTCCACGCGACCGGGCCAGGGCCTTGAGTTTGCCCGACAATTCCAATTCCTCCGCGGCGAACAGCTTGGTGGTAAACCCGCCGATCGTTCGAAACGCCTCCGCCTCCACGAAAATGAACGAGCCGGCCATGTGACGCGAAATCCGCGACCAGGTGCACCAAAGTTGGGCAAAGAAGGTGTACCAGAAACTCAGCGGCTCGGTCCGGAGGGTGGAACCACCGGCGAGCACCCTTCCCGACGCGATGGCCTCGGCCATGTCGGCAAACAGTCCGGCCGACGGCTCGGAGTCGGCATCGACGAACAAAATCCAGTCTCCGGTCGCCACCGCGGCCCCGGCATTGCGTGCCCGGCTGATTTGATTGATCGGCTCGAACACCACCCGGGCCCCGGCGGCCGCGGCCACGGCCCCGGTTTGATCGGTCGAGTTGTTGTTGCACACGATCACCTCGGAGGCCCAACCCCGCGCCGACAGGGCCGTCCGGGCCTGTTCGACGGCACGGAGCGTGGCCGGGAGCAGCCGCTCCTCGTTGTAGGCCGGAATGACGATCGAAACAGTCACAAGACCACCCTCCGCGAGGTCCGTGCGAATGCCAAATGGAATGCATCAGCAAACGTTGTTGAAGGCTCCTTGGGAAATCCGTTGACGCTGCCAAGCATGGCCCAACAGACTGCGCCCCGTTTTGCAGTGGTTTCGAACCCTTTTTTGACCCGATGAGCTCTGCCCCGACCGCCGCCGCCTCCAATCCCTCCAACGTTTCCAAAGGCTTGGAGGGCATCATCGCAGCCCACACTCGCCTGAGTGACGTGCGCGGTGACATCGGCCAATTGATCTATTGTGGTTACGACATCAACGAACTCGCCGGCAAGGTGAGCTACGAAGAGGTCGTCCACCTGCTCCACCACAACCATCTCCCGAACACCAAGGAGCTGGCCGAGTTGAAGGCCGTCCTCGCCGGCTACCGCGAGTTGCCCCAGGGCGTCATCGACCTGATCACCGCCCTGCCCAAGGACTGCCCGCCCATGCACGCCATCCGCACCGGCGTGAGCGCGCTCGGGTGCTACGACACCGTGGCCGATGATGACACCATGGACGCCCAGCGCCGCAAGGCCCAGCGCCTCATCGCCCAGATCCCGGTGGTCATGGCCTACTTCCACCGCTCCCGCCAGGGGCTGCCGCTCGTGCACCCCGACCCCACGCTCGGCGAAGCGGCGAACTTCCTCTACATGGTCGACGGCGTGAAACCATCGGCCGAGAAGGTCAGCACGATGGACCTCTGCTACGTGCTGCACGCCGACCACGGCATGAACGCCTCCACCTTCAGCGCGCGCGTCACCATCGCCACACTGAGCGACATGTACTCCGCGATCACCACCGCGATCGGCACCCTCAAGGGACCGCTCCACGGCGGCGCGAATGAAGGCGTGATCAAGATGCTTCAAGAAATCGGTTCCCTGGACAAGGTGGACGCCTTCGTCGAGGAGAGCCTCGCCCAGAAGCGCAAGATCATGGGCATCGGCCACCGCGTGTACAAAGTGCTCGATCCCCGCGCCCCGCACCTCAAGCGCATGGCCCAGGTCCTCTCCGCCAAGCTCGGCGAACCGAAGTGGATCCAGATGTCCGACCGCATCGCGGAACTCATGCTCGAGAAGAAGGGCCTCCACGCGAACGTCGATTTCTACAGCGCCACGGTCTATTACAGCCTCGGCATCCCGACCGACCTCTTCACGCCGATCTTCGCGATCGCGCGTACGAGCGGCTGGACGGCCCACGTGCTCGAGCAGCTGGCCGACAACCGCCTCATCCGCCCGCAGTCGGTGTACACCGGCTCGGTCGGCCTGACCGTTGTTCCGATCGAACAACGTTAACCGGCCGGTGGCACGGGTCTGCGGGAATCCCCACCAGGTTCCCGCAAGCCCGGCCGGCGACGGCGCACTTCCCCTTCAGTTTTTCAGTTTAATTCGATTGTCCCTTTGTTGAATGAACATCCACGAGTATCAGGCCAAGGCATTGTTTCAAAAGTTCGGCGTTCCCGTCCCCCAGGGCGCTGCGGCGCGTTCCGCCGCCGAGTGTGACACCGCACTGGCCAGCCTCCCAGAGGGGCCGACCATGGTGAAGTCGCAGATCCACGCCGGTGGACGCGGCAAGGGCACCTTCACCGACGGCTACAAGGGCGGCGTGAAGTTCTGCAAGACCAAGGCCGATGCCCGCGGAATCGCAGACAAGATGCTCGGCAACACGCTGGTGACCGCGCAGACCGGCCCGGCCGGCCGCAAGGTGCAGACCGTGTACTTCACCGTCGCGAGCGACATCAAGAAGGAGTACTACCTCGCCATCCTCCTCGACCGCGCGACCTCCCGTCCGGTCATCGTCGCCTCCACCGAAGGCGGCGTGGAGATTGAAAAGGTCGCCCACGAGACCCCGGATCGCATCCACAAGGTCGCGGTCGATCCCGCCTACGGCCTCGCCGACTTCCAGGTCCGCGAACTCATCTTCAAGCTCGGCTTCAACCCCACCGAAGCCAAGAACGCGGCCAAGCTGATCCGCTCGCTGTACCAGATGTTCTGGGACACCGACGCCTCGATGGTGGAGGTCAATCCGTTGATCACCACTCCGGACGATCAGGTGCTCGCCCTCGACGCCAAGGTCTCCTTCGATGACAACGCGCTGTACCGCCATCCGGAGATCGTCGCCCTGCGCGATCTGAACGAGGAAGACCCGAAGGAAATCGAGGCCTCCAAGTTCAGCCTGAGCTACATCGCCCTCGACGGAAACATCGCCTGCCTCGTGAACGGCGCCGGACTGGCGATGAGCACGATGGACATCATCAAGCACTACGGCGGCAACCCGGCCAACTTCCTCGACGTCGGAGGTGGCGCCTCCAAGGACCAGGTCGTGGCGGCGTTCAAGATCATCCTCGGAGATCCGAACGTGAAGGGCATCTTTGTGAACATCTTCGGCGGCATCATGGACTGCAATGTGATCGCCACCGGCATCGTGGAAGCGGTTCGCGAAGTCGGCCTGAAGCTCCCGCTGGTGGTCCGCCTCGAAGGCAACAACGTCGCCGCGGGCAAGCGCACGCTGGCGGAAAGCGGGCTCACCATTGTGTCGGGTGACACCATGGCCGACGCCGCCCAGAAGATCGTCAAACTGGTCGGCTGAACCCCTTCGATCGACCTCCACTCCTTTCCTTTTTCGACATGGCCATTCTTGTCACTCCCCAGTCCCGGATTCTCGTCCAGGGCATCACCGGCGACTTCGGCGGACGCCACGCCAAACTCTCGCTCGACTACGGCACCCAGGTGGTGGCCGGTGTCACGCCCGGCAAGGGCGGACAGTTCTTTGAGCACGCCGGACACAAGGTCCCCATCTTCAACTCGGTGGCCGACGCCGCCCGTGAAACCGGTGCGACCGTCTCCGCGATCTTTGTTCCGCCTCCCTTCGCCGGCGACGCCATTCTTGAAGGCGTTGCCGCCGGTCTCGACCTCGCGGTCGCGATCACCGAAGGCATCCCGGTCAAGGACATGATCCGCGTGAAGCGCGCCATGCAGGGCAGCCGCACCCGCCTCGTCGGGCCGAACTGCCCCGGCGTGGTCACCCCCGGCACCGGTGAAAACTCCAAGGGCGGCTGCCGTATCGGCATCGCTCCCGGATACATTCACAAGAAGGGCCGCGTGGGCGTCGTCTCCCGCTCCGGCACCCTCACCTACGAAGCCGTCTTCCAGCTCACGTCCAAGAACATCGGCCAGAGCACCTGCGTCGGCATCGGTGGCGATCCCGTCAACGGCACCTCGCACCTCGATGTCATCCGCCTCTTCAACGAAGATCCGGAAACCGTGGGCATCATCATGATCGGCGAAATCGGCGGCAGCGCTGAAGTCGAAGCCGCCCGCTGGATCAAGGAGCACTGCAAGAAGCCGGTCGCCGGCTTCATCGCCGGAGCCACCGCTCCCGCCGGACGCCGCATGGGTCACGCCGGTGCGGTCATCGGCGGAGCTGAAGACACCGCCGCCGCCAAGATCACCGTGTTCCGTGAATGCGGCATCGAAGTGGCCACCACTCCGAGCGACATGGCCGACGCCCTCATCCGCGCCGCACAGCGCGCCGGCGTCACCCTGTCCTGAGGTATCCTTCCCACCGGATGGATTGGGGTCCGTCCGGTGGGACCTTTTTTCTTTGCGGACGGAGTCCAAGTCCGACCGTCCGAAAAAGCCGCCCGGTCCCGCCGGGAAACAAAGCATTGAATGCGTTGGATTGACCTCATCCTGAATCTGGTCGGAATCGCATTCTGGCTTTCGTGGCGCAGCTCAATGCGCCCGGTGAAGACGCTTGGGGCTGGCACACTCGTGTCCAACCTCAAGCCGGTGGAACTCCCCGCCACCGCGCGCTGGTTGAATCCCGTCGGGCTCGCCGTGCTTCTCATCGGACGCCCCTTCCTCTACGTGGAGCTGGCGCGGATGACCGAATCCACCGCCGCCTGGGCCCCGGGGCCCGTGACCGTCGCATTCCGGGATGATGTCGCCGGACGCCTCAGTTTCTTTTCCGTTCTGAGTTTTCTCTGGGCCCTGCTGGTCTGGCAGGCCGCACTGACCCTGTTCTCACGGATGGCCCGCCTCGGCGATCGCACCGCGGGATTGCGCTGGTTCCAGGAACTCGGTGCCCTGCCCGGTCGATGGCCCGCGTGGCTCGCGCTCCTGGTTCCCACGCTGCTGGGAGCCTTGATGTGGGCCGTGGTCGCAACTCCGTTCGCCTCCCGCGGACTGATCCCGGCGATTCATTCCGCGACCGCACTCGCGTTTCAATCAACGTTCGTGGGCGTCTCCGTGTGGATGCCGTCGCGCTGGATGATCGTGGGTCTGCTGATCGTGCGCTTCGTGCACGACTACGTTTACCTCGGCGATCACGCCCTCTGGAGCTGGGTTCGACTCGCCACCACTCCCCTCATCCGCCCCCTGCAATGGCTGCCCGTGCGGCTGGGCCGGATCGACGGCACCCCGCTCATCGTGGCCGCGCTGGTGCTCGGTCTTGCCTACGGGCTCGACCTCGGAATCCGCCGCGCCTTTCTGCTCACCGGCTGGTAGGCCCGGCCCCGCGTCGCTTCCTGGATTTTCTCCTGTGAACCTGCCGCCCTACCTCAGCGAACGCGACGGTGCCATTTGGCTGAAGGTGAAAGCCCAGCCGCGGGCGAAAACCAACGGAATCGCCGGAGTGGTGGGCGATGCCCTGAAGTTGAAAATCACCGCGCCTCCGGTGGATTCCGCAGCCAATGAAGCGCTGGTGGAATGGCTGAGCGATCAGCTCGGGTGTCCGCGTCGTCAGATCAGCCTGTCGCGTGGCGGCACGTCACCGCACAAGGTCTTCCGAATCGACGGAGTCCCGGCGGCGACCGTGGTCGAGCGGCTCAAACCGGAGTAACCGGAGCCGGCGGCAGCGGGGCCGACTCGATGCGCCGTCGCAACTCGCGACAGGCCTTGGCGGGATCGGCCGCATTCAAGATCGCCGACACCACGCAGATTCTCCGGGCCCCGGCTTCCAGGACCGCGTCGAGGGTATCAAAATTGATCCCCCCAATCGCGAACCACGGCATCTGCACCGAGCGTGCGGCCCAGCGAACGTATTCCAGGGTCGCCGCCGGACGGCCCGGCTTGGTGGCGGTGGGAAACACCGGGCCGATAGCGATGTAATCCGGCCCTGCGGCCATGGCACGTTCGGCCTGCGCGGGAGCGTGGGTGCTGAGACCAATCTTGGGAAATGGCCCGGGGCCGCGTCCGTTGCTGAGCGCATCGGTGTGCGTCATCCCGGCGTCGAAGAAATCCTCCTGCCCGAGATGCGCGTACTCCACGCCGAGTTCGATCGCCAGATCCCAGTGGTCATTCAGGACGAGCGGGACTCCCGCGCGGCGGGTGACTTCGAGGACCGATTCCGCAATTCGGCGGACCTCATCCGCGGGAGCCCCCTTGGCCCGTACCTGAATCAAATCTGATCCCCCATCGCACAGTTGCCGTGCCACCTCGGACGGTGCGCGCCCCGCGAGGTACGCGGAGTCCACGAAGGTATACAAACGGGCGTTCCAGAGACTCGGGAGGATCATTTCTTCCGGGTGGTGTGATCGCGAAGCCATTGGTTGTCCGCCACGCTGGTGGTTCCCGGAACGCCGGAATGGGCGCCGTGGAAATCTCCGGTGAATCCGGGATTGGACATCTTCCAATCGGTCCACTTGTGCATCTCGGCGTGACCATCCGCGAAGGAGAAGTTGGAAACCTTGCCGTGGTAGTTGGCAGGAACGTGATACACGCCGGAGTTCCCGGTCATGAGCACTCCGAAAAACGGACGGCAGATGCTCTGCGGATGAATCTCGCCGAAGACAAAAATCTGCGAAGGCTCGCCCACGTGCGTGGTCTTCTTGGGCACTTCGTAAATCGTGTTTCCGCCCTGGTCGCCAGGCCCGTAGCTGGCATCGATCCAGCCCACGAAGGAATTCATGCCGTAGCTGCGCGGATTGCGGGCGTTGCGGCCGTTGACCTTCACCACGTAATTGTCGCCGGGGCACTTGAAGCTGCCCTTGGCGCGAAGATACACGGCGAGGACCGACACCTTGGGGTTGATCATCGCGTCGGCCGTGCCCTCCATGAGGTTGCTGCCTTCGCGTCCCTCCGACCAAAGCCGCGGGACGAAATTTGCCGGCGGATTGGTCAGGTTCAGGTTCGCATCCCCCTGCCCGTTCGGCGCGAAGTTGTCCTGAAAATCAGAAGCGTACACGAGCGACGCCAGGATCATCTGCTTTTCGTTGTTCAGACAGCTGATGCCGGTGGCCTTCTGCTTCGCGCGCGCCAGGCCGGGGAGCAGCATCCCGGCGAGGATCGCGATGATCGCAATCACGACCAGCAGTTCGATCAAGGTGAAGGCGGATCGGCGGCGTTGTTTCATGTTCGTGACAAAGATGGGGTAAGGCGACCGTAGAGAACGAATCGTGAGTTACAACTCGGAAAGCAGCTGCTCCATCTCCGCCAGCGGTCCCTCATGATGCTGGGCAAGAGCGAGATCCCGGGCGCGCTCGAACGCAGCGCGGGCGGCATCGCGGTCTCCGAGGGCGAGATCGCAGCGACCCAACAAAATCTGAACCGCCATCCAGTCGGGCTTTTTCTCCAGCGCACGACGGAACTCCTCACGCGCCTCGGCGATCTGCCCCGCGGCATACAGCGCGTTGCCAAGACTGAACCGGGCGAGTTCGTTGTTGGGATGCTTCGCCACGAGCTGGCGCTGACGTTCAAAGGGATCACTCATCGGATGCGGAATCGGATTTGGATTTGGGGGCCGCAACCGCAGACGCAGCCGGTGCGGCGGTTCGGGGTGCTGGCCGGCGGCGACGTGAGATCAGCGACCGAAGTTCGGAGAATTGCGGCAGCTTCAGGAACAAGGCGGCGACTCCATACACCAGCGTCGCCAGAATCATCGGCACGAACACCGCACCTACCCGCGTCCACAGAACCTTGTGTCCATAGTGCGACTCCCACAGCGCATTGGTGCCCCAGGCCGTCAGGCACGCGAGCATCGTTGCTCCGGTCACCGCAGCGGCGTTCGGCAGCAACGAGGCAAACTCCAATTTTGGAAGCGCCTTGCGCAGCGCGTAGCCAAGCAACGCGGTATTGGCAATGGCACTGAGCGTGTTCGCGATGCCCATGCCCGCCTGCTGGAACGCCGGGATCATGAAGCTGCCGAGAATCAGGTTGATGGTCAGACAAACGATGCTGATGCGCATCGGGGTTTTGGTATCGCCGAGGGCGTAAAACGCGCGGGCGAGAATGTTGTTCATCGAGAATGCGATCAACCCGGGCGCCAGACAGCGCAGCGCCACAGTGCACAGCGTGGTATGATCTGCATGAAAGCTGCCGTGCTCAAACAGCAGCCGGATCATCGGCTCGGCCAGCACCAGCAGCAGCCCCGTGGCGAGGGCATTGATGAAGATGAGTTGAAGCACGCCCTCCTGCAGGCTCTTCCGGAATTCGGGGAACTTTTTTTCGACCGCGAGCCCGCTCAACTCGGTTAGCAAATAGGTGGCGAGGGAAACTCCCACCACGCCCTGCGGCAATTCCATGAGGCGAACCGCGTAGTTGAAGGAGGAGACGATGTTGTCGGCCGTGTGGACGGCGATGGTCTGGGTCAGGACTACATTGATCTGATACGCCGCGACGCCGAGCGTTGCGGGGCCCATTTTTTGGAGCACGCGGCGCACGGTGGGATCGGTGAACGGATTCACCCACACAAAGCGATACCCCTGCTTACGCAGCGACGGCCACTGAACGGCGGCCTGGATGGCACCGGCAATCAGGAGCCCCCAGGCGAGGCCGAACACCTGCTGGCCCTGAAAGATCCCGAAGCGCGGGGCGAGCCACCACACCGATGCGATCATTACCAAATTGAGCGAGGCCGCTCCCAAAGCGGGCAGAAAGAACTGTCCGCGCGCATTCAGCATCCCGATGAACACGGCCGCAATGCAGGCCAGTCCGAGGTACGGGAACATCACGCGAAGGAGCCGGAGAATGAGCTCGTTCTTGAGCTCCATCGGGACGAACTCCACCAGCCCGGTGATGACGATCATCGAGAACACGACGAGCGCCGCGCAGATGACGATCAGCCCGGAGATGACCGCGTTCGACGCGTGCCACATGGCCGCTTCGCCCTCGTTTTTCTCCTTCTCCTTGAAAATCGGAATAAATGCGGCTGTGAGCGCTCCTTCGCCGAGCAGGCGCCGGAAGAGATTCGGAATGGTAAGGGCGTAGTAGAAGGCGTCGGACACCATTCCCACCCCCATGAACCCCGCGTAAACAGCCTCGCGGGCAAAGCCCAGCACCCGGCTGATCAACGTAGCCGTTCCTACCGCGCCCGACGATTTCAACAACCGCGACATGAAGCGCCAAACCTTCCGATCCGGAGCGCTCAGAGCAAGGCGAACCTTCCGATTCCGCACGGTCCCGGAAGGCGGCCCGGGACGATCTCGCGTCGAAATGGGCGGGGCCTTTGACAAATTCCCATTCACCCCTCAACCTTTCCTCGGCTGCAACCCACAGCCCGGGTACCACCCTTGAGCGCGTCCACCCATCGCCAACTCGAACTCGAATTGCTGACCGTGTTGCTTCAATCCCGATGAACCTCCCTGCCACCCCTACCCATCGTCGCCACGAGGATGCCAAAGCCGGCGTCGCGATCCTCATCACCCTCGCCGCCGCGCTCTGCGTGATGTCGGTGATCCAGTGGGTGGACCAAACCCGGCTGACCCGGCAGGTGGAGGCGGAACGGAAGGACAAGGTGGGCCTGCAAACCCAGATTCAGGAGAAGGATCAGGCGAACAAGCGGTACTCCGACGAAATCACCCGCCTCGAAGCCCTGCGCAAGGATCTCGACGAAATCGTCAAAACCAACAAGGCCGAACTCAGCAAGGCCATTGCGAGCATCAAGCGCGTGGAGTTCGAGCTCGGCAAATCCACCAACTCGGCCAACCTCTACAAGGACGCCTTCGACAAGGCCAACAAGGCAATCCTCCAGCAGAACGAATCCATCAAGGAGCAGAACCTCGCGATCAAGAAGATCGCCGATCAGCGCGCTGAACTTGCCGCCAAATACAGCGATCTGGCCGACAAGTACAACAAGGTCGTGACCGACTACAACACGCTCGTCGGACAGGTGAAGGCCGAACGCGAAGCCGCCCAAAAGGCCGCCGAGAAGCCCGAGAAGAAGTAGGGCATCCCCGGCCCCGAGGGGCTGATCACAAAAAACGAAAACGGCGGATCCGAAGTCATTTCGGATCCGCCGTTTCGATTTCGGAACTCAGCGTTCCAAACTTGGGGCAGCTGAATCCGCCCCGCGCGCGAGCCTCAAACCAATGCCTTGAGTTTCGGATCGGCAGCCAGTTTTTTCACCAGCTCCTTGATCTTCTGCGACTCGGCCTTGGTCGCCACGAGCGTGGCGTCGTCGGCCAGCACCACGATGCAATCCTTAACGCCAACCAGCGTGATGGGGGTGCGATTCTTGGTGCGGGCGTCATAGACCACATTGCGGGCGGAATCGACGTGCACGAGCTGACCCACCGTCGCATTGCCCTCGGCGTCCTGGTTCACATGACGCGCCAACGCGGGCCAGGCGCCGAGATCGTCCCAGTCGAAACTGCCATCGGCCACCACCACGTTGTGGGCGCGTTCCATCAGCGCGTAATCGACGCTGATCTTTTTGATCTCCGGATATTCCTTCGCGAGGACCTTGTCCAACACGCGGGGCCCCTTCGAGGCCGCCTCAAACCAGCGCTGACACGCCGCGCGCATCTCGGGCTGATGCTGCTCCAGCGCGTTGGTCACCGTGACGAACGACCAGACGAACATGCCGGCATTCCACCGGTAGTTGCCTGCGGCGACGTACTCTTCGGCCCGAGCCAGATCGGGTTTCTCGACGAACTGCTCCGCCCGATAGAACGGCGTCTTGTAGGGCTTCACGCCCTCGGGCGACGGAAGCGCCGCGAGATCATGTCGGATGTAGCCGTAGCCGGTTTCCGGTCCCGTGGCCTTGATGCCGAGGGTGACGATGACCTGTCCGCGCGAGGCCAGGTCGAGCGCATCGCCCAGCACCTGCTGGAAATGCTTCGCGTTCGGGATCACGTGATCCGCGGGCAACACGGCCATGGTGGCCGTGGTCGAACGTGCACCAACGATCGCCGCGCCGAGGGTGACCGCGGCACAGGTGTCGCGACCGACGGGTTCGGCGATGACGTTCGCCGCCGGGAGTTCCGGAAGCTGCTTGCGAACAGCCGCCGCCTGGACGGAGTTGGTGATGATGAGAATGTTCTCCGCCGGCACGAGCGGACGCACGCGGTCCACGGCCTGCTGAAGGAAGGAGCGCCCTCCGAGCAGCGTGATCAACTGCTTCGGCGTCGCCTCGCGGCTCACCGGCCAGAAGCGTTCTCCGCGGCCGCCGGCCATGATGATGATGTAGCGATCCGACTTGGGCGCTGCGGCGCGGACCGACTTCGCTGGCTTGGAGGCCTTCTTCGCCGGGGCGGTAACCTTGGCTTTGACCGGAGTCACCTTCTTGGCGACCGGTTTCTTCGATGCGGGTTTCTTGACGGGACGGCGGCTCATGGATGGATGGCGTCGCTGAGGGTTTTAACGAAAGCAGCTACTTCAGAAACCATTTGCGGGGCTCGACCGAGCTTGGCGATGCGGTTGACCACCGCGCTGCCCACGACGATCGCTTCGGAATCAGCCGCGACCTGGCGGGCCTGTTCCGGATTTGAAATTCCAAATCCCACCGCCACCGGCAGCGCGCTGTGGGCGCGGATGCGGGCGATGGCGGACCCAATGGATTTGCTCACCTCGGCCTGCATTCCGGTCACGCCTTCGCGGCTGACGTAGTAGATGAAGCCGCGGGCGCGCGGGGCGATCAGGGCGATGCGTTCATCGGGAGTCGTCGGCGCGATCAGGTAGATCGGCGACAATCCGGACCGCGCCATGAGGGCCTCGTAATTGGCCGATTCCTCGGGCGGCAGATCGAGCACGAGGAGTCCATCCACGCCGGCGCGGGCGCACGATTCGATGAACTTCTCCAAGCCCACGCGGTGGAGCAGATTGAAATAGATGTAGAGGACGATCGGGATCTGCGACTCCTTGCGGATGGCGCTCACCGTTTCGAGCACGCGCGGCGGCGTGGTACCGGACTCGAGCCCGCGCTGCGCGGCCAGCTGGTTCACAATGCCATCGGCCAGCGGATCACTGAATGGCACGCCGAGCTCCAGGACGTCCACCCCGGCGGCGTCAAACGCCAGCGCGAGCTGACGCGTGGATTCCAGATCCGGATCCCCCGCCCCGATGTAGATCACCAATCCCTTGCGTCCGGCCGACCGGAGCGCGGCAAAGCGTTGCTCAATGCGATTCACGTTCGGTGAAGGTGCCTCGCAGCCCCACCCGGTGGCAAGGATCCGTGCACGTCGGCTTGGTCACAGGCTGCTCCACAGTCCCGCCCGCTGACGGCTTGCACGCGTCCAATTCCCCATCACACTGCGCCCGGCGAAGCGACGCCACCCAAACACGGCGCTTCGCCCGATGAACGCTGCCCACGTCATGTCCCTCCATTCACTCCCGCTTTCGCGCGCTTTGAACCCACGATCGATCCGCTCCCCGCTCGCCGCCGGATTGCTGTTCACGCTGTTGCTGGCCCTTCTGGGTTCCACGGGCTGCTCGACTACTTCTGGTACATCCGCCAAACCGACGACTGGCGACCGGCCGCTGACTCCGGAGCGCTGGGTTCGCACGGAGCTCTATTTCGGTGCCATTGAAATCGGCCTCTGGGACGACTTCCTGGCCAAGGAGGTCACGCCCCGATTCCCCTCCGGACTGACGGTGTTCGAGGCCCGCGGCCAGTGGCGCAACAAGTCGGGCGAGATTCACCGGATCCCCACGCGCGTGCTGGTGATCCTCCATCCGGGCTCACCGGAAACCAACCGGGCCCTGGAGGAAATTCGCAGCCATTTCCGCGAACAGTTCCGGCACGAATCCGTCCTGCGTGCGGATTCGCCGGCGAGCGTCGCCTTCTGATTCCGATCGATCCGTACAAATCCCCATCCCAGTTCCCATTCCCAGTCGCCTGCACCAACCCTGATACACCTCCATGAATCTAATCCTCGTCCTGGTCATTGGCTTCTTCAGCGGCATCACCAACGCGTTGTTCGGCGTTGGAGGCGGTGTGGTCATGGTGCCCGCCATGACGTTGTTGATGGGCTACGATCCGAAGCGCGCCGTGGCCACGTCGCTGCTGGTGATCATTCCCACCTCGATCGTGAGCGTGGCCCAGAAGTGGAAGGGCGGTCTCATGGATTGGAACGTGGCGATGCAGATGATGCCCCTGGCAATCGTCGGTAGCCTCGTGGGGCAGATGATCTTCAACAAACTTCCCGCGGCCGATCTCAAGCGGGTGTTCGGTGGATTCATGCTGCTGGTCGGCCTCCGCATGCTCTTCGGCAAGTGACCGAAACAAAAAACCGGCCGGGACGCATGGGCATCCAGGCCGGGTGTGGAAGTCGAAACCTAGGTCGAAGGTGAACCAGAATTGGTTCGCCGGACCTGCAGTTTATTCGCGGACGATGCGCGACAGCTTGTCGCTCGCCGCTCCGGTGAACCAGCCACCGTACTCGAGGAGGTACACCGCGCCGTCGGGGCCTTCGGTCATGGCGATGATGCCGGCGGTGAATCCGCGGGCGAACGGTTCGGTTTTGATCACGTGGTTGTCCACGGGATCCACGGTGGCAAAGCGAACCCACTTGCGTACCCAGTCGGCGTAGAACATGCCGCCGTGGTACTCGGCCGGGAAGTCATGTCCCTTCTTCGCCGGACGATAGACCGGACCGCTGGTGGCGTTGGCGCCGCCTTCGTGAATCCAGGAGATCCAGGGCGCGGTCGCATCGGGCAGCGGGCACGGCACGTTGCCGTAGGTGGCGTAGTTGGTTCCCATGCAGCGGGGCCAGCCGTAGTTCTTGCCAGGGCGGACCCAGTTGACCTCTTCCCAGTCCTCCTTGCGGTCGAATCCGACCTCACCCACGTACACGTTGCCGGTCACGTGATCGATGTTGATGGTGTACGGATTGCGGTGGCCGTAGCTGTACACGGCCGGATGCGCATCGGCGCGGCCCTTGAACGGATTGTCGGACGGGATGGATCCGTCGAGGTTGATGCGAAGCACCTTGCCCTGCAGTGCGGAGAGCACCTGGGGCGGGTTGGTGGGATCATCCCAGAATTTCTGGGTGTCGCTCGAAACGTTGTTGTCGCCCGCGGTGACATACAATTTGCCGTCGCGGGGATTGATGGCCATCGCGCCGCCCTGATGGAATCCGCGGAGGCTCGGGATGGTGAGCAGGATCTTCTCGGATCCCTCCTTCAGCGCGGTGGCGCGCTTGGGATTGTCCACCGTGAACCGCGACACGCGATTGCTCCACGCCGTCGCATTGGTCGGAGCCCAGGGCGCGTAGTGCAGGTAGATGCGACCATTCTTGAGGTAGGCCGGATCAAATTCGATCCCGTGCAATCCGCGCTCGTTGGCCTCGCGTCCGGGAGTCGGTTCCCAGCAGACGTTCAGCTTGGCGATCTGCTCGTGGGTGCCGGTCTTGAAATCGTAGGCCCAGATGTGGCCCCGACGGCCGGTGAACCAGAGACGCCCGTCGGGCGCGAACTGGAGGAACAAGGGCTCGGGAATGTCCCCCATGGCGAGGACTTCGTATTTGAATCCCGGCGGCATGCGAACCGACTGCACCGCCTTTTCCTTCGCAGAAGGCGCGGGCTTGGCCGGTTCCTGGGCCACGGGACGTGTCATTACGGCGGTCCACGCCGCCAAGGCGACGGAGACTCCAAACAGGGTACGGAAACGCATGAAGAAACCAGACTGCCCGAGGGCCCGTGCGTGTTCAATGAAAGGCTTGCGGGCAAAACAACAGCGCGCCCGTTTTGGCGGGCGCGCTGGCGTTGTGGATCAAATTTGAAACAAGAACCGGTCAGGCCATGACGCCTTCGCGGGTCTCCATCCGTTCGCGGAGCTTCTTCAGCGCCGCGGCTTCGAGCTGACGAATCCGCTCGCGGGTGAGACCGAAGTCTTCACCGATCTGCTCCAGCGTCACCGGGTCGCCGCCATCGAGGGCAAAGCGGCGGCGCAGGATCACCTGCTCGCGGGCGTTGAGGGTCCCCACCAGCTCGCGGACGAGCTCGGCGTTGGTTTCCTCGCTCACGCCGGCCCAGGGCATCTTGGCGTTGTCATCCGCGATGACATCGGCCACGCGGTTGGAGTCGGAATCATTTCCCAGCGGCGCATCGAGCGACGTGGTGCCCACCGTCGCGCTCTCGCGCCAGTGCTGGATGTCGTCCTCGCCCACACCGAGTGCGATGGCCAGTTCCGAGTCCGTGGGGGGACGCCCCAGCTTGGCCTCGAACTGATTTTCCGCCCGGCGCATCTGGGCAATCTGCTGGACCAGATGAATCGGAAGGCGGATCGACTTGGACTGATTCGAAAGCGCGCGCTTGATCGACTGCTTGATCCACCAGGCTGCGTAGGTCGAGAGCTTGGCGCCCTTGGTCGGATCAAAGCGCTCCACGGCCCGCATGAGGCCCATGTTGCCTTCGTTGATCAGGTCGAGCAGCGGAAGTCCGTAGTCCTCGTACTCGCGGGCAATTTTCACCACGAGACGCAGGTTGGCGCGGATCATGTGTTCGCGGGCCGCCTCGTCGCCGGCTTGGACGCGTCCTGCCAATTCGATCTCCTGCGCCGGAGTCAGCAGCGGAGTCTCGACGGCTTCGCGGAGATAAAGGCGGAGAGAGGTGTTCTCATCCCACGGTCCGCGTTCCTCGCGGACGGGCGCGGTCCCCAGCTTGACCACCGGCGTCACCTCGGGAGCCGCCACGCGGCGCGGGGCGATGGCCTTGAAGGCGGGTCGAACGACAGGTTCCGGAACGAAGACCACCTTGGCATCGGCCACAGTCGCCTCGCGCGGCATCACCGGCGTTTCGTCCGTGCCGCGACGCATCGTGGAACGTGATGGGCGCTTGGCCGGAGCCTGGGAGTTCGCGGCGGTGGCGCCTGCGGGCTTGATGCTGCGACGGGACATGCCCGGTCGGAGCGCAGCGAGTTTGGCGCCCTTGGCGGCCGAGACGCCGGAGACGCGAGTTCGGGAACGGCTCCGAGTTCCGGGACGCACCCGCGCGGTCGCGGCTGGGGTCCGTGTCGTCAGAAGAAGATTCGCTTTCATGATGTTCCGTGTGTGGTGTTCACCCGCAAATTCCGCGCAAGCCATCCGACGCTCCGGGGACTGATGCGTTCAATTTTACCCCATCGCTTGCCCCCTGCACTGTGTCGCACCCCAAGGGGTTGATGCTCCTCAAGCGAAGAGCGTGCCAGAGTGTATCGGACTGATTTGATCCGCTTTTAAGGCCCAAAAAAGGGCCCCAATGGCCGCCGAAGCGCGCCCTTGCGGAGCCAGAATGCGCCAATGTGGCACGAGAGGGCGTCCCATGAAGGGATCCACGACGCAAAGCCGGTAAAGAACTGCCGGCTGCGCAATCTCCCCATGGGAAACCACTTCCCCGCGCGTGCGGGGATTGGAATGGGACGTGCGTCTCGGTCACGAGCACGAACATGCGATAGTTGACCGTTTAGTCAACCCGCTTTTCGTGCCAGAATTTTCCGACCGATTTCCGCCGGTTTAGGCGGATTTTGCGGCCAGTTTTCCTTGCGCACCGAGCGGGAGGAGACGGTGAACGTCGCCCACCAGACGCTCCACGGTGAGGCCGTGGCGCTCGCGGAGGTAATCCACGGAGCTGGCGTGTTCGATGAACTGATCAGGCCAGCCGATGCGAACCACCGGAGTGCGGACGCCGGCGTCGCTGAAGTTTTCCAACACGGCGCTGCCGTAGCCGCCTGGGATCACGTGGTCTTCGATCGTCACCACGAGATCCGCAGCGTTGCCGAAGAACTGGTGCACCGCGGAATCCAGCGGCTTGAAGAAGCGCGGGTTGATCACCGCCACATCGTAGCCTTCCGCCTTCAAACGGTCGGCCGCCTCGCGGGCCAGACGCAGCATCGGTCCGAGACCAAAGATCGCGACCTTCGGGCCGCCGCTGCCGGCGAAGTGGGTGCAGACTTCGGCCTTGCCGATTTCGACCACCGTCGGGATTTCCTTCACCGGAGTGCCTTCGGCGGGGCCGCGGGGATAACGGATGGCCACCGGATGCGACTGAAGCGTCGCAGTGAACATCATGTCCTGCAGCTCGTCCTCGTTCGCCGGAGCCATGCCCACGATGAGCGGGAGGCAGCGGAGATAGGCGATATCGAACAGACCGTGGTGGGTCGGACCGTCATTGGCGCTGAGGCCGGAGCGGTCCATGCAGAAGATCACCGGGAGGTCCTGCAAGCACACGTCGTGGTGGATGCAGTCGTAGGCGCGCTGGAGGAAGGTGCTGTAGATCGCCACCACCGGCTTGAAGCCCATGGTCGCCATGCCCGCGGCGAAGATCACGGCGTGCTCTTCGGCGATGCCCACGTCGTAGTACTGCGTCGGAACCGCCTGCTCGAGCAGCTTGAGGCTCGTGCCGGTCGGCATGGCCGCGGTGATGCCCACCACATTTTTGTTCTGCTTGGCCAGCTTCACCATGGTCTGGCCGAAGACCTCCTGCCACATGGCGGGAGTACCAGGTTTGGGAACCGGAGTCTGGCCGGTCTGGACGTCGTACGGTCCGAGGCCGTGGAACTTTTCCGGATGCTTGAGGGCGGCCTCAAATCCCCGGCCCTTTTGGGTGAGGATGTGAATGACCACCGGCTCGGTGCAGGTCTTGGCGAACTCGAGCGTGCTGATGAGCAGCGGGAGATCATGTCCATCGATCGGACCGAGGTAGCGGAGACCGAATTCCTCGAACAGCATCGCGGAGCCGTGTCCGCCGCGGCCATCGGAGTCGAGCGCCGACGGCGTGTGCTCCAGTCCGACGGAATTCACAATGCCCTTGATCGCCTCCTCGGCCTTGTGTCCGAGCATGGAGACGAGCTGGCCCTTCGGCAGCTTGCGCAGCCAGGAGCTGAAATCCTTGGTGACCTTGTTGTAGTGGGGATTCGCGGTGAGCTTGCCCAGGTAGGTGGCGATGGCTCCGACGTTCTTGGCGATCGACCACTCGTTGTCGTTGAGGATGCCGATGAACTTCCGGGTGGTGCCGGCGATGTTGTTCAGCGCCTCGAAGGAAATGCCGTTGGTCAATGCGGCGTCACCGAACACACAGACCACGTGTTCATCCCCGCCCTTTTGATCGCGCGCGGCGCACATGCCGAGCGCGGCGGACAACGCGGTGCCCGCGTGGCCGGCACCGTAGCAGTCGTGCTCGCTCTCGGTGCGGAGGGCGAAGCCATTCAAGCCGCCGGTGGTGCGGATCGTGTGAAAGCGGTCCTTGCGTCCGGTTAGGAGCTTGTGGACGTACACCTGGTGGCTGACGTCCCACACGAACTTGTCCTTGGGCGTCGAGAAGCAGCGGTGCAGCGCGACGGTCAGCTCGACGACACCAAGATTGGGACCGAGGTGTCCGCCGTTCTTGGCCAGTTTGGTGATCAGCTCGTGCCGAATGTCGTTCGCCAACTCGCCCAACTGTTCCGGGGTGAGCTTCTTCACGTGCGAGGGATGATCAACCATATCGAGATAACGACTCATAGAAAAACGGGGTGGGAATCCGGGGATTCGCGCAACCGCTGGGGTTACACCGAGGCGACTCCTGCCTCACCTGCGGCGACCGGCCGCAGTGTCGGCTCCCCGGCCAGATTCTTTTCCAGCACCTGAATCTTCAGCTCCGCCTCGGCCAATCGGGCCTGGCAGACACGCACCAACTTGGTGCCTTCCTCGAAGCGCGCCAACAACTGCTCCAAAGGCAGCTCGTCCGACTCCATCGTTTCCACGACAGATTCGAGCCTTTTGAGGGCGTCCTCAAAGGACGGATCCTCGGAAGCGGGTTTGGAAGCCTTCGACACCGGGCGGAACCTAGGAAGAAACGCCTTCCCTTGCCTAGCGCTTTATTTCAACCCGGCAGGCCATCCTTCTCCCGGAACCGTCCGGTCAGGAAGTCGGCAACCACCGTTTCGCTCCAATATTCTCCCGACAAACCGAGTCCGGAAACAAACCCCACATGCCCTCCCCGGGCCGGTGCCAACAGGTGCACCCACGCGCTCGAATCCGCCGTGCGGGCGGGAAAACAGGCGGGTGCCAAAAATGGGTCATCCGCTGCGTTCACGATCAACGTGGGCACCCGAATTTGATGCAGCCGGGGTCCGCAGGAGGACTGGTCCCAGTAGTCCTGGGCATCCCGAAATCCATGCAACGGCGCGGTGAAGGCATCATCAAATTGTCGGAACGTGCTCATCCCCTCCAGTGCTTCCAGTCGGAGTTTCCCGGGGAACTGCCGTTCCTTGGCCCGCATCTTTTCGCCCATGTCCTTGAGGAAGCGCTTCATGTAGAACGCGCAGTCCGGCCCGGTCATGCGCTCCGCCGCCGCTTCCAGATCACATGGCACCGACACCCCTGCCCCGCCCCGCACGATCCCTCCCGACGCCCCCAGCTCGGTCAGGTATTTCAGCGTGAGATTCCCTCCCAGACTGAACCCCACCACCGCAATGGAGCCGAACCGTCCGGTCCGTTCTGCGTGCCGCACCACGGCGGACAGATCCTCGGTCGCACCGCTGTGGTACGAACGAAACAGCCGGTTCGCGACGCCCGAGCATCCGCGAAAATTCCACGACAGGACGTTCCACCCCCGCCGGTGAAACGCCCGGGCCATGCCGGCCATGTAGGGACGACGCGAGTTTCCCTCCAGTCCGTGGGCCAAAATCACCAGCCGTCCGGATCCCGGTTTTGCGCCGCGTACCAAATCTGATCCGCCCTCCCACCAGTCGAGATCGAGGAAGTCCCCGTCCCACAATTCCAACCGTTCGCGCCGCCAGGGAATCGTTTGAACCCGGCGGAACAAGGTCGGCCAGATGGTCTGCCAATGGGGATCGCGCAGCCACGGAGGCGGATGGAATCCCGGATTTGGTACGACAGGCACGGCGACTGGCTACCGGCAAAGCGACCCCTGCGTCAATCCGTTCACTTGTCGTACGATTGCAATCGCACCCCGTCCCCGGAATGGGGCTGCCGTCAAAGAGCGCTTGCAGCATGAGCTTCTCCCATTACCGTGCGAAGGCCTTGATGGCCCTATTGATCTTCCAGAACCGATGAGCTCTGCCGCCTCCCTCGCCTTTACCGACGCCTTCACCCGACGCCATATCGGACCCGACTCCGTGGAGCAGGAAGCCATGGCCCGCCTCTGCGGCTATGACTCCGTCCAGAAGCTGGTCGAGGCCGCGGTTCCCGCGGGCATCCGACTCCCCGCGTCCCTTTCGCTCACCGATCTGCCGGAAGCTTTGACCGAAATTGAGGCACTGAACCGCCTCCGCGCCACCGCCGAGCGCAACCAGGTGTTCCGCTCCTTCATCGGCACCGGGTACTACGACACCATCACCCCGCCGGTGATCCAGCGGAACATTCTCGAGAACCCGGGCTGGTACACCCAGTACACCCCATACCAGGCCGAGATCTCCCAGGGCCGCCTCGAGGGACTGCTGAATTTCCAAACGCTGGTGACCGACCTCACCGCGCTCGACATCGCCAACGCCTCGATGCTCGACGAGGCCACCGCCTGCGCCGAGGCCATGATGCTCTGCCATCGCGTGAAGGAAGCCGAAGCCGGCGCCTCAGGAACGGTGCGCAACACGTTCTTCGTCGCCGACACCTGCCATCCTCAGAACATCGACCTCGTCCGCACCCGCGCCGAGGCGTTGGGGATTCGCGTGGAAGTGGGCGACTGGCGCACCTTCGCGCTTCATGCGGATGTTTTTGGCGCGCTGATTCAATATCCCGAGACCGGGGGCGAAGTGACCACGCCGTCGTCGTTCGCCGCCGCGGTTCACGCCGCCGGCGCGATGCTCGTGGTGGCGACCGACCTGCTCGCTCTCACGCTGCTCGAAGCTCCGGGTGAATTCGGTGCCGATGTTGCGGTAGGCAGCGCTCAGCGTTTCGGTGTTCCCCTGGGTTATGGTGGACCGCACGCCGCGTTCTTCGCCACCCGCGAAGCCTTCAAGCGACAGATGCCCGGCCGCCTCGTTGGCGTGTCCAAGGATTCGCGCGGACGCCCCGCGCTGCGCCTCTCCCTCGGCACCCGTGAGCAGCACATTCGCCGCGAGAAGGCCACGTCCAACATCTGCACCGCGCAAGCGTTGCTGGCCAACATGGCCATGGCCTATGCGTGCTACCACGGCCCGTCGGGGCTCGTGGCGATCGCCAAGCGCGTTCACGAACTCACCGGCCGTCTCGCCGCCGGGCTTCGCGCGCAGGGACACACCGTGGTCAACCCCACGTTCTTCGACACCCTCACCGTCCGCGTCGCCAGTGCTGTCGACCTGCACCGCCGCGCCGAAGCCGCGAAGATCAACCTCCGCCGAATCGATGCCACCACCGTCGGTGTGTCGATCGATGAAGCCACCACCGTCGAGGAACTCCAGGCCCTGCTCGGCGTGTTCGCGCGCGAGGGAACCGCTGCGTTGCCAGTTGTAAATCTCGACGCCGTCAAACCCGCCCTGCCCGCCCGCAAATCCGCCTTCCTCGGCCACCCGGTGTTCAATCGCTACCACAGCGAAACCGAACTCCTCCGCTACCTGCGCCGGCTCGAATCGAAGGATCTTTCGCTCTGCCACAGCATGATCCCGCTGGGTTCGTGCACCATGAAGCTCAACGCCACCGCCGAGATGTTCCCGGTGAGCTGGCCGGAGTTCTCCAAGCTTCACCCGTTTGTGCCGGTCAACCAGACCCGAGGATACCAGCAACTCTTCGCCGAGCTGGAACAATGGCTCTGCGAATGCACCGGATTCGCCGGCGTGTCGCTCCAGCCGAATGCCGGATCTCAGGGCGAGTACGCCGGCCTGCTCGTGATCCGCGCCTGGCACCGCTCCCGCAATGAACCCCAGCGCGACGTCTGCCTGATCCCGACCAGCGCCCACGGCACCAACCCCGCCTCCGCCGTCATGGCGGGAATGAAGGTCGTGCCGGTGGCCTGCGACTCCGAGGGGAACATCGACCTGAACGACCTGCGTTCCAAGATTGATGCCCACCGCGCGAGCCTCGCGTGCCTGATGATCACCTACCCGAGCACGCACGGTGTGTTCGAGGCACCGATCCGCGAGATCTGCAAGTTGGTCCACGAAGCCGGCGGCCAGGTGTACATGGACGGCGCGAACATGAACGCGCAGGTGGGCTGGACTTCGCCCGGCACCATCGGGGCCGACGTCTGCCATCTCAACCTGCACAAGACCTTCTGCATCCCGCACGGCGGCGGCGGCCCGGGCGTCGGACCGATCGGCGTCGCGGAACATCTGGTGGATTTCCTCCCCGGCCATTCCGTGGTGCGACTCGGCGGTGAGGATCCGATCGGTGCCGTGAGTGCCGCCCCCTGGGGCAGTGCGAGCATCTGCACCATCTCCTGGATGTACATTGCGATGATGGCAGGACGCGGCCTCACCGACGCCACCGCGGTCGCCATTCTCAACGCGAACTACATCTCGCGCCGTCTCGACGGATATTTCCCAACGCTGTACCGCTCCAACGGACTCGTGGCGCATGAATGCATTTTGGATCTGCGCCAGTTCAAGACCGTCACGGCTGAAGATGTCGCCAAGCGTTTGATGGATTATGGATTCCACGCCCCGACGCTGAGCTGGCCGGTGGCCGGAACCCTGATGGTGGAGCCGACGGAATCCGAACCGAAGATCGAGCTCGACCGCTTCTGCGATGCGATGATCGCGATTCACGGCGAAATCACCGCGATCGAATCCGGTGCCGCCGATGCGAAGAACAACCTGCTCAAGAACGCGCCGCACACGGCGGATCAGGTTTGCTCCGAAAGCTGGAACCGTCCGTATCCGCGCGAGCAGGCCGCCTTCCCGGTGCCCGCGCTGCGCGACTGGAAATTCTGGCCCGCGGTGGGACGCGTGGACAACGTGTTCGGCGACCGCAACCTGGTCTGCTCCTGCGTCGGCATGGAAGCCTACCGCTGAGCGGACAACGACACGGCCCGTGCAGGCCGATTGAATTCAAAACGCGTGGTGACTGATCCGTTCAGTCCCACGCGTTTTTGTTTTCACGAACCTGCAGAGAAGAATTTCAACCGCAGATGGACGCAGATGGGGATCGAGCGAAAATCGCCCCGGCCTTGAGGACAGCAGAAGGACTCCTCTGCCGTCCCTCTGGGACTCGGCGACAAACGCTTCATTCGAACCCAGGCCTGAAGTCCTGGGCTATTATCTTTCCCAGACATCGAAGGCTCGCAAAAAAGCCTCTGCGCCTCCGCGCCTCTGCGGTTTCTGCTCCCTCCCCCTTCAACTCTTCAACATTTCAACTCTTCAACCTCCGCCGCCCTGTCACTTCATCCCAGCCCACGGCGTGATGGCATTCAGCGCGGGAACGATCTGGCGGCGCAGTTCCAGGAAGTCGATTTCACCGGTGTGGCGGTAGATCACCTTGCCTCCCGGGGCGACCAGGATCGTGTGGGGCAGCGCTCCCTTCCACTCGGGATCGAGCGCTTCCATCAGCTTGTCCTTGTCGCCGTCGGCAAAGAGCAGGTTGCGATTCGAGGCGTGGTGTTTGGTCAGAAACTTGGCCACGGCCGGTTGCTCATCCGGGAACTGCGCGGACACCGTCACGAGCTCGAAGTCGCGATGGCGAAACCGCAACTGGGTCTCAATCAGCTCATCGAATTCCGACACACAGGGGCCGCACCAGGTGGCCCACACATTGATCAGGCGTACCTTTCCTGAGTCGGCATTTTCGCGCAGGGCCTTCAGCGCGGCGGCATCGGCGGTCTTCACCGACACCGGTTCCTTCGCCACCTTCTCGCGCCAGGCCACGTTGCCCGCCGCCTTGTCGCCCCACTTGGTGGAGCAACCGAAGACGCGCGTCTCGGCGACCGGCGGTTTGCGTCCCGCGAGCAGCGCATCGATCGCCACGCGGGTGTCGCGGGTCTTCACGTTCGCCTCGCGTTCTGAATCGTCAATTCGACCCGAGAACTCGAGCTTGCGGTCCGGTCCGAAGATAAACACATGCGGAGTGGCCGCGGGTCCGAGCTTCAGGGAGAACGCTTCGGTTTCGCCGTCGAACAGGTACGGAAAATTGAACCCGCGCTCGCGCGCGCGAAGTTTCATGTCGTCCAGGTCATCGCCCAGATCGGTGTATCCCAACTCATCGAGACGAACCGCGGCGGGGCTGTTGGGCGACACGGCCACGATGGCCACGCCTCGATTTTGGTAATCCTTCGCGAGCGCCTTGATCCGCTCCTCGTACGCCTGCGCCGTGGGACAGTGGTTGCAGGTGAAAATGATCGCGAGGACCTTGGCTCCGGCGTACTCGCTCGACTTGTGGTTTTTTCCATCCACGCCGGGCAGATCAAATTCGGGCAGGGGCGATCCGATCGGCAGCGAGGGATGAGTGTTTCCCTCCGCGCCAAAGGCACGCAGGCACACGCCAAGGATCAATCCAAGCAGCAGGGGTTTCACGCGGGCACAATGCTCAGGCCGGTTTCCCGTCGGCAACCGGATTATCACGAGCCCAGTCGGGACCCCCGGGGTAAAACGATTTCCACCCGGCCGGGGATTTCCGCTTCGGCCCCATCGGGTCCAGTGCTACGTTTTTTCAAATCCTTCGCATGGCTCAACGGCGTTTCCTCCCCAGCTTTGCACGCTCCGCGTTCGTGCTGCTCCTGATCGTTTCGGGCGTCATCCAACCCGGCGGGCTGGATCGCTTGATGGCGCTGCCGCCGACCGCCGCTCCGTTGCCGATCCGACTGACCCAGCCACCAGTCGAACCGCCCGGCCCCTCCTCGCGTCGATCCGGCGTCACGGTCAGCGAGATCCATTATCATCCCGCTCCCCGGACCGATGGCCGCGTCGTCGAGTTCATCGAAGTCTACAACTCGATGCCCTGGTTCGAGGAATTGGGCGGATGGAAGATTTCCGGTTCGGTGGACTTCACCTTCCCTGACGGATTCGTCCTGCCCTCGCAGGGATACGTCACCATCGCGGCATCGCCGGCCGACCTCGTGACCGTCACTGGTGCGACCAACGTCCTCGGCCCCTATTCCGGATCGCTGCCCCATTCCTCGGGTTCGCTGAAGCTTCGTCATCGAACCGGCGCCGTCTTCGGCGAATACACGTACGCCGACCGTGCCCCGTGGCCCGCTTCTGCGGATGGCTACGGTCCCTCCCTGGTCCTCGCGCGACCGAGCATCGGCTCGCTGAATCCGGGAGCGTGGGAGCCAAGCCGCTTCTCCGGAGGTTCCCCTTCCCGTCCCGAGCCGACCAATGCCGCAGCGCTCCCGCCGGTACGCATCAATGAACTGCTTGCGCCCTTGCCCAACGGCGAAGGCGACGCGGGGTTTGTGGAGTTGATCAACCTATCCGATGCGACGGTGACTCTGGCAGGGATGACGCTGTCGGATGTCTCCACCGCGGATCGCTACGTCGTCCCCAAAGGCATCACGCTTTCAGCCGGAGCCCGGCGAACGTTCACCGCCTCACAACTGGGATTCAGTCCGTCCTATCAGGGCGGAACATTGTGCCTGCGGGACTCCGCCGGCGGTGCGGTGGTGGATCTCGTTCGTTATGGACCGCTGGAACCCGGGATCGCTTGGGGACGAATTCCCGATGGTGGCCCGCGCTTTGGCCGGCTCGCTGTGGCAACTCCAGGCATCGCCAACGCCAATGCCCTCGAGTCGCCGGTGATCTTCAACGAAGTGATGTACCACCCGCCTGGCAGCAATCCGGACGACGAATTCATCGAGCTGCACAACCCGGGCAGCACTGAGGTGGATCTCTCCGGATGGAAGGTCGGTGGCGGAATCTCCGCGACCCTGCCCGCGGGAACTCGTCTGGTCGCGGGCGGCTATGGAGTCCTCACTCGCAACGCGGAGCGTCTGCTGGCGATTCACCCCAAGCTCAACGCATCGGCCATCCTCGGCACGTTCACCGGCGGATTGTCCAATTCCGGAGAATCGCTCGAACTGCTCAAGCCCGTGTCGGTGATCGAACCCGGAACCAACACCTCGGGAACCATCTTCACCACCAACCAGGTCCTCGTGCAGGTGGAGGAGTTCACCTACGGCACCGGCGGACGCTGGGGCAAGTGGAGCGACGGCGGAGGCAGCAGCCTCGAATTGATCCATCCGCGGAATGACCGCCACGAAGCCGCGTCGTGGGCCGACAGCGATGAAACCCACAAGTCCGACTGGGTCACCGTCGAAAGCACGGGCAACCTCGACAACGGGGCCTCCGATGCGCCCACCGGCCTCGAACTCCTGCTCTACGGCCCGGGCGAATGCCTCTTGGACCAAATCGATGTCATCTCTGTCAGCAACACCAATCTGATCGCCAATCCAGGGTTCGAATCGGGCACCAACACCTGGGCCTTCCAGGGAAACCACGGCGCCACCAGCCTGGAGGAGGGTGAGGGATTTCAGAGCCCGCGTTCGCTTCACGTGCGGGCTTCCGGAGCCGGCACCACCGGACCCAACCGGGTTCGCACCGCCTTCAGCGTGCGACCCACTACCGGAAAAACCGGAACGATCCGCGCGAAGGCCCGCTGGTTGAAGGGATCCCCCAACCTTTTGCTCCGCCTGCACGGCAACTGGCTCGACGCTTCGACCAACATTCTGGCCACGCGCGATTTCGGCACCCCCGGCGCACCGAATTCACGGCGAGTACCAGATCCGGTACCTTCGATTTCCGGGGTTCGACACGACCCCATCCTTCCCACCCCCTCGCAAGCCGTGCGCGTGGTGGCGCATGCCGGATCGGCCAATGGACTCAACCGTCTCTCCCTCTTCTGGCGCGTGGATCCCACCGGCGCGACCAACGAAGTGGTGATGAGCCATCACGGCGGTGGCGTGTATTCCGGTGTGATTCCCGGACAGACCAACGGGGCGATGGTGGCGTATCGCATTGAGGCCACCGATGCCGGCCCGGCCGGAGCCGCCGCGTCCTTTCCCTCCGATGCCCCGGTTCGTGAGTGCCTCATTCGCTGGGGCGACACCCACGTGACCGGAGCCCTGGGCGGGTATCACGTGTGGATGACCCAGGCCACGTTCAACCGTTGGTCCAAGCGCGAGAAACTCAGCAATGATCCACTCGATGTCACCGTCGCCTATGGCAACAGCCGCGTGATCTACAACGCCGGCGGCCAATACAGCGGCAGTCCCTACCACGCGCCGAGCTACTCGACACCCAACTCCGCCAACTGCGATTACCTGCTCAGCTACCCGGCGGATGACTCCCTCCTCGGCGAACAGGAAATGGAACTGCTGCAGCCGGGCAACGGCGGCGGCGACGCCACCTGCCAGGGGGAACAACACGCCTACTGGCTGGCCGAGCAATTGGGAATCCCCGCCTGCCACCGTCGTCCCATCCTGCTTTACGTGAATGGCGTTCGACGCGGCATCGTGTACGACGACGCCCAGCAGCCCGGCCGGGAAATGGCCGCGCAATGGTTCCCCGACGATCCCGACGGCGAGGTCCACAAGATCCAGCTCTGGTTCGAATTCGATGCCACCGGATCCTCGTTCAACAACGTCGGCGCAAACCTCGCGCGTTACACCACGACCGGCGGGGTGAAGAAAACGGCGCGCTACCGCTGGACCTGGCCGCTTCGCGCGTTCGGCGAGGATCCCAACAACTACACCAATCTCTTCCGCCTGGTGGACGCCGTGAACACCTCGGCCACCGGCGATCCCTACACGCGCACGCTTCTGCACGCGACCGATGTGGACAACTGGTTCCGCACCCACGTGGTGGAACACCTGGTCGGAAACAACGACAGCTACAGCTACGGCGGCGGACAAAACATGTACGCCTACAAGCCGCAGTTCGGGCCGTGGAAGCTGATGATCTGGGACATCGACTTCGCCTTCTCCTCGGCCGATGCACGCAGCCAGATGGACAACATTGGCGGACGCGAAATCGGACCCGTCAACACGCACCCACCCTTTACCCGCATTTACTGGCAGGCGATTCAGGACGCCGCCAACGGGCCGCTGCGTGCCGATCGCAGCAATCCGATCATCGATGCCCGCTACAACGGAATACGCACCAACGGCGCCACCACCATCAGCTCCGGATCGAACATCAAGAGTTTCATCGCGAACCGGCGTTCGTACCTGCTCGGCCTCCTGACCAACAAAGCCGCGCCCCTGTCGTTCGTCATCAATGGCGGAACCGATTTCACCGCCACGGTCAGCCCGTTGACGTTGAGTGGCACCGCTCCGCTTGAGGCCCGCAAGATTCTCCTCAACGGATCTCCGATCGAAGTTACCTGGACCACTCTCACCAATTGGACCTATCGCGTGGGACTCAAGCCCGGGACGAACAGCTTCGTCCTCGCCGGACTCGATGCCTCGGGGAACGCACTCACCAACCATCCAGCCAGCCTGAACATCCGGTTCGATGGTGCGATTGCCGACCCAACCGGCCTTGTCGCCATCAACGAAATCCTGCCCGTTCCATCGGTCCCCGGAACCGGATTCATTGAACTCGCCAACCGTTCGCCGTTCCCGGTCGATCTCACCGGATGGCGGCTCGACGGCGTCGGGTTCACCTTCCCCCCGGGCAGCATCATCAACGGCGGTGGATTCGGCGTGCTGGTCGAGGACCCATTCCAATTCGCCGATCTGTTCTCACCCTTGATCGCCCCGCTGGGCGTCTATCCCGGCCGCTTGAGTCCCAAAGGTGAAACCCTGCGGCTCGTCGCCCCGGGCGCGCCGCCACTCGCAGACGTGGTGGTCGATACGTTGACCTACGGCACCTCGTTCCCCTGGCCTGATCAGCTCGCGCTCGGCGCATCGCTTCAACGCACGACCATCAAGCCGGATCACAACCGCGTCGCGGGCTGGAACGCGGTCGACCTCACTGCCGGCTCGAGTCCGGCATCGCTGGCCAGCCCCGCGCAGGCCAACACGCTGACCCCGCTTGCCACCTCGTGGCCCAACCTGCGAATCAACGAACTCCTCGTGATCAACCAGACCGGCGCCACCGACTCCACGGGACAGCGCGGCGCGTGGTTGGAGATGTTCAACGACGGCCCGGGCACGGTCACCCTGACCAATCTCTTTCTCTCCATCGATCCGACCCAGTTGCTGCAGTGGCGATTCCCGCTCGCCGCCAAGATTGCTCCCGGCGGTTTTCTCCAGGTGTGGCTCGATCAGCGCTCCACGATTTCCACCGCCACCGAACCCCATGCGAACTTCAAGCCCGAGGCCTCGGGGGGAACGATCTACCTGTCGCAGGTCTCCAATGGCCGCGCAGTGGTGCTCGATTACCTCACCTACGGCCCGGCCACGCGCGACGTCGCCATCGGGAGTCTTCCGGATGGATCACCGGAGAACCGCCTCCTCCTCACCCGCCCCACCCCGAATGCGTCGAACTCCGGCACCGCCTCGCCGCTCCGGGTTCGGATCAATGAATGGATGGCTCGCAATGATTCCACGATTCGCGATCCCGCCGACGGGGCCTACAACGACTGGTTCGAACTCGTGAATCTCGGAACCGACCCGGCACAGCTCGGCGGATGCTTCCTTTCCACGTCCACCAACGACTGGCAGCAATTCCTGATTCCCGCCGGCTTCAGCATTCCCGCCGGCGGACGCCTCCTCGTCTGGGCCGACAAAAAACCCGGCGCCAACACCGGGCTCGACGCCCTCCACACCAGCTTCAAGCTTTCTGCCTCCGGCGGAAACCTGGGCCTTTATGCGCCCAATGGAGTGGCAATCGACCTGATCCATTACGGCCCGCAGATCGCCGATGTCAGCGAAGGTCGCGTGCCCGAGGGAGGCGACACCATCCTCGCGCTCCCGAGCGCGAGCCCGGGCTCCGTGAACCAGCCGCCCGCACCGGTGGTGTTCGCCATCCAGGTGGATCGAGAGTTCGCCACGGTGTCGTGGTCGACTATTCCAGGATTGGTCTATCAACTGGAAGGAGCCCCGGACCTTACAGGGCAGCGTTGGTCAGCCGTGGGAACACCGCAGACCGCCGGGGGAAGTACGCTGACCGCCATCGAGCCGCTCCGCGTCGGGGACGCCAACGGCGCCCGATTCTACCGCGTTCGCATCGCTCCGTAGGCCCGACGGGAAAGCCCAGGCCGGCCGGCGAAACGCCCTATCAGGCGAGCAGTTCCTTCACCAGATTTCCGTGGAGATCGGTGAGGCGGTAGTCGCGACCCGCGTGACGGAAGGTGAAGCGTTCGTGGTCGAACCCGAGCAGATGCAGCAGCGTCGCGTGCAAGTCGTGCACGTGCACCTTCTTCTCCGCTGCCGCGAATCCAAATTCATCGGTGGCTCCATGCACGTAGCCGCCGCGGACGCCACCGCCTGCGAGCCACATGGAGAAGCCGTGATTGTTGTGATCACGCCCGTTCTGCTTGCCCGCATTGGCTCCCGGAGTCGGCAGCTCCACCGTCGGTGTCCGACCAAACTCGCCGCCCCACACCACCAGGGTGTCCTCCAGCATGCCCCGCTCCTTCAGGTCGGTCAGCAGCGCACCGATCGCGCGATCACACTGGCCCGCGAGACGACGATGATTCGTTTCGAGGTCGTCGTGATTGTCCCAAGGCTGTCCCGCCCCGTGCCAAATTTGGACAAAGCGGACGCCGCGCTCGAGCAGACGCCGGCCAATCAAAATCTGACGCGCCTGAACCGAGTCGCCGTAGCGTTGCCGGACCGATTCCGGCTCGCGCATGATGTCGAACGCGTCTGCCGCATCCATCTGCATGCGATAGGCCAGCTCGAAGCTCTGGATCCGCGCATCGATTTGCCCATCCCGCGCCCGCGCGGCGCGATGCTGCTCGTTTAGTTTTTGAAGCAGATCGAGCTGCGACCGCTGTTCCTTCCGCGAGGCGTGATGGCTGGTGATGTTCTCAATCAGCTTCTCCAGCTCGGTGTGTTCCGAGTTGATGTACGTGCCCTGGTACACCCCGGGAAGAAAGCCCGACTGCCAGTTCTGCGATTCCTGAATTGGATAACCGCCGGGGCACATGGAGATGAACCCGGGCAGGTTCTGATTCTCGGTTCCGAGGCCGTAGGTCACCCACGATCCCATGCTAGGCCGCGGAAGCCGGGCCTCGCCGCAGTTCATCAACAGCAGTGAGGGCTCATGATTCGGTACATCCGCCTGCATCGAACGGATCACACACAGGTCATCCGCGTGCTGCGCCGTGTGCTGGAACAATTCGCTGATCTCCAGCCCGCTCTGACCGTAACGCTTCCAGGAAAAGGGCGAACGCCACGCGGCACCGGTCTTTCGCTCGGTGGCGAAATGAACCGGGATCTCCTTGCCGTGGTACTTATCGAGCGAGGTCTTGCGATCGAAGGTGTCCACGTGCGACGGACCGCCGTTCATGAACAGGTGGATCACCCGCTTGGCCTTGCCGGCAAACTGCGGGGCCCGGGGCGTGAGCGGATTGGTAAAGCTGCCTTCCGAAGCGGTCGCAGGGCTCAAACCGGCGAGGCCGGTGCTGCCGAGAATGGTCGCAAGACCGAGCGATCCCATCCCCATGCCGCAGCGGGAGAGAAATTCCCGACGCGTCAGGGCGAGGTGTTCAGGCGAAAAGGTATGCGAGTTCATCCGGGCGAAGACTCAGAAGTGACGCGTCACCGGGAGTGGGGATTCAAGTCAAAACCGGAAAGCTCGGACCAAAGCCGGCACGACTGCGATCTTTCCAACCCTCACTCCGGCCCACTAGGGTTCCCCCCGATGTCCGCTGCGAACGCCGCCCCGCCCACAGTCCCTCCCGCCAGCAAGGGGCGCATTTTCCTCATGCGGCTTTCGAGCACCGTGGTGCTGTGGTCCATCGTCCTCGCCGCGATCTTCTCCCCAAACATCATCGTCGCGAACTATGTGTTTCTCGGCCTGATGATGCTTCTGGCCGGCACCGGATTGCTGGAGTTCTACGGGCTGGTGGAAAAGGACGGACTGGTCTGCTTCAAGTGGCTCGGCGTCCTCGGCGGACTGCTGCTCATGGCGAGCACATTCTTCTACCTGACCGCCTACCTGCCCTCCTTCGCGGCCAAGTCCCGCTGGCCCTCGAAAGCAGCGGATTTCGAATCCACCGTTCTCATCCTGTTCGTGCTCGGGCTGTGCGTTCGGCAGTTCGTTTCCAAGTCGAACACCCGGGGAATGCTGGCCATTTCGACCACTCTCCTCGGGCTGATGTACGTGCCGTGGCTGCTGAACTTCATCCAGAAGATCAACTTCTTCCCCGGCGTCGATGGCCGGTACTACGTCCTTTATTTCATCCTGGTGACCAAGTTCAGCGACGTCGGCGCATACTGCGTGGGATCGCTGATCGGCAGGCACAAGATGATCCCCCGTATCAGCCCTGGTAAGACCTGGGAAGGCTTTGGCGGGGCCATCGTGGTGTCCACGTTGACCAGCGTTGGATTCTCCCAGCTTTGCAGCCAGCACCTGAAGGAGGTCCGAATCCGCGATGCCATCATTCTCGGATTGATTCTCAGCGTGGCGGCGGTGATCGGCGACCTCATTGAATCGCTCTTCAAGCGCGAAGCCGGGGTGAAGGACTCCGGTCGGTTCTTCCCCGGAATCGGCGGAATCCTCGACCTGCTCGACAGCCTCCTGTTCAACGCCCCGCTGATGTACCTGTACCTGCGTCACGTGCTCACGCACTGAGCGGCCGAGGGGTTGGCTTATTCTCCCGATTCCGGCTTCGCCTTGGAGGACTTACCCGAACCGGACGGCTTCCACGGATTGGGAGGCGGCTCGGGTTCGCCCAACACCCGGTAACGCGTGCGGAAGTGCATCTTCGCCACCCGCGGCAACACTTCGGGACCGCGCGCGGCGACCAGCTCACGTCCAGCAGTCTCCACCGCCGCCGAGGCCCCGCGTGGGAGCGCGTGCCCCATCTCCTTCTCCAACGCCTTCAACCGGGTGACAAATTCATGGCGTGCCAAAATAGAGGCAGCCGCCACCGCGACGTCCGACTCGGCCTTGTGCCGTTGGACGAGCTCGATCTGGCGTCCCTGCTCCATCAACGCGCGGGCAACGGTCTTGGTGTCGCGCGCAAACTGATCGCTGATGGCGCGAATCGGCGGCGGGATCATCCGGTCCTTTTGCAGCATCAGATTTTCGATCACCCGGGCGTGTCCCCAGGCGAGGATTGAATTCACCGACCCGCTCGTTCGATGCATGCGGTTGTAGGCCTCGCAGCCGATCGGCACGACCGACACCACACACCCCGGAGTTTCCCGAATGAGTTCAGCGAGGGTCGCGATCTGGCGGTCCGACCCGATGTTCTTCGAGTCGCGGATTCCCGAACTCTTCCATTCGCGAATGATCTCGGCGTTCACATAGACGCCGGCCACGCAGAGCGGACCAAAGAAGTCGCCCTTGCCGGATTCATCCACGCCCAGCCGCGGATCAAACAACTCGGGCGTCAGCACTTCCTCGTATCCCAGGGCCGCGGTCTGCAACACCTCCGGCTCGAGCACGAACTCCACGAACTCGCGCGTGCCCTTGCCCTGGATGACCACCTTGCCGGATTGGTAGCAGGTCACGTTGTGGTCCGGCTTCACGCCGCTGAACCGGGCGTAGGGAACCTCACGCGGCACGTACCCGCGCTCGCGAAGAATCTTCTCGAGTCGCGCGGCCTGCTCAGGCGTCACGGTGGCGGTATGGCTGGTCACGGTTTTGTCAGTAAACGATCGGCCGGCAGGGAGCAGAAAAACCACAGATGGACACAGATAAAGACCCAACCGGTACGAAGCAGAGTTCCCTGGCCTCTTCTCCTCTGCATCCGTGTTCATCTGCGTCCATCTGTGGTTTCAACTCGCCTTTCGAAACCGGGATTGATGCGAACGAAATAGCGTCGTTCGCGGTCTCGGCCGACGCTAGGCTGCGCCGGTGCCAAATGCCAGCAAGTCAGCCGCGAAACGGAACGCACCCGATCCATCGGTGGCGGTCCGTGCGCTGATCGAATGGTTCGCCACCGCCGCGCGCATCCTTCCGTGGCGTGCCACGCTCGATCCGTACGCCGTCTGGGTGTCGGAGATCATGCTCCAGCAGACGCAGGTCAAAACGGTCATTCCGTACTGGGAACGTTGGATGCAATTATTCCCCACCCCGGCCGCGCTCGCCGCCGCGGAGGAATCGGTGGTCCTCAAGGCCTGGGAAGGACTCGGCTATTATTCCCGCGCCCGGAATCTCCAAAAGGCCGCGCGGCAGATCACCGAACGCCCGTCCGGCACCTTTCCAACGAGCCGCGATGAGCTTCTGGAACTGCCCGGAATCGGTCCGTACACCGCCGGCGCCATCGCCAGCATTGCCTTCAACCAGCCGGCTCCGATTCTCGATGGCAACGTCATCCGGGTCCTCACCCGGGTCCATGCCCTGCGCGGCAATCCAGTGGAACGGGAGTTGAACAAGCGCCTCTGGTCACTGGCCCAGGAATGGGTCCAGCACGCCGCAGAACGCACGCGTTTCCCCCGACCTCCGTTCGCTCTTTCGGGTAGCTGCTCCGCGCTGAATCAGTCACTGATGGAACTCGGCGCCACTCTTTGCACGCCACGGTCGCCTGGCTGTCCTGATTGTCCAATCCGATCCCAGTGCGCGGCGCATCGATCCGGAAATCCCGAGGCGTTTCCCGAAACCGCCCCTCGACCCGTGGTGACCAAGCTGCGTCGCGTAGTTGTCCTGATCGAACATCGGGATTCGATTTTGGTCCGACAGCGCCCCGAGGGGGGAATCAACGCCGGCTACTGGGAGTTCCCAGAATTGGAATTGGAACTTTCCGAATCCGGCGCCGACGCGATTGCGACTGCCGCGCGATGGAGCGGACTCGAACTGGATCAGTTCAGCATCCGGCCCGGTCTCGTGCATTCCATCACCCGATATCGCATCCAGCTGGAGGTGCTGCACGCCCGGGTCACGCGAAAGCCCGCAATCCGATCATCGAAGGAAGACCCGACTCTGACCTGGATTCCCAAACACGAACTCGCCGCGCTCCACCTGACCGCCGCGCACCGCAAACTCGCGCTGCGGCTTGAACCGAACTAAGCCGAGAAATCCCTGCCTCAACTTTGAGGCAGGCGTTTCGCTTACTTCGCTGGAGCCGCCGGAGTCGAGGCCGGCTTCGCGGGGGCTCCCGGAGGCGGCAATTGGAGGAAGGCCGCCATGTCGCGAACCGCGCGCGTTTCCACGCCGGGCTTTTGCAGGAACCCGAGGTCGCGGAACCAATCGATGAACCGGTACTGCCAGGTGCCAAACGGCATGCCGTTGCGATCCGCCAAACCCGCGCTCATGCGGCTGCCGTCGGACAATGGATCGCCCGGATGGCGGCCCGTTCCGTACATGTGGGATTCCACATTCGGGATCCCGGACTGGAGCATGGCGAGGTAGTATTCATTGGCCCAAATGGCGTGAACCCGGTCGCCCGCGCTCGGGCAGGTGATGAACGCTGGTGGTGCGGTGCGCGGGATCGACGGATTCCCACCACGCGCAAACGGCGTGGGACCGGGATAGACCAGGGACACAAAATCCGGTCGCGAGGTCACCCCTGCGAGCGGGTCGGTGGGCTCGGAATTCTTCTTGTCGAACTCCTCGAAAAACAGCGCCGCCGGAGCCGCCAGCTCCGCGCCCGCCGAAAAGCCCATGATGCCGATCTTGTGCGGATCAATGTTCCACTCCTTGGCATGCGCCCGCACCAGTCGGATGGCCTGGAGCGCGTCGTTCACCGCATCGGCCTGCACGTTGTAGCCGTCGCGACGCAGCCGGTTGCGCAGGATCACTGTGTTGACGCCGTAGTTGTAAAAGAACGGCACGAAGTCGGCGCTCTCCGATCCCACGTTCAGCGTGTTGTGTCCGCCCCCGGCGGCCACAATCACCGCAGCGCCGGTGTTCAGTCCGCCTTCGACCGTGTGAACTTCAATCGACGGATTGTGAATGTTCACAATGCTGCTGATCCGTCCGGGCACCGCCTTGCTGAGATTGTACTGCTCCGCCTCGCGCAGGCGTGCGGAATTGAGTTTGGGAGAGTCGGGCGGATAGAGCGTCACCACCACTCCGCCCTGCAGAATCGGCTGCGGAGCATACGGAGCGTCGTTGGTGGCTGCCGGCTTCGGAATTCCGAGCGGTGCCGGGATTGCGGGAAGTGCCGACTCAGCGATAGCCGAACCAGCAATGGCACCCAGGGAGAAAACGGAGGCGGCGAGGAAACGCAGTTTCATGGCGGGAATGGGAGAGTCCTACCGGGTGTTCCCCCGAAAGACAAACCCGCTGACGCCAGACCCGCGTTATTTTCCGACTACGATCGCGTTGGGAGCCGAGTACAGATCCGGACCCGAGGGCGGATGATAGCGCACCACCACGGTGATTCCGGTCATGCGAGGACGAGTGGTGCCCCAGTTCAACGTCAGCAGATACCCCATGCCCAACGCAGAGTTTCCTGCCACTGGAGCCAACTGCTGCGGATTAAAACTCCACACCTTCAACGGCTGCGCGGCCGGGATCTCCGCCTCGGGAACGGCGCCATCGAACATCAGCACATCGATCCGGCCCTGGCGCATTTCGACGCCGCGGGCTTTTCCATTCTGGGTCAGATAGAACCGGATTCCGAATCCATCCGGCCCGGGGCGCGAATCGAGATTCATCGCGTTCGGATTGCCGAACAGATGGATCTCCTCGATGCCGCCGCTGCCCCCGCTGCGACCTGCGCCACGGGTGCTCGAACACCCCGCCGCAACCAGCGCTAGCCCGACGAGACCGACAACGACCGTTCGCCGGACTGGAATCCATCGAGCCATGCTACGAATCGAACCCGATCTCACTTGGTCTCCTTCGGCGTGAGCACGGGAGCCGGCGGACGCACACGGCGCAACGGCGCGTTGGTGGAATACAGCGGCTCGACCAACCGACGCTGCATGGCATCGCCCTTCATCAGGCTCTTGAACCCGGTTCCATCGATCTGCTCGCGCGTCACCTCATCGGGATCCTGCAGCGCGGTCGCGTTCTGCCCGTTTTCCAGCACCTGCGGAGTCAGGAGAATGAGCAACTCCTTGCGCTCACGGGTCACCGAGGTGGACCGGAACATGGCGCCGAGGTACGGAATGTCGCCAAGCCAGGGCATCTTCTTCACCCGGCGATCGTCGGTGGTGGAGATCAAACCGCCGATGATGATGGTCTGTCCGCTCTGCGCGCTGACCGTGGTGTTGGCCTTGCGCTGATTGATGATCGGAACGGTCGAGGACTTGTTGATCTGCACGTTCGAACTGCTGATGGCGCTGTTCGTGGTGCCGATCTCCATCTTCACGAATCCGTCCTGACTGATCTTCGGCGTCACGGTGAGGTTCACACCCACGTCCTCGTATCGGAACGAGGTGGTGAGGTTGTTCTGCGCATCGAGACGGCTCTGGTCGATCAGCGGAACGCGTTGACCAATGTTGATACTCGCCGGCTTGTTGTCGGCGGTGACGATCTGCGGACGGCTGAGCACTTCGAGGCGTCCCTGCTCCTTCAACGCGCGAAGCATGAAGCTGAAGTCGCTTCCGGTGACCGCAGCCGAGTAGCCGCCCAGGGTCTGGGCCTGATTGGCCACACCAAAATCGGTACCGGTGTTGTAGTTGTAGCCGCTCTGTTTGCCGGTGTACTTCCACTCCATGCCGAGGTCCGAATTGTTGTCGAGGGTGACTTCGGCGAGCAGCACCTGGATCAGCACCTGCGGCTGGGCGCGGTCGATCTGTTCGATGATGTTGCGAACCTGGTCGAAGTAACGCTGGTTGGCCGACAGCAACAGCGTGTTGCTCATCGGCTCGGAGACCACGGCAACTTCCTGGTCCAGCATCCGCTCCACGCCGACCGCGGCATCCGCCCCGAGGGCCTGGATCAGCTTCTGACGTTCCTGATCGAGGAAGTTGCGGATCGCGGTGGCCACGTCGGAGGCTTGGGAATTGCGAAGTCGGATGACCTCGGAACTACGCTCGTGGGCCTGGCTGGAATCCAGCGAATCGATGATCTCCGACACCAGCTTCACGTAATGATCCGTCCCGCCAACCAGCAGGCTGTTGGTGCGGGGGTCGATGGTGACGGTGAGAGCGGTCTGTTCCGCTGTACCCAGAGTTGCGCTGGCGAGCTGCTCGTCCGGTCCGCCGGATCCATCGCCCGTGGCCGGGCGCACCAGTGTGTACTGGATGGAACGCTGACCCGCAGCGGCTGCGGTCGGCGTCATCTTGAACAGCTGCGTGATCAGCGTGGCCATCTGACGCGCGTCCGCATTGCGCATGGCGAACACCTTGATCTTGGCCTGCTGCGGCGAGCTGGCATCGAGACGCGTGATCACCTGCTCGAGCAGGCCCATGTAATCCACCGGCGCGGACACAATCAGCGAGTTCATTCGCGGGTCCGGCGTGATGAGCACCGCTTCCTTCAGCGCGGCGGTCACCAGTTCGCGTCCGCCCGTGGTGCGGGTGATGAACTGCAGCACCGACTGCGCGTTCGGGCTCTGCTCATTCAGCGGAGCCGGCTTGGTGTTCAGGGCGGTGTTGAGAATGGTGGAGAGCGCATCGGCCCGCGCGTACTGCAACGGGAACACGCGGATCTCGTTCACCTTGGCCACCTGGTCGGTGTCGAGTTTCTGGATGAGTTCGCCAATCCGCTTGGCATCGGTCTCCCCGCAGGACACCACGATCGCATTGATGCGTTCGTCCGCGCTCACCGTGATCGGGAGGATCTGGTTCGGCAGGTTCTCGCGGAACAATCCCTGAACCGTGGTGGCGATCTTGCGGGCGTCCGCCTTGGCCAGCGGGAACACATGGATCGCGATGCCGGTTTCGGTCGGTTCGGCATCGAGCCGTTCCACCAGCGAGGCCACCGTGCTCATGTCTTCCACGGTCGCACCGATGAGCAGCGCATTGACCCATTGATCGGCCACAATGGTGATCGGATCCACCGGCTCACCCTTCACCCGCGGCGGGCGATTGGCGAAGATCGGCTGGAGCGTGGTCTGCATCTTCAACGCAGTGGCTTTCTTCAACGGGAAGACGCGGAAGTTCAACCGGGCAAACACGCTGTCCCCGTCCAGCTGAGGCAGAAGGCGATCCACCAGTTCGAAGGCTTCCTTGCCGCCGGTGACGAGAATGGTGTTCACACGATCATCGGCGATCACCGTGGCCGGAACACTGCGTTGATTCGCATTCACCGCGATCGAATCCGCCGTGCGCTTGGCCTGAAAGAACTGCTGCAGCGTCGTCGCCAGTGTGGAGGCGCGGGCGTTTTTCAGGGCGTAGAGCTTTACGTCGGCCGTGGCGGCGAGGTCCTTGCTGTCAATGCGCTTCACCACTTCCCGCACGATGGTCAGGTTCTCCGGGCTCGCGCTGACGATGAGCGTGTTGCTGCGGGCATCGACGCTGATCGAGAGGATGTCGCGTCCGCCTGCGGCAGGCTTTCCGTTGGCTCCGGGAAGCATTCCGGGGCGGTAGAGGCCCTGCTCCACGAGCGACTTCAGAATCGAAGCCACGCGCTGGGCGTCGGCGAATTCGAGGGTGAAGGTTTCCAGCACGCCGCCGGCGATGGTCGGTTCCTGGTCGAGTTTCTCGAGCAACGTCCGAATGAGTTCGAGGTTCTCCTTGCTGGCGGAAACCACGAGCGCGTTGTTCAGCGAATCGGGCTCAATCTTGATCTGCTCGCTCGGAAGCGGGCTTTGTCCCGGCAGCGCCTGCGCGCGGAAGCGGGCGGCAAAGATGCTTTCCACCATGGTGGCCACGCGGCCGGAATCGTTGTGCTTGAGCGGAAGCACGGTGAGCGGGAGCGACGGATTGTCCTGCTTGGCGTCGAGACGGGTGAGCAGGTCGTCCAGCGTGCGGTTGTCTTCCTGGCTGGCGGCCACGAGCAACGAGTTGCTCCGGGAATCGGGCAGAATGATCGGCTTGTTGCGCTGAACATCTGCGGTGCGGATCGCGGCGATGCGCTGATCAAACAGCGTGCCTAGGGTGCTCGCCACCACGCGGGCGTCGGCAAACTTCAGCGGAATCAACCGCACGCGACCGCTCAACGCCGGGGCCGCCTGATCGAGCTGCTTGGCCAGCGTCTGCACGAGTTCAAACCCTTCGCGCGGACCGCCCACCAACAGGGCGTTGCTGCGTTGGTCGGCCATGACGATGACCTTCAGGGCATCCGCCTGACCGCGATTCAACGTGGCCCGCTGCGTCATGCGCGCGTCCATCAACTTCTGCAGCGTGGGGGCCACGACGTTCGCATCGGCATGTTCCAGCGGGATCAGGGCGATGTCGCGGAGATCAAACGGAAGCTTCTGATCGAGCTGCTTGAGCAACGCCTCGACGATGCCGAAGGCTTTGCTGTTGCCAGCCACGATCAGGGCACTGGTCCGGGCATCGACGGTGATCACCGGACGATCCTCATTGCGAAGAGCAGCAGCGCGGGCGCCGGTGTAGAGGTCGGTCAGGATCTTCTGAACCGTTGCAGGATCGGCGTGTTCGAGCGGGTAAATGCGAACCGTTTCCAATCCCGAGGCGGCGGGAATATCGAGCTGTTCAATGATCTCGGCGATCAGGGGCAGATTGTCGCTCCGCGCGGCGACCACGAGGATGTTCGACTGATCATCGGCCTGGATGGTCAGGGCCGGACGCACCTTCGGGGTTTCGTTGCGGACCGACTTGGTGGCATCGCGCAGCGCACGCAGGCGGGTAACCTGGGTGGAAAGTCCCTCGGTGCCCGCCACGGCATTGCCCTCGGCGAACACCGACTGGAGCAGCGGCATCACACGCGTGGCGGAGGCGTGCTTCAAACGGAAGAGACGCACATCGGTCAGGAAGCCCTTCAGCTCGCGGTCCATGTCGCGAATGATTTTCAGCGCCAGGGTCACGCCCTCGGGCTGACCGGCAATGATCAACGTGTTGCTGCGGGCATCGACCGCGACATTCATCGGATGCACCAGCGCCTTGCCCTGATCGGCGGGTTCTCCGTTCGGACCGGCCGGGCCGGCGGCGAGCTGGCGTCCCTGCGCAAAAATGGTGGTGAGGGTCTGGGCCACCGTGGCGGCATCGGCATGTTCCAGCGGCACGAGCCGCACGCCCACTCCATCCAGCACGGGCACGGAATCCATCATCTCCACAATCGCGGTCAAACCCCGGAGGTTGTCCGGGGTCGAGGTGAGGATCAGTCGATTGCCACCGCCGTTGCCACCGGCCGGATCGGGCGCGATTCGAATCGGCTGGGACAGATCGAGCACCAGATCCTCATCGTCCGCATTCTTGATCCGAAGCCGGCGAACCTGGTCCTGAAGTTCACGCGCTTCGGGAGTCGTCTCCCCCTGCGCACCCGGCTTCAGCATTCCCTGAAGCACGGTCGCGAGCTGGGCCGCATTCGCGCGTTTCAGCGGAACAATTCGAACCTCGGCATCCACGTTGGCGGACGGCTTGTCGAGCGACCGAATCATCTGCTCCACCTGCTCCGCCGCGGTTCCCCGGGCGATGACCAGCAATCCGCGGGAACGCGCATCCACCGCCACGCTGATCGGCTCGCCGGGACGGGCGGCGTTCAATTGCGTGACGTACTGCTGCACCATTGGGAGGGTCTTCTCCGGCGACGCATTCTTCAGCGGCACCATCCGGAAGCCGACCAGGCTGTTCTGCCCGGCGTTGTCGAGCTGCTTGATGAGCGACTCCATCAGCGCGAAGTCGGTGGGACGCGCGCGAACGATGATGCTGCGCGTACGCGGCTCGGCCACCACGGTGATCCGGTTACGCGAACCGGTCTGGCCCGGAACCGGCTGAGGGGCGGGCTGCCCCGGCTGCTGGGGAACGCCGAGCGAATCCTGACGCAACAACTCGGTCAGCGTCCGCGCCACCACCACCGGGTCGGCATCCTTGATTGGGAACAAACGGAACTCCGACTCGTGCCCGTAGAAATTCGAGGACAGCTCGCTGATCAGGCGGTCAATCGCATCCAACTCCTGCGCCGGACCGGACAGCAGCACTGCGTTGGCCGACTTGTCGATGGCGATGACCACTTCAGGGGGACCCGATGGCGCATTCGTCGAGGCTGTAGCCACGGTGTTGGTCCCGGTTGCCGCCGGAACCTTGTCGGTCACCCGCACCGCGGTTCCCGACATCTGCGGATAAATATTCCGAAGCATCTCGGCCATCTGCTCGGCGGTCATGCGGTCCAGCGGACGCAACCGCACCTGAATCCCGCTGTCCTTGCCGGTCTGATCCAGCCGGGCCACGAGGTCCTGGATCTGCGCGAGATCCCCATGACGGGCAATGATGGTGAGCGAGTTGTTCGAGGGATCCGCCTCGATAACCGGACGATCGCCGCGCGGGCGGTCCTCGAACAGCGCTTCCAATTTTGAAACCACTTCGTACGCCTTGGTCTTGCGCAGCCAGATGAACTGCACGTCGCGGTCCGAACGCTCCGGGGCCTTGTCGAGCGTCGGGAGAATCTTCTCCACCACTTTAAAATGAGCCGCCGTTGCCGAAATGATCAGGCTCTTGGAGCGGTCATCCACGGTGACACTGGCAGGAGGCACGCGACGCGTCTCTCCGCCGGAAGAAGTGGCCAGGTTGACGCGGAGGTTCCGGGTCACCGATTCCAGCAATTGCTGAATGATGGCCGACACTTCCTTGGCGGTTCCGTTCTCGAGTTTGTAAATGCGGACTTCGATGTCCGTCGATCCGCCCCCGCCCTCTTGGTCGAGGTCGTGCACGATCTTCATCACATCCTGCACGGCGTTGGTCGGTCCGTTGATCAACAGGCTGTTCGCTCCGGCCACGGCGGTGACGTTGATCCGACGTGAGGCGGCGGGAACGGCGCGGGTGGCTAGGGCCTTGTTGACGGCATCGGCCACATCTTCGGCGCGGCCCTTGTTGAGCCGAACGGTTTGGATGACGTTCTGGCCCTCGGGTCCGGGCTGATCGAGTCCCTTCACCATTTCCTCCACGCGCGGGAGCAAGTTGGCCGGAGCTTCGACCACGAGCGAACGATCGTTGCCACCGGGACTCACGACGAGTCGCATCGAGGGCTCGGTGCTGGCGACCTGCTTGGCGTACACCTGACTGATCATCGTGACCAAGGAGGCGGCGGAGGTCCGCTCCAGCGGGAACACCTTCATCTGCCGGCCACCGGACTCACCGGACTTCTGCAACAGTTCCACGATGTCGGAGAGCGCCTTCAACTGGTTCTCGCTGCCCGCGACAATCAATTGGTTGCTCGGCGCATCCTCCACGATCAACGGCTCGCTGGTTCCGAGCTCCGCATTATTCCGGGACTGATCCTGGTACACGGTGCGAACCTTGGCCGCGATCTCGGAGGTGTTCCGATCCTTCACCGCCAGCACACGCATCGAGCGGCCGGGCTGGGATCCGAGACTCGCATCGAGCTGTTCGATGATGACCGAGGCGGACTGCAATTCCTTGGGATCTCCCGTGGCGATAATCGTGCGGGTCTTGGCATCGGTGACCACGCTCACGCGCTTCTGCGGACGACCGTAGGCGTCGTACCGAACCAAGGCGGTGCCGAGGATTTCCACCACCTTGTCGGGATCGGCGGACTTCACCTTGAACACACGGGTCGAGGCGCTCTGCGCTCCAACCTTGTCCAGCTTGCGGATGATCTCCTCCACCACCGCGAGCTCATTGGTGGTGCCGGTGACGATCAGGCGATTGGCGCTGCCATCGGGGAGAATGATGGTGTCGGCCGACGGAGCCCCGGGACGGCTGCGAGACTGTTCCTGATACAACGTGCGAACCGTGGCGGAGAGGTCGGCAGCGTTGGCCGAGGTCAGATCGTACACACGGGTGTCGCGGCCGGTCGGGACGGAGTTGGTTCCGCGAAGCTGGGCGACGATCGATTCAATCTCGGCGAGATGATTGGACCGGCCGGTGACGATGAACCGGGCGTTGCGCGAATCGGCGATGATTCGGGCATCGGCCGAATCCGCCGTGTCACGTCCACGCCAGTGATCGCGATACAACTGCAGGACCAGCGGCTCCAAGCGGGCGAGTTCCTCCGGGGTCCCGAGATCAATCATCCGGGTCTCGCGCGCCGCGCGGGCCACCTGGGCCGATTGCAGCTCGGTCACGATCGATTCGATCAATTTCAACTGCCCCTCGTTGCCCGCGAGGATGAGCTGGTTGCTTTCGGCATCTTCGAGAATCAGAGCTTCGGAAGTCCCGAGCTCGGGCTGGCTCTTCACGCGGTCGTTGTAAAGCTGACGCACGCGCGGCGAGAGCGTCACCACCTTGCCCTGCTGGAGGGTGAGCGTCTTCATGCGACGCTCGGGCTGGGCGCCGAGCGATTGATCGAGCTGCTCAATGATCAGCGACACGCCCTGCAATTCCTTCGGATCCGCCGTGACGATCAGCGTGCGGGTCTTGGAATCGACCGACACCGTGGCGCGTTTCTGCGGACGGCCGTAGGCGTCGTAACGAAGCAACGACGCAGTGAGGATCTCCGCCACCTTGTCGGGATCCGCTGACTTGATTTTGAAGACGCGTGCGGACGATCCCTGCGCGCTGACCTTGTCGAGTTTGCGAACGATGTCCTCCACCGCGGACAATTCATTGGTGTCGCCCACCACGATCAGCCGATTGCCGCCGGCATCGGGCGTGATGAGGGTATCGGGCGCCTGCGCGCCGAGGCGTCCCTTGGCTTCCTCGGTGTAGAGCGTCTTCACCGTGGCCGCGAGTTCGACGGCGCTGGCGGTGGTGAGATCGAGGATGCGGGTCTCGCGATGTTCCGTGCGCGCCTTGCCGGTGCCGATCTGTTGCAGGATGGCTTCGATCTGCTTCAGATGCTCGGGCTTGCCGGTGACGATCAAACGTCCGCCACGGGGATCAGGAACGATTTGGGCATCGGCCGGATCAGTGTCCTGCCGATCCTTCCACTGAGCCTGATACAATTGCTGAACGAGCGCCTGCACGCGCTGCACATCGGCCGCGGTGCCAACTTCAAAGGTGCGGGTCTCGCGCGCCGACTGGGAGGGATCACCGTTGGTCTGCAGGCTGGCAAAGATGCCATCGAACATCTTCAACTGATCCGCACGGGCCGAAACAATCAGGCGTCCGGTGCGGCCATCGCTGACGATCTGAGCATCGGCCGAGCCGAGCTGCGGATTGCTTCCCATCTGGTCCTGGTACAACTGGCGCGCGATCGGCAGCACGCGCTGCGCTTCGGCCAGGCGTCCCAAATCGAAGGACTTGGTTTCGCGCGTCGGACGCACCTGGGTTTCCAGCGTGGTGACGATTTGGCGGATCGAGGCCGCCTGTTCCTCGGTGCCCTGAACCAGCAGCCGCGTGCCCGAGGCATCGGCATACATCGTGGCGGGACGAAGGGTCTTGCCGCGGGATTGCTCGGTGTAGATCTGGGTGACCTGGGGAAGCAACTCGGTGGCGGTGGCGTTCTTCAGCTCCACCGTGTGCAGCTCGCGAACGCCTTGGTCGGGCTTGGCATCGAGCGTCGAAAGCACGGTCTCCAACTGCCCCATGAGCGAGGCCGGCGCCATCACGATGAGCCGCTTGGTCGCGGGCTCCGGAGTGATGCTCAACACCGAGGAGAGATTCCGTCCGGGATTCTGCGCCGCGAAAACCTTCTGTGCGAGAGTCGCCAGGGCATCGGCGTCGCCCTTCACGTCGAAGATTTTCAGGATGCGTTCCTTGGCCACGCCATCGCCGTCGAGCTTCTCGATCACGGCTTCGGCGTCCTGCAAATCGGTCCGCGAACCGGACACCACGAGTGAATTGGATTTTTCATCCGCGGTCACCGTGACCCGCTGCACCGCCCTGCCCCGCGGATCGAATCGCACCATGGCATTCGAGACGATCGGAGCCATCATCGAGGCCTCGGCGCGGGTGAGTTTGAAAACGCGTGCGCCGGGCGCTTGCTGCGGACTGTTGTCCAGACGGGCCACGATTCCCGCGACCTGCTCGATTTCGTCGTGCGTGCCCGTGACCACCAGGCGGTTCACCACGGTGTCGGCCACGATCTTGGTGGAGGTCTGAAAATCCGCCCCGCGCTGATCACGAACCATCTCGGCAAACAGGCTGGTGACCATCGGGGCCAGCGTGGTGGCATCGCCCGATTTCAATTCGATGAGCCGCAGCTCGCGGGGTCCGCTTTCGGGACGGGTGTCGAGCTGTTGAATCATCTGCCACGCGGATTCCACGGCGGCGGGGCTGCCGGTGACCACAAGGCTGTTGCTCCGGGTGTCGACCAACACGCGCACCTGCTGCGACTGCGCGTTGAGACTCTTGTCCACCAGGCCGACCAATTCTGATGCAGACGCGGTCTTGAGACGAATCACGCGAGTCTCCTCCTTCAGCGGCGACGCGGCCGAGGGGTCGAGCTGACGGATGATGGTTTCCATCCGCGCGATCTCCTTCTCGGGTCCGCTGACCATCAGACGATTCTGCTTGGTCTCGGCGATCACCGAGGCGGGTCCGCCGGCGGGCTCGGGTTGGCCGCGGAGCTGTTCGCTGTAAAGCTGCTGTACGAGCGGGGCAAATTCCGCGGCGGTCCTGCGGAACAGTTCAATCCCGCGGAACTGACGCGGCGCGGCGGAGGCGGCGGTGACGTCGAACTTCTGCACCACGGTGCGGATGTGTTCCAGATCCTTGGCTCCGGCGAGGACGATCAACTGCTTGCCGGTGGGATCCGCCATGACAGTCGGAGCCGCAACGCCCGGGGTGACCATTTGCGCGGTGAGCTGGGTGACGAGCGGGAGAATCTCCGCAGCGGTCTTGGCCTGAAGCGGGATCACCGTGAGCTGGCGTTCCGCGGGGGCCGATTGGACATCCACCACGGCGACCACTTCCTCGATCTCCTTCAACTGGTCGTCGGTGGCTGTCACCAGCAACCGGTTGTTGGCGGCGTCGGGAACGATCGATGGCTTGGGGACCGCGGAGAAACGGCGATCCGACATCCGCTCCGAAATCAAATTCTGGATGCTCGGGAACGCGGTGTCGGTTCGGGTGTTTTTGAGCGTCACGACCTTGAGGTGACGTGCCTGAACGGTGGACTTGTCCGACCGGAGCTGGCGGACCAGCGCTTCAATCCGCGCAATATGATCCTGACTCGCGGTCACGATCAGCCGGCCCGATTCGGTATCGGCCAAAATCTTGGCATGCGCCACGGTGCCGAGTCCGCCGTCCGCGGTCTGATTCCGGTAGAGCTGATCGACGATCGGCTGCAGACGCTTCGCCTCGTCGGGAGATCCGACGTCGATGAACTTGGTCTGCAGCGGCGTGGGCTGCGAGGTGCCGGTCTCGAGCTGCGAGACAATGTCGGTCGCGGTCTGGAGGTCGGTCGGCGTGCCGGTCACCACCACGCTCTGGCTTCCGGAGTCGTAGGAGACGCTGGCCGTGGTGACCACCTGGCCGGACTTCTCGCGGCGGGTCAGCGCCTGTTTCAAAATCGAGGCGACGTTGGTGGCTCCGGTGGCGCGCGGACGGAAGATCTTCGTGAGCTGGATCGACTGCGTCTTCACCGGCGTCGCGTTGGGATCAATCTTGGTCGGGTTCCCAGGTCCGAGCGCTCCCTTGTCCACGCGCAGGACGAGCTGCTCGATTTGGTCGAGCTGACCCGGCACAGGCGAGGCGACGATGACGCGGTTTTGGCCCACGTCGGAAATCACCCGGGCCTTGGTGGCGGAGGTCGCCGGCGGTTCGTTCGGCGCGGCCACTCCGGGAATCGCCTGGCGGATCAGGTTGGCGAGTTCCTCGGCCTTGATGGTCTGCGGATAATAGATGCGCACGTCGCCGGCGGATCCGTCCTTCTGCTCGAAGCGATTGACCAGTTCATCCGCCAGGGCGAGTCGGTCGGGAGGTCCGAACAAAAGCAGCGTGCGGGACGCCTCGTCATAAACCGAGGTGATGTAGTCGTTCGGATCCGGCGGGAGCACTTCCATCGCCTTGGTGTTTGGATTGAACGAAGTCCGCTTCGGCGCGGTGGCCAATCCGAAGGTGCGGTTCAGCAGGTCCGACACAATGGCTCCGGAGGAATGGAGCAGCGTGTAGGTCTTCATCTGACGCTCGGCCGAGGTCTCGGTGCCGATGGTGGCGAGGAGGGTGCGAACGCGTTGGATGTTGGTGAGACGGTCGGTTACCACCAGGCCACGTCCGCGTCCAAGCGCGGTCATGGATCCGGCGGTGGAAAGCATCCCCTGCACCGAATCCATCACTTCCTTGGAATCGAGATTCGCCCCTTCGAGAACCACGGTCACCACTTCGGTCGGCCGGACGTCGCCCGCGCTTTCCGTTCCGCGAAGGATCCGGATGGGCATCGACGGGAGCTGCTTGAACGGAACGAGCCGCAGGTTCTTGCCATCCTCCAGAAGCATCACGCCCTTCAACGCGAGGATGAGGTTCAGCGTGTCGAGCGCCTCGGTGTAGGTGTAGGCGTTAGGATCATCGTAGGTCAGCGACCCCACCACGTTGGTGTCGGAGAGCAACGGCTTGCCGGCCATCTGGGCGAAGCGGTCGATGACATCGGAATACGGAATGCCGTCGAACTGGAACCGGATGTTCCGCGCCACTGCGGCAGGAGCCGGGGCCGCAGCGGGCGCGGCCGGGGATTTGGCGACCGCAGGCTTGGCGACGGACTTCACCACGACATCGGCATTGTCCGCGGGCGGGCGGTTGGTTGCCACGGCGGGAGCCGCGGCGGCGGCGGCATCCTGGGCGGTGGCGAAACGACCGGGGATCGCTGCAAGGCAGGCGCCCAAAAGGAGGAGCGGGAACGATTTCATGGCGGAAGCAAAAGATTGGGCTGAAACGCGGTGCAGTTTCAATTCGGACGAACGAGCTCGGGAGGCAATTCGGCGGGAGTCAGACGACGCTTATCGGCCAGCGTCCGACCGCGCTCAACGGCCCAGTACTCGTTCTCGACCTTGAGAATCAGGCGGCTGAACGACTGGAGGAGCGAATTCCCCGGCTTGGGCAAGGGACGATAATCGACCATCACCACAGTTCCGCCCGCGAGTTCGTCACCGGGTCGAAACACCATTGTTTTCTGCGCCGCGAGATCGCGGATGTGGATTTCGGGACGTCCCTGCCACTCGGACAGCGACACCACGCGGAAGTTTTCCGGCCCTACCGGGACGGGACGCTTTGAGTTGGCCGATGCGGGCTGCCCCGGGATCGCGGCGGGCGGACGGCGGATGTACGGCCGCAGGATGTCGCGCGAAACAATCGAGTTCAGCAGATGCCGCCGCGGGGAATCGAGGCCGTGACGCGCCACGAGGTTGGTGCGGGTCACATCCGGAGCGGGATCAATGACCAGGGTCAGGTAGCGGAACCGAACGCGTACCACTCCTGGTGCATCTCCGTTGGCCACCACGAGACCCTCGGTGCGTTGGAGCCACGGGGTCTCGTTGAGCAGGAACACAAGGTTGACGACATTTGAAAGTGCGCCGTCGCCCTGAACGTTCCACCCGATCTCGCTCGCGCCGCGAAGCGTGTTGGGACCAAACGGGGTCCGGGTGAAAGAGGTCTCCTTCAATCCGGCCGCGATGATCTGCTGGGTGAGCATTTCCCCGGAACGGGCGCTGGCCTGGTCGATGGTGTCGGCAAAGGTGCGCGCGGTGATCGCCCGGAGACGGTCCTCCGCCGCAAAGTAATTGCGGCGTTCGGTCTTCACCTTTTCCAACCGTTCCTTCGTTCCGGCAATGCGACGGTCGAGTTCGCGCACGGGCTGAAGGATGACCACCTGCAGGCCGTAGATGACGACGAACAGACCCACCACGCCGCCGATGATTCCAGCGAGAAGTTTTTCGCGTTGGTTCATCCGCCCCCCCTTCGGTAGGCGGCCGGTTCGAGTGACATGTCATCCATCGGACGCGCCGGGGCCTTCACTTTTTGGAGATCGATCTTGAGCTTGTCGGGCACCACCAGTTCGACGTTGGAACGGAACTCGTATCCGAAGCGGTCGGGTCCGGGCGTGATGGCCAGCGGCTTCACGTCGTACCCGGCGGCGCGCAACTGTTTCTCAAGCCGCGCCAGCGTTTCGCCGCTGCGCGCCTGGACCGTGAGACGGATCATCCCCTGCCCGCTCACGGCGAGTGAGGTCAGATAGATCTCCTCGCTCGGCGGGAGGATGGAGGTCAAATACGCGTAGTGCTCCAGCCAGTCGCGCTCGGCCTTCACCCAGTTTTCCACTACACCGGTTTGGGCGATCAACTTGCGATAAAGCGGACGCTGCTTTTCTGCGGCGGAAAGTTCGGCGGTGATTTTCTCCAGCGCCGCCTCGCGACGTCCGGCCAGGAACCCGCGGAGCGAGAGCACCAGCACCATCACCACGGCCACGGCGGCCAGCGAGGTCAGGATGCGGATCTTCTTCAGGTTCCGCTGAACCGCCGGCTTCTTGGGATTGAGGAAGTCGAACGGCAAACCCTGCGCGTCGCAAAATCCAAATCCCAACCCGAGCGCACCAATCGATCCCGCCGCGTGTTCGGCGCCGCTCTCGGGCAGACGCAACCCGCTGGCGAGATCGAGCTTCATGCACGGCGTGTCGAGCCGCGTGGTCAGCAGCTTGACCACTTCGTCTTCCATTCCAGTCGCACCGGCGATGACCACCTTGTCCACGACCGGATTCGTCTCCATGCCAGCGTAGCCATGGAGGCTTCGCACCACTTCGATTCCGACCGCGCGAACCAGCGCCTCGTTCGGTGAACCAGCCGCGGTGCCGGCGGGCGATGCAGCATCCGGCGCGGTGCCGGGGGCAGGACGCAGCGGAGTGCCGCGGCTGAAGAGCAGGACGTCCTGGGCGATGATGTCGATGCCGACCTCGTCCGGACGGAGCGACACGAGCGCAAACGCCGCATCGCCATCCGCGACGCGCGAAGCCTGGACGCATCGGGCATTCGCGTAGGGCAGCAATCCGATGGCGGAAAGTTTCAACCCCGCGGCTTCTGCCAGACGCTGGTGCCACTCCACCACGTCGCGCTTCACGGTCGCGACCAGCACTTCAAGCCGGGGCACCACGGCCACGCCCTCGGCTGCGGTCGCAGTCGCGCCCGCAGGAGCTCCGGGAGTTTCGGTGCGATCGGGCTGGGCGAAGACCTGGCGGCGGACCTTGAAGTCGATGACCGCTTCGTCCATGCGGAATGGAAGATCCTTGCCGATCTGGAAATGAACCAGCGATGCGAGCTCACCGAGCTTCTCGATGACCGGAAGCGTGAGCGTCTTCAGAATCACCTTCGCGCGGGGAATGCCCACGATCACCGAGCCGGGTTTCAATCCGAGCTGATTCAACGCACGTCCCACCGCCGCCCCCATGACCGCCGCATCGTTGCGATCGGCATCGGCCGGAAGTTCCAGCGGCACGGCGGACAGGCGGATGACGCGTCCACGGGGTCCGGCCTGCACGACACGGAGCGTGGTGCCTTCGATGTCGAGGGCAGTGGCGAGCGACGGAGTCCGCTGGCGCGAATCCTTCTTCAGCCTTCGCAGCCGTCCCCACACCACCGACATTTGGCGCAGCCGCTTACCCACGGCGGCCTCCCCTTTGGAATGGCGCAAACTTCATCGCGGTCTGTTTCGTACCAGAATCGGTCCCCGTGTTTTCGGGTCCGGGCTTGAACGGAAGCCCAAGCCGGGTGATGTCGCGAAGCTCGATCACGCGGGGTTCGTCCCCGCCGGCATCGACCACCGCCTGCAACACGCAGAATCGTCCCGAGGGAATTCCATAACCGAGGACCTGAAATCGGAACTGGCGCGACCGCGCGGTGATCGAGGGGGCGAGTGCTTTGAATTTCTCCGCATCCACCACGCCCTCCTGAACCAGCCACGCGGTGGTGGTCCGACGCGAGGCGCTCACGCTGGTGCGCGTGGACACGATCGTTTCGGCGATCGCCGGGTCGATCCCGGGCAACGTGGCGAGCACGGTGGAGCTCGCGGTGTTCACGTCGATCAGTCCGTCGTGACGCCCCGCAGTATCGGTGGTGAAGAGATCCAGCACGGTTGGCAGTTCAGTTTTGGTAATACCCGAACCCAACTCGACTTCATTTCCCGCCGAATCCTTCACTTTAATCTTCGCCTCGAGCAAATCGGCAGGATGCGCAAGTTTCTGGCCCGCAGCACGCATCGCGGCCACGAAGTTGGTAAATCCGGCGGGAAACTCGCCCGATGGCAGCGGTTCCTTGGGGTCGTTCAGATTCGTCCGACGACGCCCCTGCGAGGTCCGGTCCGGATCGTAGCTGACCACTGAAAAATACTGCGCCATGCCATGGTCGAGGCGTCCATCGTGATTGTCCGGAGGAAACCGTTCGTCGCCGTCGTCCTCGTTCGCATCGAGATGCCCGTTCAGATTGGCATCCTCCCCGTGCAACAGACTCCACGAAAATCCCGGCACTCGCAGCACATCCTCCAGCGTGCTCAGCGGACCATGCCGCACCGGAAGACTCAGTGCCGCGATCGCCGCACCAAGCGTGTCTTCACCGGAGGGAACCGGCTCCAGCGCTGCGAGGTCACCCTCGGCGGGTATCGGAGGAGGAGTCGCGCTCGCTTGTCCGGCGGAAGCGGTATCAGAACTGGTACCCGTTCCCGCCCCCACGAAACTTCGGACTGCCTGAACCATCGCCGGCGTCATGCGCGGAATGCGGCCGAGGTCCGCCGATCCCGGATGATTCAAGTTCAGCCGTGACGCCTCGGAGTCGAGACCGTACCGAAGTTCGACCGTGTCATCGCTTCCGGTCGGAGAGTACACAGTGAAGAACCATTGATCGGCACCATCCTCGAACACCGGTCGATCCCGGAACCCTGCTGGATTATCCTGCCACTCGATCGATCCCGGAGTCGCAGACGCCGCCACGCGAAGCGCTTCCTGCACGCCGCTCATTGCCGCGGCCCAGGCCTGCTCGGTCCCGGCGCCGGCAGCGGCGGCGGTTTCATCCGACTTTGACCGGAACATCAGACTCACCGTGAGCATCGAAAGCAGCATGATGAACACAAGCACGGCCAGCAGCGCGAAGCCCTGTCGGGCGTCGCGTCGCGAATGGCTGGGCAGCAGGTTCATCGGCTCAGGGTGTCGTCGTGTTGGGAGCGGGGGAGGATCCTTCCATTTCCGACCGCCTTTGCGCAACGCCTGTGGGAAGAAAGACGACCCGGCGAAACAGGTCGTCCGGGGCCGATGCATTGGGGTCCGGAGCCGACTCAGTGGCCTGATCCTCGGTGGAAAGCACGATTTCAATTCCCGGCGGCGGTACGGAATTTGTCCAACCATCGAGCCATGCCGCACCATCCCAGTATCGAAGCCGGACGAACCGGACGAGATCGGTGATCAGGTTCGCCGGCTTCTCTTCGCGGGTTTGCGCGATGACCTCCTCGTACGAGATCGAAACGGTACCACGATTGGTCCCGCCGAAAGGACCGGGATCCAGTCCCGCAGATGGCGCAACGGGAAGACTCGGGCGCGCCGCGTCGGGCGAATCCTCCACGCGCGACAATCCCGCCACGCTGGTGTTGGTCCCCTCGGTGTGGACTGGCGCCGTGTAGGTCACGCGCTGAAGCGTTAGTCCACCGGAGCCCGAACCCAGTCCACCTCCCGGACCCGGACGCGGCACGGTGAGACGCGTGAAGCTGATCCAGTTGCTGCCCCCTGAAAACGAATCCCCGACTCCAGGAATTGCCTGGGCGGAGCGGAGGTCGGACGCCATCAGATCGAGCACGCGTCGCATCGTTCCGAGCCGGTCCGACTCAACGAGAATCTGGGTCCGCAAATCCGCAGCCTGTCGGTAAAACAACAGCGCCGAAATCAGAAGTGCCGACGCGATCGAAATCGCGAGCAACACCTCAACAAGTGTAAACGCCAGGCGGTCGCGCCGGGAACGGAATGGACCGATTTGAACTCTCACGGTCCCACCTCCGCGCGTCCGGCCACCGCGTTGGTGGAGGTGTTGGAATTCCGGTTCAACGGCAGGAGTTGGGCGAGGCGTTGAACGACGGATTCGGTGGAATGCCGGATGACCACTTCGACGCGGGCTTGTCCGGTGGGTTCGCCCGATGCGTTCTCCGCCGGGGTCACCGCTAGCTCGAGCGTCCAATCGGCATACGGCGGATCCATCTGAGTTCGTGCCGAAGTCACCAGCGGTCGAATCCCCAACTGAATCTCCGCGAGCACGCTCGATGCGAGATTCGCAGCGTGGGCGGAGAGGCGCTGACGACCCAGGCTCGAAAGCGAGGCGTTCAATGCCACGGTCATGACCGCCGCCGCCGCGACGAACAACGCGACCGCGAGCAACACTTCCAGCAACGCCGTTCCTCGAACTTCGCGTCGCGAGCAGGATCCAATGCGATTCACGGTGACACGCCTCCTCCCGCACTGCGTCCTCCCGACACCGCCGGAGCGGATGAGGAAATGCCGGACTCCTTCGCGGTGGACTGGTCGATCATGTCCGATGCGGGATCCGATCCATCCGGACTGACCCATCGCGAATGAATCGTGCCCGTGAGACCCGCGAGGGAAATGACCACGCGACGCACTTCGGTCTCATCCTGCGACTGGATGGAGAGCTCGTAGGTGTCGCTCGATCCATCGGGATAAAACACCAACGGAGGTGGCGGTCCCCCGGCTCCTGCGAGATCGGCATCGGAAGGCATCGCGCTTCCGATGGCTGCGGAATTGGTATCGCCCGTCGGCACCAGTGACGGTGACGGTTCGAATCCCTTCAACATGGAGAGGGTGGTCGTCGCCGCCGCACGCGGAACCGGGCGGACCAGAACCAGGGCGCCGATCTGTTCCAGATATGGCGCGGCTTCGCGGAGCGGTTCGAAGCGGCCCGGGGCACCGATGGGGTCCGGCTCCCATTCCACCGCGATTCCGGAATCGGAGAAAACGGTCGACCCGGATTCGGAAGCGGAGCTCGAGCTTGAAGTCGATCGCCCGCCGTTCTCGCTTCCTGCCGGGGAAGGATTGGAAGCAGAACCGGAATTCGATTTCGCGGGAGGCGTCCCGGCCGATGTGGAATCGGCGGGACCAAAAACGATGCGAACCTGACGTCCGCTGGAGGAGGCCTGCGCCCGGGCGAACCGGAGCAGGGTTTCCACTTGGCCCGCCCCTTCCTCGAGGCGGGCGCCGCGTTGCAATGAATCGAGACTGAAGACAACCGCGCCGAACAGCAGACCCAGCAGGACGACGACCAACAGCAGCTCAACCAGGGTGAAGCCCACCCGGGTCGTCCGTGAATGTCGTCCGGACTGAATCCACATGCATTGTCTCCAGCGTGCGCACGAGGTGCCTCGAATCGATCGATCAGTCAGCCTACTTCACGACGACTTACTTCGTCGGGCTTCCGGAGTTCGGATCATTGCTCTCGGCCGCCAACTTGATGTCGTCGTCCGTATCGGGCTGACCATCGGGTCCGACCGAATAGAGTTTGTACGGAAGGGCACCGGCGGTTTCACCGGCAGTCGCGCGGTCGGCGAGTTCGTAACGAACCTTGTGGCCCCAGGGATCATCCAGCGTGGTTCCGGGCTTCAGGTACGGGCCCTGCCACTTGTCGCCCATGCGCTCGTTTTCGAAGCTGGGCTTCTTGAGCAGCGCATCGAGTCCGCCTTCCTGCTCGTTGGGATAGTGCCCAAGATTGAGGCGGTAGGTGTCCAGCGCGGTTCCGACCTGCTGGAGCATCAACCGGGTGGTGTTCTTTTCGGCACCCTTTTGCTGCGGCAACACGAAGACCACGAGGGCCCCCGCGAGGAGCAGGATGATTACGATGACGAGGAGGATTTCAATCAGGGTGAAACCCGAAGCTCGCCGGCGCCGGCTGAGCAAATTGGCTTTGGATTGGACGGTCATAATGCTGAATGCGCGATTTCGGAACCATACGTGGACGTAGGAATCTCCGGCAAGATTCAACTCTTTCCGTGCGAAGACTTACCGCGGACCTGCGATCTCACTTTGAAGCCACCACCGGGGCTACTTCGACCCCAGCGCGCTGGCCATGGTGAAGATGGGCAGGAGCAATCCGAGCGCGAGAAACCCAATTGCTGCGGCCACCAGACACAAGATCGCGGGCTCAATCAGACGCACGGCCTGGTCCACCTGGCGATTGGTTCGCCGCTCCACCGTGTCGGCGATTTGTACCAAAACCTTGTCGAGATTGTTCGATTCCTCGGCCACCGAGATCATGGCGAGAATCTGCTCCGGGATGAATCCGCCCTCGCTCAACGGCTCGGACAGCCGCTTGCCATCGCGCACCGCCTCGGTCGCCGACGCAATGCGGTCGGCCAGGATGTTGGACCCGGTTGCATCCTTGCTGATTTTCAGTGCCTGCAACAGCGGCACGCCGTTCGCCAGCATGGTGCCGAGAATCCGGCAAAAACGGGTGATGGCCAGAAGCCGCAGCGCACTGCCGACCACCGGGATCTTCAACTGCCAGCGCTCCATCTTCCGCTGCATGACCTCGCTCTTGAGGTTCGCCCAGATCGCACCGCCCAGCGCCGCCATCACCGCCAGCACGACGTACCAATAATGGCGCACCACATGGCTCGCGCCGAACATGATCTCGGACGGCAGCGGCTTCTTGGCGTTGGCCAGCAGGGGCTCGAACTTGGGAACGAAAAACATCAGCGCGGCGATCATCACCACCGTTCCGAGCCCGGCGAGGAGAGCGGGATAAATCAGCGCGCCGATCACCTTGCTGCGCAGTTCTTCGAATCGTTCGATGAACCCCGCGAGGCTGTGGAGCACTTCCTCGAGGAACGCCGCACGTTCACCGGCCTGGATCATGGCGATGTGCAGCGGAGGAAACACCTCGGGGTATTGTCGGAGGGTCTCGGTGAGTGACTTGCCTTCCGACACCGAGGTCCGGATTTCCTTCAGCAGCGCCTTGAGATTCGCGCCCGGGGTGGAGCGGATCAGGGAGTCCAGCGCGCGGAGCAGCGGCACGCCCGATCCGAGCAAATCTGCCAGCTGGCTGTAGAGCATTCCCATATCCGCCGCGCGAACCTTGCGTTTGCCGGGGGCACCCTGCCCTGCACCGGTTTTGCTCTGCACCGACACCGGAAAGAGTTTGCGCTCCTCCAGCGCGCGCAGCACCGCCGCCTCGCTGTCCGCCTCGAGCGATCCCGACACGCGGGCACCGGCATCGGTCATCGCGGTGTAGAGGAATTGCGCCATGCGGTCAGAGAAAAACGATGCGGTTCAATCGCGGCTCACAATGCAGTGCAGAACACCACCTCGTCGGGTGTGGTCTGACCCGCTCGAACCTTCATCCATCCGTCTTCGCGAAGCAGACGCAACCCGGAGGCGCGTCCTGCCGCGACAATCTGCGGCACCGGCGCGCGGTCGATGATCTTGGCCGCGATGTCATCGTTCATGACCATCAACTCGTACAATCCGGTTCGGCCGCGATACCCGGTGTTGCGGCAGTGCGGGCAGCCGCGTCCGCGAACCAGCTTGGTTCCCGGCTCGAGAATCAGGTCGCGCGGAATATCCGCCGCGTCGGGCTCATAATCCTCGCGGCACTTCGGACACACCCGTCGCACAAGCCGCTGGGCCATCGCTCCGATCATGGTGCTGCTGACCAAAAAGGGTTCGACGCCCATTTCGATCAGACGCATGGCGGCCGATGCCGAATCGTTGGTGTGCAGCGTGGAGAGCACGAGATGCCCGGTCATCGCCGCCTGGGTTGCGGCCCGGGCGGTTTCGAGGTCGCGGATTTCACCGAGCATCACCACGTCGGGGTCATGACGCAGGATCGCACGCAGGCCCTTCTCGAAGGTCATTCCCACCTGGTGGTTCACCGGGATCTGGTTCACGCCGTGGAGGTGGTATTCCACGGGATCCTCGATGGTGAGCACCTTGATGCCCGGACCGACGATCGCGTTGAGCGCGGCGTAGAGTGTCGTCGTCTTGCCCGCGCCGGTGGGACCGGTGACGAGGAAGATTCCGTGCGGACGATCGATGAGCCCCTTGAAGCGGCCGTAGGTCACTTCATCCATGCCGAGCTGCTGGAGCGTGAACAGCACGTTCGACTTGTCGAGGAGACGCATGACGACGCCCTCGCCGAAGAGCATCGGGATCACGCTGACACGGACGTCCACCTGGCGTCCGCCGACCTGAAACTTGATGCGGCCGTCCTGCGGGATACGGCGCTCGGCAATGTTGAGGTTCGCCAGAATTTTTACGCGGCTGATGATCGCGGCCTGGAACCGGTGCATCTGCGGAGGCACCGAAGCCTCCTGCAGCACGCCGTCGATGCGATACCGGATCGAGAGCTGATGCTCGTACGGTTCGATGTGAATGTCGGACGCCCGCTCGTTGACCGCCTCGATGATGATCTCGTTGACGAGCTTGATGACACTCGCCTCTTGCGCGGCCTCGAGCAGATCTTCGCCCGCCTCGACCGAACTTGCGCTGCCTTCCAGGTCACCGGCGCCGACCATTTCATCGAGTGTGTCGCCACCGAGTCCGTAGTGGGACTTGATCACCTTCTCAATGTCATCGCGCGGCGCGAGGACGGGCTGAATCTCCAGGCCGGTGCTCAACCGGAGATCGTCAAAGGCATACAGATCGAAGGCATCGCTCGTCGCGACATTCAGGATCCCGTGTTCGCGCGACACAGGAACGAGTCGCTTGCGATAGACAATCTTCGCCGGCAGTGCGCGGAGGATTTCCGCATCGATGGTCACATCCTGCAGTTCCACCAGGGGCAGGTGCAGCTGCTCCGACATCAATTCGAGCATCTGGCGCTCGGTCACAAATCCGAGTTGGATCACGGCGCGGTCCAGTCGCAGCCCCTCGGCCTTCTGAAGCGCGATGGAATCCTCCGCCTGCGCAGAAGTCAGGAGGCCCTTGGCCAGGAGGAGTTGGAGGATGTTCATGATGCGACCGATCGTGATGCCATTATGGAGAGGACGTTGCGCATTGCCGCCTCATTCGATGTCCCCGGTCAAGCCTCCGGGAAACCTGCCTCCCATCGCCGAATCCAACTTACGACCGGTTTTCGTCCCGACGCCGGCGTTCCGCCCGCGTTTGCCACAGCCGGAAGAGGATCCCGAGAATCGCCGTCGCGGCTCGTGTGGTGCCAAAAATGGTTCCCGAAATCTTCGACTGGCCGGCACGTCGGGGACGGAAGCACACCGGCAGTTCAGTGATGCGGAGTCCGCATTCAATCGCGCGGATCTGCATTTCCACATTCCAACCGAATCCCCGGTCGGCGAGGCGCAGGGAATCGAAGGCGCGAATCCGGACGGCGCGGAGCGATCCGACATCGCGAAGCGTGCGGCCCCATCCGATTCGCACCACCCAGCGGACGATCACGGTGCAAACGCGCTGGGAAAGATTCATCGCGCTGCTGGACTCTGGACTGGAGCCTCGATCGCCGAGGATGAGATCGGCGGTGCGCGATGCGGCGGTCCATTGGGTGAGCTCGTCCACAGTCAGGAGATCACTTCCATCGGCGGAGCTGAACAGCACCCAATCGATTCCAGGGGGCAGATTCTGAAGGCCGGTCCAGGCGGCGCTGCCATAGCCGCGTACCTCTTCTGAGACCACTTCCGCCCCGGCTTGGCGGGCGAGCGCCGGGGTGGCGTCGGTACTTCCGTTGTCCACCACACGAACGTGGACGAAGCCGAGGCGAAGCCAGTCTTGAACGGTGATCGACACAACCTCGGCTTCGTTGAGAGCCGGGATGAGAATGGCGCAGCGGCCCGCGAATGCGTCGGGACTGCGGCGGCCAGGAATCGACTCCGTCGGGGAACTCACGGTCTCAAAGCGCCCCGGCCCGTTCGCGAATCTCGTTGCGGGCACGTTCAAGGGCGAGTCGAAGCGCTTCGCGTTCGAACGGCTTGGAAAGGTAATCGTCCATGCCCGCTTCGAGGCAGCGTCCGCGATCTTCGCGCATGGCGTTGGCGGTCAGGGCGATGATCCAGGTTCGGTGCACTCCCCCGCGCTCGCGCTCGCGGAGGCGGCGGGTGGTCTCGTAGCCGTCGAGTTCGGGCATGAGGCAGTCCATCAGGATCACATCATAAACCCGTTGCTCGGTGCGGTTGAGGACTTCGTTGCCGTTGGCGGCGATGTCCGCCTTGTAGCCGAGACGATTCAGAAGCTCGATGGCGAACAGGCGGTTGACTTCATTGTCCTCGGCGAGAAGCAGGTTGAGGGCCGGACGGCTGGCGGCCGCCCCACTTTCGGAACGCACCTCGCCGGCAGGATTCAAAATCCCTTCGATGGCCCGATGCAGCCGGGTGTACTTCACCGGCTTGGTCAGCAGGACTCCCATGCGTTCCTCGCGCATCAACAGCTCGGCCTGCGGATCCGGATGCGGCGAAAGAACGATCAATCGCGGCCCCGCGAACAACGGATTTCCAATGAGCATTCCGGAGAGGTTCCGTCCGTTCCGGCCCAGCATGGAGAAATCCACAATGGCGATGTCGAACGGTCGTCCCGTGTGCGAGGCTTCCTGAAGACGCCGCACGGCGAGGTTGGGTCCCTGTACGGTTTCCACCACGAGCTGCCAGCGCTCCAGCTGGCGCACCATGGAGTCGTAGGCCGGATCGCCATCCACCACCACAAGCACGCGTCCGGATTCGAACGGAGCAAAGCTGGCGGTTTCCTCCGGTTCACTGGCGCAGCGGAACGGAATCGAAAACCAGAAGGTGCTGCCCGAACCGTCGGGATCGCGAAGCCCGATCTCGCCGCCCATCATGTTGACGATGCGCTTGCAGATCACGAGGCCGAGGCCGGTGCCTCCATAGCGGCGCGTGGTCGAGCTGTCCGCCTGGCTGAAGGGCTCGAACAAACGGGAACGCAGGTCCTTGGAAATCCCCAGACCGGTGTCGCTGACCTCGAACTGGATCAGCACGGGAGCATCGTCCGGTTTCGCTGGTTCAGGTGCTTCGGGGCCGACCGACTTGACCTTGACGCTGACCTCGCCGCGCTCGGTGAACTTGATGCCATTGCCAACCAGGTTGAGCAGCACCTGCCGCAACCTCAGCGCGTCGCCCTCCAAATATCCCGGCACCAGATCATCCACCCACAACAGCAGATTGAGGTTCTTCTTCTGGGCGAGCGGAGTCATCAGTTCCACCACCCCGCGAACCACCTCCCGCGGATCGAACACCTTCTTTTCCAACGGCATCTTGCCGGCTTCGAGACGAGAGAGGTCGAGGATGTCGTTGATGATCGAAAGCAGAGCCGCCGCGCTTTGCTTCACGAACTCGGAATTGCGCCGTTGTTCGTGGGTGAGATCGGAGTCGAGCAGGAGATCGATGAACCCCAGGATGGCGTTCATCGGGGTGCGGATCTCGTGACTCATCGTGGCGAGGAATTCGCTCTTGGCGCGGCTTCCCGCCTCGGCTTGCGCGTGGGCGACGATCAGATCGCGATTCTGGAGTTCGATTCGCTGGCTCGATTCCTTGAGCTTCTCCGCCATCGAATTGAAGCTCTGGGCCAGCCCGCCGATTTCGTCCGATCGATCCACCGGCACGCGTTGATCCAAGTTGCCCTCGCCGATGACCCTGGCCCCCTCGGCGAGGCGGCGCAATGGCACGACGATTTCGTGTCCCGCAATCAACGCAAGCGGAGCGGCCAGGAGGAAGCTGAGCAATGCGCCGACCAGCACCTTGAGGGAGGCCTCGCTGGCCAGGGCTTGGAAAAAATCAATGTGCCGATCCGCCTGCAAGACGCCGACCACCTTGCCATCGCGGGTGCGAATGGGTGCCGCAGCGGAGATCCAATCGCCATACGCGTCGGTGTACAGGCGGGTCATCTGGACCTCCTTGGAATCAAACGCCCGCGCAACATGCGGCGGCATGAGATCCTCATTGCCGACAGCAAACGTTTTGTCGGGCTCCGCGTCGGTCATCACCACGTACTGCATCCGGCGCGAACCCGGCGATGGACTCACATCGCGAACGATATAGAGCGGGCTGCCGTGCTGACTGGTCAGTTGGTTCGCCGATTTGGCGTCGAGCAGAATGCCGCGCAATTCCTCAAACTCGTCCTTGTTCCGAATCTCGCCGCGTTGGCTCCCTGGAGCGACCAGTTCCAATAGGGCGGCATCGATCCGGGGCGCGATGGATTGGACCACCGCTGACAATTCGCGGCCGATGTGCAGTTCCAAGCTTCGACGCTGATACCCGTAAACCAACACCGCGGAAATCGCCGTGGTGATGCTGATCAGCAACAGCGCAAACGCCACCACCCGCAGGTAGAGGCCTGCAGATCGCTTCGCCAGTCTTGGCGTGTCGGACGGCACGGTTCCGTGGGATTTAGCTGAATGACCCGAAGTCCACAGGGAACGCATCCCGGCAAAAACCGTGCACGGGACGTCTGATTGGGTTCCTTGCGGTCAAACCAAAGGTTAGCCCATGCCAATTGCACCTGTCGAGTGGCTGGGGCGGAAAAGCGTGTTTTCCGGGGGGCACTCCACTGATCGTAGGGCATGCCGGTTCCGGCTGGGCAGCTGAGAGTGCCTCTTCTAGGCTGCGCTTGGTCATGTCCGCCCTATCGTCCTCCCGATCCAAGGTGCTCACCCGCCATGGGATCGGAGGTTTGATTCTCATGATTTGGGTGCTCGAGGCGTGGGGCTCGCATATTCCCAAGTATGCCGGCCTGCCGCTCTACTGGACGGTTCAGGCGATTGCCTGGAGTGCGTTCGCTTGGCTGCTTCGGTCCAAGAACGACTCCCCACTCGCCCTGCGCGGTCTCCTGGTTTGGGCGGTGGCCTTCCGAATCGCAGCTTCGGCGGCGGCTCCGCTGATGGAGAACGATTACGCACGGCATCTGTGGGATGGCTGGCAGACTTGGACCACCGGCACACCTTACAACAAGGTTCCCGTTACGGCGTTCCGCGACGATTCGATCCCGGAGGCGCTCCAAAACGTGCTGAGCGAAATCAACTACCCTGATGTTCCGACCATTTATGCCCCAGTGCTCCAGGGTTGGTGCGCCTTGGCCGCCGCCATTCGACCCGGGGCCCTCTGGCCGTTGAAGTCGCTCCTGGTGCTCGCCGACTTGCTCGTCATCGCCTGCCTCTGGCGATGTGTCTCTCCACGATCCGCCGTACTTTATGGATGGTGCCCCCTGGTCATCCATGAGGTCTCCGCCAATGCGCACGCCGACATTCTTGCGCTCGCCCCCCTGGTTTTCGGATGGGCGGCGCTTCGATCGGATCGCCCGATTCCGGGCGGCCTTCTGTTGGGCATGGCCGCCGCCACCAAGTTGACCGCGGGCCTGGCAGTTCCTTTTTTGATTCCGCTCCGATGCAGGAAAGCCTGGGCTGGAGCCATGGTTGCCGCGGTCGTTCCCTACCTGCCCTTTTGGATTCAGGGGAGCACGGCGGAGTGGGAGGGAATCCGCCGTTTCGCCGATTCGTGGGAGTTCAATTCTTCAGTCGTGGGACTCCTTCAAGTCGCCGCGTCTCCGGAACTCGCACGCCAGATCGCCGGGCTCGCCGCAGCAGGAACTCTTGCAGGCCTCGCGTGGAGGTGGAGGTCCACACCGATCCACCAGCGGAGGATCGAATGGGTTTTTGCAACCGTGTTGATCTTCAGCGCGGTGGTGAATCCGTGGTACCTGATTTGGCTCGCCCCGTTCAGCGCGTGTTCTGCAGATCGACGCAGCACCGGCATTGTGTGGGTTGCCATGGGTGCGGTGTCCCTGAGCTACGCCACGGCAATGAATCTCGGCCTCCCGGGTACGGAACCGTTTGCGCACCCGGTTTGGGTGCGCCCGGTCGAATACGGGATGGTCCTCTTGGCGGCAGTCTGGATCGCAGTCCGTAGGGGTTCAGAACCCAAACGAAGCTGAGATGCCCAAGATCCGCTTGTCGCCAGTGTTCCGACCATCGATGGAGACGGCTCCGAAGATCTGGTAGTAGCGACGGCCGGAATCGGTGTAGCCCACGCCCACTTCGATCATGCGACTGATTTCCTTGGTGGCCGGAAAGGTGAACCCGGGGTCGCCGATATTCACGCCGCTCAAGCTTTGGGTGTTTTGGAACGCGGTGTGGACGGTGAAGGCTCCGATCGTTTGATAGGCCCCAATGCTGGCGAAGAAATCGTCCGGCACGGGATGCGACCGAACCCGATATCCAGCCTCGCCGTACAATCCAAACCCCGAAGTTCCGAAGGCCTTCGCCGCGAGCAATGAGATTTCCCCGCCGTTGGCCCCATCGCCCGGGGCGAAGGGAGGACCGGCCTCATAGGTGCCGCGCACGATTCCACCAGCCCGAAGAGTCAGGGTCGGTGCCCACTCCAGCTTGGAGATCCGCTCATCGAGAAAGCGGTATCGGAGGCCGATTCGGGTGTCGGTCAATCCATCGTCCTTCAACACGCCGGGACCGAACGCTTTGCTGTCCACGCGGGAGTACCCGAGCGATGTGTCGAATGCGAACGATTCGGAAAGTCCGTATTCCAACGAAACGCTGGCGGTATGCTGGATGACGTCGTCGCTCAAGCGCATCTCGTGGCTGCCGCCCATCCAGATGTTGCGAAACGACTGGTACACGTACGACGGGGTGACCTGAAATTTCCCTTCCGCGGGAAGCCAGGCGGACTGCGCCGAACCCGAGACGAATGCGGCCGCGCCGGAAATTCCCAGGACCGTCGAAGCCACCAGTTTCTTAAAGGCATTCATGGGGATCAGAGTTTGATTTCGAAGCGGGCTTCGAGGAAGGCCTCGAGAGCGGTCATTTGTTCTGCGGTGAGATGACCGGCGAGGGCGGGAAGATCCACTGAGCGTCGGGCGGAAGGGGGGAGCTTGGCTTGCAGGGTGGTAAGGCGGTCCCGCTGGGTGTCCCCGTTGCCATCGACCGCAGAGAGCTTGGCCTTGCCGGCGAAAATGGCGCGCCCCATTTCGAGCATGCCACGGTCGCCGCTCACCATCGGACGCGGAGCGCCGGCGGGCGGGTAGGTTCCGGACGCTTGGCATCCAAACACCGAGGCGATGATCAAACTCATCACCATCCATCGAAATGCTCTCATAGAAATCTAACCTAAAACGAGGCGGAATACAGGTAGCGGCGGCGTATTTAAAGCCATAGGAATTCGATACGCCCCGGACGAAACCGATTTCCCGCGCTATTGATCCACTTCGCCCATAGAGGTTTTGGAACTTGCTTGGTTTTATTGCGACCGTCTACCCAACTAAAGCACTAGTAACTGATCAGAACAGAATCTGTCGAGCACGCGGGCGACTGACAAACGCTAGGAAATATCCTACAGCAACCGAGAGGCAATAACGCATTGGTGTCCGAAGCCGGTGACTAAAGGGAAGCGAGTAAAAGGCTGAGACGGGGCACGGCGGCGGTTTCCGTGAGGTGTTCGCGGACTGCGTGCCTCAACCACCGAACGAACTTCACGGAGCGCTGGGTAGCCTTCCTGGTGTCGAG